>JAJYAE010000234.1 GCA_021779695.1 Acidobacteriota bacterium | reverse complement strand
GGATCGCTGCCCCCGAGAGCCGCAAGCCGCCGGGCAGCCTCATTCCGAACAAGACGGGTGAGCGCCTCCCGCACCAGGGCCGCCTTTTCCGTAATGCCCGTATACTGCGCAGCCTGTCTCAGCAGGTCTTCGTCCAGTGCAATCGTCGTGCGCATCCGGTCTCTCCTGCATCTATTTTAGCACTGAGTTGATGCCGAAACCAGTGCCTTCAAACGCCGGGATCATTGGGTTCCGGAAGAGATAGAAGGAATCAGATTGACAAGGCGTCCGTGATTACGGCATCCATCGAAGCACGTTCTCTTCATCGTTCCGCAAACGAATGGATTATTTCTTCCTGCCGCCGCGATGCCCTTCCAGCAGCCCTTCCAGCTCTTCCTTGAACTCGCGCACGTCCTTGAAATCGCGGTAGACCGAGGCGAAGCGGATATAGGCCACCGTATCCAGCCCCTTGAGGTGCTTCATGATCAACTCGCCCACCTCATTCGTGGTGCGCTCGCGCTCCGCAGCCTCCATCAGGAAGGTCTCCGTGGCGTCCACAATCGCTTCGAGCTGGGTGGAGGAAACCGGGCGCTTTTCGCAGGCTCGCAGTAGGCCGCTCAGCACCTTCTGCCGGTCAAAACGCTCGCGGCGGCCGTCCTTCTTCACCACCATGTAGGGAATCTCGTCGATGCGTTCGTAGGTGGTGAAGCGGCGGTTGCAGCTCTCGCACTCGCGCCGGCGGCGAATCGAGTCCGCCTCCTTGCTTTCGCGCGAGTCCACCACACGATCCTGTGCAAAGCCGCAGTAAGGGCACTTCATGCTTCCTTGATTTTACGGTACGATTGCGTGCGCGTGTCCTGCACGCGCATCCCACGCTGCGGGAATCCGACTGCACCGGCTTGCACCGCGCGCACCAGCGCCGCATCTACCCAAGAGTGAGCCTCAGCGGCAGCCGGAGTCGCTGCAACGCACCACGCAGCGCGGATGCGCCAATAGGCGGAGGGTGTGTGCAATGAAAGTTGCGGAACTGTGCGTGGAAGTGCTGGCGGCCGCCGGCGTGGAGCGGATCTACGGCGTCGCCGGCGATTCGCTGAACGGCATTACAGACTCAGTGCGAACGCGCAAGGGCATGGCCTGGGTCGGCGTGCGCCATGAGGAGACGGCCGCCTTCGCCGCCGGAGCGGAAGCCGCGCTCACCGGCAAGCTCGCCGTCTGCGCCGGCAGTTGCGGCCCCGGCAATCTTCACCTCATCAACGGCCTCTACGATGCGCACCGCAGCCGCGTCCCTGTGCTTGCGATTGCCGCGCACATCCCATCGCAGGAAATCGGCAGCGGCTACTTCCAGGAGACGCATCCTGAGCACCTTTTTCAGGAGTGCAGTGTCTTCTGCGAACTTGTCTCCAGCTCCGCGCAGATGCCGCGCACCCTTGAGATTGCCATCCAGACGGCCATTGCCCGGCGCGGCGTCGCCGTCGTCGTGCTCCCCGGCGACGTTGCCCTCGCTGAAGCCGTCAACACCGCGCGGCGCGTCGAGTTCACCGCCGAACGCTCTGAGGTGATCCCCGGCAAGGAAAAGATGGCGCAGCTGACCCAGCTTCTCAACGAGTCGCACCAGGTCACGATCCTCGCCGGCGCCGGTTGCCAGGGGGCGCACGACGAACTGATGGCCGTCGCCGGCATCTTGCAGGCGCCCGTCGTTCACGCCCTGCGCGGCAAGGAGTTCATCGAGTACGACAATCCCTATGACGTGGGCATGACCGGCCTGCTCGGCTTCTCCTCTGGCTATCACGCCATGATGAACTGCGACACGCTGCTCATGCTCGGCACCGATTTTCCCTACCAGCAGTTCTATCCGCAAAAGGCGCGCATTGTGCAGATTGACCTGCGCGAGGAGCAGATTGGCCGCCGCAGCCACGTCGATCTCGGGCTCGCCGGCGGCATCAAGGAGACGCTCCGCGATCTCCTCCCGCAACTCAGCCAGAAGCGCGACTCGACCTTCCTGCGCGCCTGCCGCGACCACTATCGCGACACGCGCAAGGATCTGGATGCGCTGGCCACCGGCAAGCCTGGCCAGCGGCCCATTCATCCGCAATATGTGGCCAGGATTCTCAATGAAGTCGCCGCGGACGATGCCATCTTCACCGTCGATGTCGGCACGCCGGTCATCTGGGCTGCCCGCTACCTCACCATGAACGGCAAGCGCCGTCTGCTCGGGTCGTTTAACCACGGTTCCATGGCCAACGCTCTGCCGCAGGCCATCGGCGCGCAGAGCTCGCATCCCGGCCGCCAGGTCGTCACGCTCTCCGGTGACGGCGGTCTCTCCATGCTTATGGGCGATCTGCTCTCGCTTCGCCAGCTTGACCTGCCCGTCAAGCTAATCGTCTTCAACAATGGCTCGCTCGGCTTTGTGGAGCTGGAGATGAAGGCGACCGGCTTCCTCAGCCACGCCACTGACCTCGTCAATCCTGACTTTACCCAGATTGCCCAGGGATCGGGTCTGCTGGGCATCCACGTTGACGATCCGGAGCAGGTGCGGCCCGCGCTCGAGCGAGCCTTCGCCCACAAAGGCCCTGCGCTCGTCGATATCGCCGTCAACCGCCACGAACTGGCCATGCCGCCCTCGCTCAAGCTTGACCAGGTGGTGGACTTCAATCTCTACATGATGAAGGCGATTCTGAACGGGCGCGGCGACGAAATCATTGAGCTGGTGCGTACCAACCTGCTGCGCTGAACCTGTGGGTTGAGGGCAGCGCCCGCGCCTTCAGCTCAGAAACTCCGCAATCGCACTCACCACGGTCTGCTGCTCATCTTCCCGCAACTCGGGGAAGATGGGCAGCGCCAGCACCTCGCGTGCCGCGCGCTCGGCTTCGGGAAAATCGCCCGCCTTGTAGCCCAGCGGCTTCAGCGCCTCCTGCAGGTGCAGCGGAGTCGGATAGTAAATCTCCGACCCAATCTTGCGCGCCGTCAGATGCTCGCGCAGAGCATCGCGCCGGCTGGTGCGAATCACATACTGGTGCCACACGTGGCGGCTGCCGGGAACCTCATGCGGCAGCACCAAGCCGTGCGTGGGATACGGCCCTGCTTCGGCCACTCCCGCTGCGTGAAACAGCGCATGGTAACGACGGGCAACGGTATGCCGCGCCTGGTTCCATGCCTCGATGTGCCGCAGCTTCACCCCGAGAATCGCCCCCTGGAAGCCGTCCAGCCGCGCATTCCAGCCCACCTCATCGTGATGGTAGCGGCGGCGCATCCCGTGCTGGCGCAGCATCCGCGCCCGCTCGGCGATGTTGTCGGAGTTTGTCGCCACCATCCCCGCGTCGCCAGCCGCAGAGAGATTCTTCGTGGGATAAAAGCTGAAGGCCGCCGCATCGCCCAGCGCTCCGGCGTGCACGCCCTGCCACTGCGCGCCCCAGGCCTGCGCCGCATCTTCAATCAGTTGCAGTCCACGTTCCCTTGTCAGACGGCCAAAAGCGGTCCAGTCCGCACACTGCCCGTAGAGGTGCACCGGCAAAATGGCGCGCGCAGCCGCACCCCGTTTCGAATCCAGCACCGCCTCAACCGCGGCCGGACTCAGGTTGAACGTCGCCGGGTCAATATCCGCCAGCACCGCCGTAGCCCCGGCCCGCAAAATGGCGCTCACTGAGGCGAAAAAGCTGAACGGCGTTGTCAACACCGTCATGCCGGGGCCGATGCCCGCCGCCGCCAGTGCCAGCCAAAGGGCGTCCGTCCCCGAGGAGCAGCCAATCGCGTGCGCCACCCCAAGCTGGCGGGCCGCAGCCTGCTCAAATGCCGCCACCGGCTCACCAAGAATGAACTGCTGCGTCTCCAAGACATGCCCCAGCGCGGCCATCAGCTCCTCATGCAGGGGCTTGTACTGGCGTTTCAGGTCGAGCATGGGCACGGTTTGCGCCGCAGCGGCACCGGTTGCGCGGGACGAGACAGGGTCTTTCACGCCCTCATCCTAGCAGTTTGGATGGCTGGCGATGTGTGACGGAGAAAGCCCACCCGTTTCATGAAGCGAAGACCAATCCCCGGCAGGCAGTTGAAAAAGGTTGCAAATCCTTTTACTGTTGTCACATTGCGGGACTTATCGGCTCCGGGGCTTCCGGCGTCGTTCCCGTTGAATTGCAGGATGGACGTGCGCAGGTCGGGCGCACCGAACACAAATAAAGAAGAAAGCAGGAGATCGGCACATGGAAAACAAGCCGGCACAAAATATTCAGGACACTTTCCTGAATACGGTCCGCAAGGACAAGACCCCCATCACGATTTATCTGGTCAGCGGCGTCAAGCTCACCGGAAAGATACGCTCCTTTGACAAGTATTCTGTGTTGCTCGAGAACAACAGCCAGGAGCAGTTGATCTTCAAGCACGCCATTTCGACCGTTGTCAGTAACCGCAGCGTGATGCACGGTGAGCATCGGCCCGCCGTGGCGCATGGCTCCATCGGTCCGGCAGCGGTGCCGTCCTCTGCGCCGCCTGCGGCAGCCGCTGAGCAGCGCTAGCACGCTGGGAGCACGCTTCGTTGCAAGAGCTTGAGACCCGGACAACGCAGGAGCGCGCCGTTCTTGTTGGGGTAGACTTCGGTCTCCGCAACCGCACTCCTCGTTCCGGTGCTGAAGCTGCGCGCCTGGCTGCGCTTCAATCCCGGGACCGCGCGGCAGAATCGCCGGCTGGCCCTGCGGAAGAGCCTGAGGCACCATCCGCGCCGCAGCCCGTCGATGCTCCCGGCCTCAGCGCCGAAGAGTCGATGGCTGAATTCCGCGAGTTGGTATCGAGCGCCGGCGGCTACGTGGCCGCCGAGCTCATGCAGCGCCGCGCCCGCCTTGACCCGGCCACGCTCATCGGGCAGGGCAAAGTGGAAGAAGTGGCAGGGGTTGCAGCCTCTACCGAAGCTGACCTTGTCCTCTTCGATCACGACCTCTCACCCACCCAGTTGCGCAACCTCGAGCGTGCCTTGCCCTGCCGCGTCCTTGACCGCACCCAGCTCATTCTGGACATCTTTGCCCGCCACGCCCGCACCCGCGAGGGCCAGCTCCAGGTCGAGCTCGCCCAGCTGGAATACATGCTGCCCCGTCTGACCGGGCGCGGCCGCGAAATGTCCCAGCTCGGCGGCGGCATCGGCACCCGCGGCCCCGGCGAAACCCAGCTTGAGACCGACCGGCGCCGCATTCAGCGCCGCATCGATCAGCTCAAGCAGGATCTGGACGCCGTCCGCCGCGTCCGCCGCCAGCAACGCCAGCGCCGCGAGGCTGTTCCCGTGCCCACGGTGGCGCTCGTCGGCTACACCAACGCCGGCAAAAGCACGCTCTTCAATCAGCTCACCGGCGCACAGGTGCTGCAATCGTCGCGCATGTTCGCCACGCTGGACCCCAAGCTGCGTGCCATTGAGCTGCCCAGCCGCCGCAAGGTTCTGCTTTCGGACACGGTCGGCTTTATCCGCAACCTGCCGCACACGCTCGTCACCAGCTTTCGCGCCACGCTGGAAGAGGTGGAGCAGGCCGAGGTTCTGCTCCACGTCCGCGATGCCGCCTCTCACTACGGCGAGGAGCAAAAGGCGCAGGTTGAGAAGGTGCTCGGCGAGCTCGATGCCTTGCGCAAGCCGCGCATTGAGGTCCTGAACAAGCTGGACCTGCTGACGCCCGAAGACCGGCAGGCACGCGCTGCCCAGGGAGCGCTGCTGGTCTCCGCGCGCACCGGCGAGGGAATGGATGCACTCCTCGCAGCCATCGACGAGGCGCTCAAATCCGATCCGCTCCTTGAAGCGGAACTGCGCGTTCCGCAGAGCGAAGGCGCAGTGCTGGCCATGATCGATGCCGGAATGACCGTGCGCGATCGGGCTTACGAGGGCAACCTCGTGCACTTGACGGTTACCGGGCCAGCCTCTCTGGTGGGCCGCCTGCGCGAGTGGCGCGTGCGCAACGCATAGAGCCGCCGCAAGAGGGTTGGACTGTACACTTCCTCTCTAGGAATTCTGCAACTCCCTCGCACGCCGGCGCTTTGTGCTGGAATGGACCGCAGGATGCCCGATGACTTGACCGAAAGGATGCCCCGATGCCGCCACGCGACCAGCAGAATCCTCCTTCCATCACCACGCTCGCCAGCCGCGAGGTCTACCGCAACCGCTGGATGCGCGTGCGCGAGGACGAAATTCTGCGTTCCAATGGCCAGAAGGGCATCTACGGCGTGGTCGACAAATCCGACTCGGCTATCATCCTGCCCGTTGATGGCGACCGTGTCTGGCTCGTCGAGCAATTCCGTTACACCATCCAGGAGCGCGCCCTCGAGCTTCCCCAGGGCAGCTGGGAAGAGGATGAAGACGCCGCTGCGGAAAAACTGGCGCGCGGCGAGCTGCAGGAGGAAACCGGCCTGCACGCGGCGACCATGACCTACCTGGGAACACTCTGGATCGCCTACGGCTTTCTGCGCCAGCAGCAGCACGTCTTTCTTGCGACCGGCCTCAGTCCCGTCGGTACCGATCCGGATGCCGAGGAACACGACCTGACCCTGCACTCCATTCCAGTCGCGGATTTTGAACAAAGGATTCTCGACGGCAGCATCCGCGACAACTGCACCATCGCGGCCTGGGGCCTTTACCGGATCTGGAAAGAGCGTCAGCAGTGAACGCAAGGCGCGCCACCACATGGACGCGCTGAAGAGCCTGAGTGCGGACAAAGAGCGCTTCCCCCGCCCGCGTTACGCGCGCTCTTCCACTGGCGCCCAGCAGCGATGCGCTGTATTTCACTCGGGGTAGCTTCATGCGGATCGTCTCCTGAAGAGTCTCAGTGCATCCTTGCCACCGCTGCGTGTGCTCCCCGCATCCTTCAGAAGACGGATGCAGGGAGTCCAGCCTGGCGTTCGCGGGTTACATTGCGTGG
>JAJYAE010000233.1 GCA_021779695.1 Acidobacteriota bacterium | reverse complement strand
GCGCCCACCGAGCCCTTCTCAGGAATCACCGGATGTACGCCCGCGTTCAGCAGAGCCACCAGCAGTTCCAGCAACTCTGGCCGCACGCCGCTATGTCCCTTCGCCAGCACATTCGCGCGTAACAGGACCATCGCGCGCGACTCCGCCTCTGACAACGGCTGCCCAACTCCGCCCGCATGGCTGCGCACAAGATTGAGTTGCAGCTCCGCCAGACGCTCCGGTGCAATCCGCACATCGGCCAGCTTGCCAAAGCCGGTGTTTACGCCATACACGGTCTCGCCCGCTGCCACAATCTCTTCAATCCGGCAGCGGCATGCGGCCACGCGCTCCAGCGCAGACTCAGACACACGCAGTGGCCGCCGCCCCACCGCTGCACTCTCGATCTCCGCCAGCCTCAACGACTGCCCATCCAGAATCAAGTCGCCCATGTGCCCATCCTAGGCCTGTTTCCTCGCTGCAAACAGCATCTTCTTCCTATATTTCTGGACTTCTTGGATGGATTCATCTACGCTTTCAGGCTATGGCAATGGATTCCACGGCGCTGATGGATATTTATGGACGAAAGCTCCTTGATGAGCTTCAGCGTAATGCCCGCCTGAGCCTCGCCGAGCTGAGCCGCCGCATCAGCCTCTCACCCACCGCCACCGCCGAGCGACTCAGGCAAATGGAAGACGTTGGAATCATCCGCGGTTATACAGTCGACATTGATCACGACGCGCTCGGCCTGGAGGTCATGGCCTTTATCCGCATGAGCTGCAGCGGCCAAAACTACCGCCGCCTCCTCGACTTCGTGCAGGCACTCGAAGAGGTCCGCGAGTGCCACCACCTCACCGGCAGTGACGACTTCCTGCTCAAGGTCACGACCACCAACATGGCCGACCTCGAAGCACTGATCGAGGCACTGCTTCCCTACGGCACTCCGGTCACCAGTCTCGTGCTCTCCTCGCCCGTCGAGCATCGGCGCTTCGCGGTCACCGGTAAACTCGTAACCATCTCCCGCAAGCCTTCACGCCGCCGCTAGCTTTTCCCCTTGCGCATCTCATTCAAAATCGATTTATATGGATGGAACACGAGAATTCCCTGTCCGTCCACCCGAATCTGAATCGCACGCATCCACGCAAACGAGGCTATTCTGCTATGAAGCTCACTCGAAGAGAATTCGCGCGTTTTAGCGCTCTTGGTATCGCCGCCTCCGTCGCGCCGTCCATCCCGGCACAATCCTCCGACGCGAAAACTGGTTACGCCATCATCGGCCTCGGGCGCATCGCAGGCCACTTCATGGCGGGCATCCAGAACACCAGCAACTCGCGCGTCGCGGCCCTCGTCAGTGGCCACCGCGACAAGGCCGACCGCATCGCCGCCCAGTACGGCGTGCCCTCCAGCTCCATCTACAACTACGAAAACTTCGACGAGATTGCGAAAAACAAGGACGTGCAGGCCGTCTACGTCGCGCTGCCCAACTCCATGCACGCCGAATACACCATCCGCGCAGCCAAAGCCGGAAAGCATGTGCTGTGCGAAAAACCCATGAGCACCTCCGTCGCCGATGCGGAAGCGATGATCGCCGCCTGCAAGGCCGCCAACGTCAGGCTGATGATCGCCTACCGCTGCCACTACGAGCCCACCAACCTCAAGGCAGTCCAGCTCATCCGTTCCGGCGCCATCGGCCAGGTGCAGGCCATTGAGAGCGCGTTCGGCTTCAACATTGCTCCCGGCGAGTGGCGGCTCAACCGAAAGCTAGCTGGCGGCGGCCCGCTCGTCGACGTCGGCATCTACTCACTCAACGCCTGCCGCTACCTCACCGGGGAGGAGCCCGCAAGCATCTCCGCATTCGCCTCCGTCATCGATCACGACGGCCGCTTCAATGAAGTTGAGGAGAACGTCTCCTGGACCATGAAGTTCCCCTCCGGCATCGTCGCCAGCTGCAACACCACTTATGGTGCACCGATGGATGGCTTCTTCCGCGTCCACGGTTCAAAGGGCTGGATCGCGGGCGAACCCGCTTTCAACTATGACGGCGAGCGCCTGCTTGGCGATTTCGGCGGCAAGCAGCTTGACGAGCCCAACACCGCGCGTGATCCATACCAATTCACCGCGCAGGCCGATCACTTCTCTCACTGCGTTCAGAATGGTCTGGAGCCCAAGACGTCCGGCGAAGAAGGACTGCGCGACATGCGGTACATCGCGGAGATCTATCGCTCCGCAGGACTCACGCTCGGATAACGTCACCCGGCGCCGCTTTAGCCAAGACCCAGAATCTTCCGGTTCCGCTCGGCATCCGGCGCCGCACCCGCAAAGTCATCAAAGGCTCGCTCTGTCACGCGAATCATATGCGAGCGGATGAACTCTGCGCCTTCTGCCGCGCCCACCTCGGGATGCTTGAGGCAACACTCCCACTCCAACACCGCCCAGCCCGGATAGTCATACTGCGCCATCTTACTGAAGATGGCGCCGAAGTCAATCTGCCCATCGCCCAGCGAACGAAACCGGCCCGCGCGATCAATCCAGTCCTGATAGCCGCCATACACGCCGCTGCGCCCACTTGGCCTGTACTCCGCATCCTTCACATGAAATGCGCGCACCCGCTCGTGATAGAGATCGAGGAACGCCAGGTAGTCCATCTGTTGCAGCACCATGTGGCTCGGGTCGTACAGAATATTCGCCCGCACATGTCCGCCCACCGCATCGAGAAATCGCTCAAACGTCACGCCGTCATGCAGGTCCTCGCCCGGATGCAGCTCAAAGCACACATCCACGCCGGCCTCGTCAAAGGCCCGCAGAATCGGCAGCCACCGCTGCGCCAACTCTGCAAATGCCTCCTCAATCAACCCCGCCGGTCGTTGCGGCCATGGATAAAAAAACGGCCACGCCAGCGCGCCGGAAAATGTTGCGTGTGCATCGAGCCCGAGGTTCCTGCTTGCCTTCGCTGCCCACAGCAACTGCTGCACTGCCCACACCGTGCGCGCCTTCACGTTGCCATGCACCGCCTGCGGCGCAATGCCATCCAGCAGCGTGTCATACGCCGCATGGCTTGCCACAAGCTGGCCCTGCAGATGCGTCGAGAGCTCTGTCAGCGACAGCCCATGCCGGCTCAGCGTGCCGAGCACTTCATCGCAGTAGGTCTTGCTCTCCGCTGCACGTTGCAGATCAAACAGCCGTCCGTCCCAGCTTGGAATCTGCACGCCCGCGAAGCCCAGCCCCGCCGCCCATTTCGCCATCCCGTCGAGAGAATTAAACGGTTCCGCATCACCCGCGAACTGTGCAAGAAAAATCCCCGGTCCCTTGATCGTCTTCATTGGCTCTCTCCTCGCGGCCCAGGCGCACCGTCAAAAATCAACCCACTGCTGCTTCGCGCTGCTCGCAATCGCGCGCTCGATGAATCGCATGCCCCGCACGCCCGCGCGAATCCCCGGCAATGTCGCCGGCATCGGGTTCCGCTCGCCCTTCTTCCACGCAATCAGGCCACCCGCAAACTCGCGATACAACACCGCAAAGGCCTCAATGAATCCTTCCGGATGCCCGCCCGGCAGCCGCGTCACCATCCGCGCATCCTCACTCAGATACGCTCCCGCCGCATGCCGAATCTCCTCCGCGCCATCCAGCCACTTCAGCCGCAACCGGTTCGGATCTTCCTGCCGCCAATCCAGCGAACCGTTCTCGCCATACACGCGCAACCGCAGGCCATTTCCCTCGCCCACCGCAATTTGTGAAGCCATCAGCACCACGCTCGCGCCATTCTCCAGCCGCAGCAGCGCCGTGCAGTCGTCATCCACCCTCCGCCCCGGTACCACGCAGCGCAGCGTTGCATGCAGTGCGGTCGCGTCCAGCCCGGTCACATACTCCAGCAGATGAAACGCATGCACTCCAATATCGCCGATGCACCCACCAGGCCCGTTCAATGCGGGATCCGATCGCCAACCCGCCTGCTTGTGCCCCGTCTGCTCCAGCGGCCGGCTCAGCCAACCTTGCAGGTACTCCACTGCAACCTTGCGAATCGTTCCCAGCTGGCCGCTCGCACAAATCGCTCGCGCCTCGCGCACCAGCGCGTAGCCTGCATAGGTGTGCGTCAGCCCATAGGGCAATCCCGCTGCCGTCACAGCTTTCTCCAGCGCCAGCGCTTCCTCATACGTCGCTGTGGCCGGTTTGTCGCTCATCACCGGAAAGCCTGCGCGCAGCGCCGCCTCCGCCACCGGCAGGTGCAGTGCATTCGGAGTCACAATCGCCAAAAAGTCAATCCCATCCGGGCGCTTGCGCTCAGCCTCCACCATCGCTGCGTAGCTGGTATATGCGCGTTCCGGTGCGATGCGGTAAGCCTCTCCTGCCGCGCGCGACCGCTCCGCAGACTGCGAAAATGCTCCCGCCACCAGCTCGATCTTTCCATCCAGCTCTGCGGCCATGCGGTGCACCGGCCCGATAAACGCGCCCGGCCCGCCGCCGACCATCCCCATCCGCAACTTGCGTTCTGCGGTCATTTTTTCCTTGTCCCTTTTTTAGTGCGCAACCTTACCAGTCAGTCAAAGTCCCATCCAGCTTTCGGTTCACCGGCAGATACGCCCGCTGATAGGGATACTTCGCCGCCAGCTTTTCATCCAGATCCACGCCAAGCCCGGTCGCATCGCCGGGATGCATCATTCCGTCCTTGAACGTGTACGCATGCGGAAACACAGCGTCGGTCTCGTCGGTGTGCGGCATGTGCTCCTGAATCCCGAAGTTGTGAATTGCCGTGCCAAAATGCAGCGCCGCAGCCATCGTCACCGGCGACAGGTCCGTCGCACCGTGGCATCCGGTCCGCACATGATAGAGCGCCGCAAAATCCGCCGTCTTCTTCAGGTGCGTCAATCCACCGCCATGCACCACCGTCATCCGCAGATAATCGATCCACTGGTTACGAATCAAATCGTGCGCGTCCCAGACTGAGTTGAAGACTTCCCCCACGGCCAGCGGCGTCGTCGTGTGCTCGCGAATGACCTTGAAGCCCTCCTGCAGTTCCGCCGGAGTCGGGTCCTCCATCCAGAAAAGGTGGAACGGCTCCAGTTCCTTGCCCAGCCGCGCCGCCTCAATCGGCGTCAGCCGATGATGACAATCGTGCAGCAGATGCAGATCCTCGCCAAACTGCTCGCGCACCTTTGCAAATAGCTTCGGCGTGTGCCGCAGATACGGCTCCGTCGCCCATGCCTGCTCCGGCGGCAACCCCCGCTCGGCCGGTTCATAGCGGCCACTTCCCTTCGCAACCCCATACGTGCTCGGCACTCCCGGAATGCCGCTCTGCACACGGATTGCTTTGTAACCAAGGTCCCTGTGCCGCGCCACATCCTCGAGCGCGTGCTCCAGGTCCTTGCCATTGGCATGCGCATACACCAGCACGCCCTCGCGACTCTTGCCGCCCAGCAGGTTATATACAGGCGTTTTGAGCGCCTTGCCTTTAATGTCCCACAGTGCTACGTCCACTGCGGCAATCGCAGCCATCGTCACCGGCCCCCGACGCCAATACGGGCCGCGGTACAGATACTGCCAGATATCTTCTGTCTGGAATGGGTCGCGACCGATCAGGCACGGAATCACATGCTCCGTCAGGTAGGTGGCAACGGCCATCTCGCGCCCGTTCAGCGTGCCATCGCCCAGGCCATAGATTCCTTCATCCGTCTCTAACTTCAGCGTGACGAAGTTCCGCCCCGGTGACGTGATGTTGACATACGCATTTGTGATCTTCATGCCAGTCGAGAGCCCTCTCGCTTGATGATGCTTCGATACGCAGTGCCTACTGATTCACGCCACTCGCCAGAAAGCCTCCATCCACCGCGATAATCTCGCCGGTCACAAATGATGCCGCCTCTGACGCCAGATACACCGCAGTTCCGGCAATCTCCTTCGCTTCACCAAATCGCCGCATCGGAGTCCGCAGCAGAAGCTCTTCTCCGCGTGGCGTATTCAGCACCAGCGAGGCATTCAGCGGAGTCGGGAAGACACCCGGCGCAATCGCATTCACATTCACTCCGGTCTGCGCCAGTTCGATCGCCAGGACTTTGGTGAGCGCGCCCACTCCGGCCTTGCTTGCCGCGTAGGCAGCCACGTGATAAAAGCCGACAAACGTCGTCAGTGATCCAAGGTTGATGATTCGTCCATAACCTGCGCGCACCATCGTTTTGCCAAAGATCTGGCAAGCGCGCAGCGTCCCATTCAGATTCGTGTCCATCACCCGTGCCCAGTCGGCTTCGTTGGCATCCAGCGTCGGCGCTTTGCTTGTCACGCCCGCAGCATTCACCAGAATGTCCACCTTGCCGAACTCCTTCAGCACCGAGTCATGCAGCGTCTGAAGCGATTCTCTGCTTTGCACGTCGCTCGCGACGCGCAGTGAGCGGCTCCCGATCCCCTCGATCTCCCGGGCCACAGTGCTCACCTGCTCCGGCCGGCGCGACGTCGCCACTACATCCGCTCCGGCAGCGGCCAGGCCCAGAGCAATGGCCTTACCAAGGCCCGTTGTGCCGCCAGTCACTACCGCCACGCGCCCAGTCAGATCAAACAGTCCACCGCTCAATCGCGTTCTCCCTTCTTGCGAGACTTCTGCGGCGCCTTGTACGAGCAGGATCTCTCATCCACACCGGCTTTCTGCCGCCCATTGGCAATCTACCACGCACCCCGACTTCCTGAGCAGAATGCCACAGCCTTGAAGTGGCCCAATGCTTTACATTGATGGACGGAGAGAGACTTCAAGCTCGCATGGACGCCATCCAGATTCCCGACTCCTCGCGCAGGTGGGACTGCCTCAGCCTCGGCGAGGTCATGCTGCGCCTCGATCCCGGTGAACTCCGCATCCCCACCACCCGCACGTTTCAGGTCTGGGAGGGCGGTGGCGAATACAACGTTGCCCGTGGCCTTCGCCGCT
>JAJYAE010000232.1 GCA_021779695.1 Acidobacteriota bacterium | reverse complement strand
TTTTTTGCCGCGTACCAGCACCGAGATAACGCAGACGAAGCGACCGGCATCTCGCAAATGACTGTGCCCTCTGGGCTGACGGATGACCGTTCCAACGCAGGGCTCGCCAGCGCGGATGCGATATGGGGTGGTTCGACAACGGCCAACCAGATCGATTCAATTGCTGCCGGCCTCTTGAATGCCAAGCTGCCCAATGGTCAATATCTGATTCCTTCGGCTCAATCGAATGCGTCGTATCAGTACGGCGTTCCAAATGTCATTTTGATTGGGACATCGAAGTTGACCTCCGACCAGGCGGCAATCTCGGTCGATTATGACATGACGGGCACCGACCGGATTTCTGCGAAATATTTCTACCAAAATGCTCCCGTGACGAAGCCTTATGGGTACTCGGCGACCGGTGGCTTTCCGGTGACGCAGAATAACGGATCCCAGGTGGCAGCGATCGACAACACAATCGCGATAGGGCCGCGGCTGAACTGGGAGCAGCGACTCGGCTTTGTCCGCATGGGTTCCTATAGCTACTTCACACAGACGGCGGGTGGCGGAAACTACGGCGTTGGTGCAGCCGGGACTGCCCCTCTCAATCCTGGCCTGCCGGGCCTTCAGATCAGCCAGTTCGCCAGCAGTGAACAATATGCGCCGGGATTGACGGTCGGTCCCTACAGTGCCTTCGTGGATATGGGCTATTATCAGAATCGCCTGAATCCTTCCACCAACCTGATCTTTACCGCGGGCAAGCACACCATCGTCGCGGGAGGTGGGTACAGCTATACTCAGCTCAATATCACCAACAACCGGACGGGCTTTGCGGAAGTGAATGTCAACAGCTTTGACAGCTTCTTGCAGGGCAAGGTGCATTCGTCGAGCCTGATCGAAAGCGTGGACCCTGTCAGCCATCGGAATAACGCAGACCGCTATTACCGGTCCAACGAGATCTCAGGCTATGTGCAGGACAAGTGGCAGGTGCTGACGAATCTGAGCCTCACTGGTGGCGTTCGCTATGACTACCACGGCGGACTGACCGAAAAATATGGCAACATGTTTAACTTCGATCCGTCGCTCTACAACGTGACAGGAAATACCAGCACGGGTTTCACGGTTAACAACGCAGGTTTCATAGTTGCAGGCAACAACAAATACAATCCGACGCCGGGCGTGAGTAACTCCACACTCAATGGCCGGCAATGGGGCATTTCGCCGCGCCTCGGCTTTGCCTATTCGCCAAAATCCTTCCACGGCAATCTGGTCATCAACGGCGGTGCGGGCATCTATTACGATCGCGGTGAGCTGGTCAGTTATCTCTCGCAACCGGCAGGCGGTTCGATTGGCGGGCCGTTCGGAGTCACCGAGTCAGCCCCGCTTGTGAGCTACGCTAACGGCTTGGGAAACACGTTGGCGGACCCGATCGGCAATGGCTTGACGGTCTCCAGCTACGTTCCGCCCAACTCGAATCCAGCTACGATTAAGCAGGCTCTCCAGAACCAATTGAATATCATGACCGGTTCTCCTGACCCGACCAGTTACTATGCCCAGTTTGGCAAGAATTGCGGCGGCGTCCAAAACCAGGAGGGATACTTCCTCTGCACTCCAACACTGAACTTCGGTTCGTATGACAAGAACAACAAGCTGCCATACACCATTAACTACACGTTGAACGTGCAATGGCAGCCAACAAGCAACCTCGCGGTGACGATTGGCTACACCGGCAATCGTGGCCGTCACAGCGTGATTCCGCTGCCGCTCAACGAGCCCGGTATTGCGACCCCAAGCAACCCGATATGGGGTGAGACGGCAACCTACGGGTTTGAAGTCCTCAATCAGAACTCCATGAGCGACGGCTACGATTACGACCCGATTGCAGGTGAGCCGTGGAATACCTATGATGGCGGCAACACTGATTTCAGAGCCCCGTACGTGGGATATAACCCCAATGCCGCGGACTTCCAGGCGGTGGGCATCTCAGCGTATGATGCACTCGAAACTCACGTTGAAAAGCGGCTCTCTCACAACTTCCAGGTTGGCGGAAGCTACACCTGGAGCCACGCTCTCGACGAGCAGAGCGACATCGGATTGTTCTTTACGGGCAACGATCCAAAGCATCTGCGCAACTCGTATGCGTCCTCGGACTTTGACCGTACGCATGTCTTCAACGGCAACTTTCTCGTCAATCTTCCCAAGTTCGCACAGGAGCAGTCGCTCGCGTCCTACTTCACGAACGATTGGCAGTTGACTGGTATGGGTACGTTGCAGAGCGGCCAGCCCTATTCGCTCTACGAATTCTACGGCGCAGTGGGCAGCCTCAACTTTGGAGATTTCCCGAACTTGATGAATCCAATTCTGGGCATCAAGGATCCTGCTCATCCAAAGACTGCACTGACTGGCAACAATGGAGCGCGGCGCGGAACGGGAGGGAACTACATCCCGTATATCGATCCAACTCAGATTGCCATCAATTACGTCGCACCGGGACAAATGGGCGTGCCGGTTTCCACGGGAACGGATCCGCAGGATATCTACGAAACTGCCTTCAATACGGGCCAACGCAACATTTTCCGTCAGGGAGCACAGCGGCGGCTGGATCTCTCCGTGCGTAAGTCCTTTCACGTGTCCGAGCGATTTACGATCCAGTACGACTTCAACGCCTTCAACGTAACCAACACAACGAGCCTGGATATTCCTCAGGATCAGGCACAGATTCGACAGGTCTACGCCTGCTCCACTTCCGCAGCACAGGCTGGCAACAACTGCACGCCCGGTTCGATCTATCTCAATTACGGTCAGATTGCGACGGGGGCGAATCCAACCGACCAGCAGTCGACCCGCAACAACCTGGACCAGCTGCCCTATTCATCAGGCAGCGGGCGCAACACGCAGTTGCCCACAACCATTCCGGTGGGTACGGGAACTTGTGTACAGGTATATGCGATTAGCAATACGCAAGGCTGCCCAAACAACGCTGCGAACTTCGGTTCAGCGACCAACACTATTGGTGGCAACCGAGCCTTCACGATGGGAATCCACTTCACCTACTAAGGGCAGTGATTTAAGCCAATAAGAAACCGGGAGCTACGGCTCCCGGTTTCTTATTGGTCAAATCTCGCGCAAAAAAGGAGCCCCGAGCTTGCGCCAGGGGCTCCTTTGCATGATTCAGCCAGCCGATGAAGGTCGGCCAGACGGTGCCTTAATACATGCCGTCCATCCCGCCGCCGTGGCCGCCCGCCGGAGCAGGGGTCTTGGGCTCAGGGATCTCACAGATGAGAGCTTCAGTCGTCAGCAGCAGACCGGCGATCGAAGCAGCGTTCTGGAGAGCTGTGCGGGTCACCTTGGTCGGATCAATGACGCCAGCCTTCACCAGGTTCTCAAAGGTGCTGGTTGCGGCATTGTAGCCGTGATGGTTGTCCTTGGCGTCCAGCACCTTGGCGACAACAACTGCACCCTCTTCGCCAGCATTGGCAACGATCTGGCGTAGAGGCTCTTCGAGAGCGCGGAGCACGATCTGCGCGCCCACCTTCTCGTCGCCTTCGAGCTTCTTAATGAGGTCCTGCACCGCAGGCATGGCGCGAACAAGAGCTACGCCGCCACCCGGGACAATGCCTTCCTCGACAGCTGCGCGAGTTGCATGCAGGGCATCCTCAACACGAGCCTTCTTCTCCTTCAACTCGGTCTCGGTTGCCGCACCCACCTTGATGATGGCAACGCCGCCCACCAGCTTGGCAAGCCGCTCCTGGAGTTTTTCGCGATCGTAATCGGAGGTCGTCTTCTCGATTTGCGAGCGGATTTCCTTCACGCGTCCATCGATGTCAGAAGTCTTTCCGGCACCGTCAACGATAGTGGTGTTGTCCTTGTCGATGGTGACGCGCTTCGCGCGGCCCAGATCCTCGAGCTTCACGCTTTCCAGCTTGATGCCCAGATCTTCCGTGATGGCCTTGCCGCCGGTGAGAATGGCGATGTCGCCCAGCATTGCCTTGCGGCGATCGCCGAAGCCAGGAGCCTTCACAGCGCAGACATTCAGCGTGCCACGCAGCTTGTTGACGACCAAGGTCGCCAGAGCCTCGCCCTCAACGTCTTCCGCGATGATCAGAAGAGGTTTGCCGCCACGCGCAACCTGCTCAAGCAACGGGAGCAAATCCTTCATGGCGCTGATCTTCTTTTCGTAGATCAGGATATAGGGATCCTCGAGTACCGCTTCAAGCCGCTCAGCGTCGGTGACAAAGTAGGGGCTGAGATAGCCACGGTCAAACTGCATTCCATCGACCGTCTCAAGGCCCGTGTGCATCGTCTTCGACTCTTCAATGGTGATGACGCCATCCTTGCCAACTACCTTGACGGCTTCTGCAATGATCGCTCCGATTTCCTGGTCCCCATTTGCCGAGATGGTGCCCACCTGGGCAACTGAACCCTCGTCAACCGGCTTGGAAAGCTTTCCAAGGGCGCCGCCCTCTGTCCACTTGCCATCCTTGTCGCGGGTGCCGATCACTGTGATCACGGCCTTGTCGATGCCGCGCTTCAACGCAGTCGGATTGGCACCAGCTGCAACGGTCTTCACGCCTTCGCGGAAGATCGCCTGTGCCAGAACCGTTGCGGTCGTGGTCCCGTCGCCGGCCACATCCGATGTCTTGGATGCAACTTCCTTGACGAGCTGGGCGCCCACATTCTCAAGCGCGTCCTTCAGTTCGATCTCCTTCGCTACCGTTACGCCATCCTTGGTGATGGTGGGTGAGCCGAACTTCTTCTCAATCACGACGTTGCGGCCCTTGGGACCAAGCGTCGCTTTCACTGCGTCTGCCAGCGTGTTCACGCCGCGCAAGATCGCCTGACGGGAATCTTCACCGTGCAGAATCTGCTTTGCCATGCTTCAAATCTCCTTCTTAAAATTGCAGCTTTAGGTTGAATCCTTGGCGGCAAAGTCGTGCCATGCGCGCCACAATCCAGCTACTTCTTGACGATGCCGAGGACTTCTTCCTCGCGCATGATCAGATACTCTTCGCCGTCGATCTTGATCTCGGTTCCAGAGTACTTGCCGAACAGAATCCGGTCGCCTGCCTTGACGTCGAGCGGGAAGACCTTGCCTTCGTCGTTGGACTTTCCCTTGCCGACAGAGATGACTTCGCCTTCCTGGGGCTTCTCTTTGGCGCTGTCGGGGATGATGATGCCTCCACGGACCGTCTCCGTCTCTTCGAGACGGCGAACGAGGATGCGGTCATGAAGCGGGGTAAACGTGGTCGTCACAGATGTTGCTGCCATTGCTTCGCTTCTCCTCCACATGTGAGCAGCCTCTGTGGTTGCTCACTGGATTTGGGTTGTTGTGAAACAGAACACTGGAGGCATTCCATAGAAGCTGCGGACGCAGTTCGATTCAGCCGTCAGCAGCCCTGCCAGCGAGGTGCTAGCAGTCTCGCCTTCCAATTGCTAAAGGTAGGTGAGATCACGCCAAGTTGTCAAGAGCTTGGAGGAATAGATGAGCGTCTTACGCTCAATTTTTAATATAGAAGCATTGCTATATTTATAAGCTCACATCAATCTTGTGTCTTGGCTTCAAAGTAAACCATTCTATTTATTAGAGTTATTTTGGATTTTTCCCCTTAAGTCGACTGATCTCTCCGATCGAAACAGCAGCTGGATGGTCCTGCTGAGCCGCTGCTTCAGCCTGTCTCGGTATGATCGCGCAATGTGTCGGGCTGTGTAGAAGGCATTAAATCCTAAGGAGGCCATGCTGCGCATTTCACCCCAGCTCGAAAACGGCACAACCTCACTTCTGTGAAGGTGAAGCAGGTCCGTTGCCACGGAATTCATGCCGAGATCACATGTAAGGGCGGCGTCAAAGTGTTGCCGAGCGATCTCTGCCACCTGTTCCGTGTAATAGCCATAGGGATAAGCCAGCGCGGTGACGGGGAGTCCCAGGATCTCTTCAAGCCGCTTCCGACTTCCTAGCATCTCTTCAGCAGTTTCCTCGAGTGTTGCTCTTGTTAAATCGGCGTGTGTCCGGGTATGTGCACCGAATTCGATCCCCTGCTGAGACCAGAGGCGAATCTGTTCTTCGGACATGAGAGGTTGTTCAGAGAGACCCAGGTGCAGATCCCATGCGTTGGTTCCCCCAATTTCGT
Source organism: Acidobacteriota bacterium (assembly GCA_021779695.1). The sequence goes on along the minus strand of JAJYAE010000232.1, from coordinate 780 downwards.
CCGTGACCACAAAAACAGTACCTGTATAGCCGTACTTACGCAACAACGGCAATCCGAATTCGGCCAAATCCTTATAGGCATCGTCAAAGGTAAGTAGAATTGGTTTTTCCGCAAGAGGCTTGCCTTCGCGCTGATATGCGACCCAATCCGCAACGCGAATGGGAGTGTAGCCGTGCTTTCGAATCCACTTTAAGTGGCGTTCCAGCAATTCCGGTGAAACGGTCAAATACACATCAAATCCATCTCGAAGCGGACCGATGTTGTGGTACATCAGGACCGGCAGCCGCAGACCGAACTCCCTTCGCAATGCATTCCACGAGCCCGCAAACCGCACAGCGGACCGATAAGTGGCGATGTTCTGCTGCGTCAGGAACAAATGGAACGACATGGCGCGCGCAGCTGGGATTTTGCGCAGCGCAGACAAAACGCTCACAGCGAACGTAAGCAGAGGCACTGCGGAGAACGGTGCGGTTGCGAGAGCCCAGATGAGGAAGCGCTTCCACAGACTTCTGGATGACATCGATCCAAAACGAGAATCAACGCGCATCTCAGGATGTTTACGGCACAGGCGAATCTCAGAGATGCCCTCATCCGAAGCATCCTGGATGATGCCCGCGCGCGTCTTGGAAAACAGCTGATGGGTCACGCAAGCAGGCAGGTAGGTAAAGCGATACGAGGCTTGGAGAAGGCGGAATCCTAGATCGGCGTCATTGCCACGGCTGAAAGATTCATCCAGCCCGCCGATTTCCAGAAGCACGCTCCGCGGCGCGGAGGAGTTTG
>JAJYAE010000231.1 GCA_021779695.1 Acidobacteriota bacterium | reverse complement strand
AGCGCCTTCCACCATGCGGCCCCACCGGGCGTCGCGCGCAATATCCACCATCGGTGTGAATGTCCAATCAATTCCCGCGGCGCGTGCATCTTCCGCTGCAAAGTGCTGTGCCTGCTCCTCCACGCTTGGGTCCCAGGAGGACGCCATGGCGAGCGGCACCGGGAAGACCGTCCGATAGCCATGAATCACATCAAATGCGAACAGAATAGGAACATGGAGGCGGGATTTTTCCACCGCGAGGTGCTGAAGGCGATTGATCTCCTTGACGTCCGTGAGCCACAGGATCGAACCAACCTTGCCCTGAACAATCAAGGTATCCGGCTTCTGGCCGCCTAGCATTGGGATGGCTGCTCCAGAGGCCTGGTTCATTTGGCCCACCTTCTCCTCTACCGTCATCTGTTTCAGCAGAGTCTCAGCGCGCTGATGCGCCTCCTCGTGTGACATGGGCGCTTGCGCGCCAGCCCCGATGGCCAGCGAAAACAGCGCCCCCGCAAACCACATTCCCTTCCGTCCCATCTCCATACCCATCTTTCTGGAATTCTCCTTCTGTCAATGGCCAAATACGCGATCTTTCCCAGTCAAACCGAATCGAGTTCCACGAACCCGCAACCCTGGCAGGCCCCACACCCCAGCGGTTCCTTCCGCACAAAAAAAGCGCCCCCCGAAACGTCCCGCCTGGATGCAATCCAGATCTGGCGAATCGGAGGGGCGAGGAGCCGCAATCACAAGAAAATGTGCCATCATGCACACGGACCGATTGAAGAATCTCTTCTTCGCACAGGGTTGCCGTTGACACCTTTTCTGGACCGAAACCAATGTAGTGGGCACTCGAAGGCGCTAGTAGGTTCCATCGGGTACCAAATCGCTGTGAAAAAATGCAACTTGCTTGAATGATTTAACTTAATCCAGTATAGACAGCGACATTACGTGGACGTATGATACCTATTGCAATCCGAAAACTGCTGAAAAGAGATGGGAAAATTGCCGTGATGGGATGGCTGACGGCGGCAAACGGATTGCGAGAACATCGATTCCAGGATCACGCTCGTGTGCGGGCCAAGGCAGCCCGAAATCCACTCAGCGAAGAGTCATCTTGTGTGCTCTCTCCCTGGAGCGGCAAGTCGCCGCTTTGAGAGCGGATGTGAAGGAGCAGGGGCATGGCCATTGCGCCCAAGACCGCGCAGGACAATGAGGGCCCGGAGAGTCTCGTCGATCCGGTTGGGGTCCGCGAGCAGCTGAGCCGTCTTGTCGCCCACCCGTTGTTTGCCAACAGCAAGCGCTACCCCGCGTTGCTGACCTATGTTGTGGAGCAGACCCTGCTGGGGAACACATCTGACCTGAAGGAACGCATGATTGGCATCGAGGTCTTCGGACGCTCTCCCAGTTACGATGCCAACGCCGACCCGGTGGTCCGTATCACGGCCGGGGAAGTTCGCAAGCGTCTCTCCCAGTACTACTACGACGTAGCCCACGCGGGAGAACTGGTGGTCGAGCTGCCGATCGGAACTTATGTGCCGGTGTTCCGAGCGTCTGAGCTGCCTCCCACAGCGCAACCAGGGCCGGAGAACACGCTGCAGACGTTGCAGGCTGTCGAGGCGCCCGGCAACAGCTCAGCCTCCACTGCGCATGCTTTGCGCCCCCGATGGATTCTCGCCGTGCTGCTTGTCCTCATCGCCGGCGCAGCGGGTGTGGATGTTGGACGCCACTATCCGCCGGTTCCACCGCCGCCGAAACCCTCGAATATTGACATCTTCTGGCAGCCGGTGACATCGAGCGCGAACCCGGCAACTTTCTGCCTGGGTGAGCCCGCAAAAAATATCGATCTCGATGAAATCAACGATATGAATGCGCCGGTGCCGCCCTCCGAGCCGGAGAAGCTTTACGTCCGGCTTCATTACTCCGGCAACCTGGCGCTGGCCGACGTCATCACTTTGACGCGCACGGCTGCCGCACTGGAGATGCGGCGTAAAACGTTTCGCGTGGAGCCGGCGTCAGAAGCCACATTTGAGCAGTTGCGCGAAGGGCCGGTCGTATTGATCGGAGCATTCGACAATATCTGGACCCTGCGCGTGACCCAGCATTTGCGCTTCGGCTTTGAATCCCAGGATGGAGTCGCGTTGCTGGTAGACCGCAAGAGTAACAAGAAGACCACGTGGGCAACGGCATGGGATTTGCCCTATGAGAAGCTCGCGCGCGACTACGCGATTGTCGCGCGCATCCAGGACAAGACCACGGGACAGCCGGTGATTATCGCGGCCGGAATCTCAGAGGAAGGCACGGAAGCAGCCGGCGAGATTCTCTACAACCCCGTTTATCTCAATTCACTTTTAGCCAAGGCTCCTGCAGACTGGGCTCACAAGAACCTCGAGGCGGTTATTGAGACTCAGGTGATTCAAGGCCACTCGGGCCCGCCAAACGTCCTGGCAATTGAAACCTGGTAAGTGATTGAGAGATCCAACGCAATCAGGACAGATCAAGCTTCCTTCTTGCTCCTGGCGCGCTGCGCGGCCCAGCGGCGGCGCTGCGCATCTGCAATACGCTTGCGAGCCTCGGGACTGAGGACGCGCTTTCTTGGCGACTTTGCCGAAACTTTCTTCACCACTCGAGCAATGTTCGTGCCGCCAAGCAAGGTGACTTTTGCGAGGATCTTGCGAGCTTCAACCAGCTTTGCAATCTCCGCATCAATCTGGGCGAGTATCGATTGAGATGCCATATAGACAGGATAACTCATTTTGATTGATGCAGGATGACAGCGGATGCGATCACCTGGCAACGATAAGTTCACTTAGTTCTTCCGAAAACATTTCGACAAACCCATGCACGTAACGACAGTCGTCGCTTGCCAGCCTGGATGCCTGGTCGCGATACTGCACGTGGCGCCTGCATGGGCCTTAATTCAAGAATGCGAGAGCCCTGTGACTCGAGAACTGCTGACAGCGCGGCTGATTCACAAGCGATGCCTATCAGAAAGGGCGCAATGTTTTCATCTTGAGTTTGAGTTGGAAGACCGAAGAGAGCTGGCTTTCACGCCGGGGCAATTTGTCTCAGCAGTGGCAGAGGATGCCGACGGAAAGCAGCAAATGCGCGCCTATTCCATTGCTTCAGGGCCCGACGGCAATCATTTTGCGCTGTGTTTAAACCGCGTTGACGATGGCTTTTTCTCGAATCGCCTGTCCGATATGCAGGAGGGCGGCACGCTTGCATTCCAGGAGCCGCTTGGCTTCTTTACTCTGCGTCAACCGCTGACAGATTCGATTCTGATTGCTACCGGCACAGGTGTGGCGCCGATGCGCAGCTTTGTGCAATGGCTGTTCCCTCTCGACGGTCCGGATCGCAGCGAGGGCAGGCAGATCTGGCTGATCTTTGGCACGCGCCACGAGACGGAGTTGTATTATCACGAAGAGTTTGAGGCCATCGCGGCACGGCACGCAAACTTCCACTACCTTCCGACTCTCAGCCGCGCAACAGAGGATTGGAAAGGTCTGCGCGGCTACGTGCAGGAGCATGCGGTGCACATTGCGCAGGAGCACCAAACCAGCGCGGCTGGGCCTGAGATTGAGATCCACGCGTATGTCTGCGGCTTGAGTCCAATGATCAACGCCGTGCGCGAGCAACTGAAGGCGCTGGGATGGAATCGCAAGGGAATCATCACCGAGCGCTATGACTAGTGCCCGGCGATGATTCAGCCTTCCAGTTATTCCTCTTCCACTTCAACGGGACGCTTGGCGTTGGCCAGAATTTTTTCGGCCACGGGTTGCGGGACGATGTCGTAGTGGTTCACTTCCATGCGATAACTGCCCTTGCCCTGCGTAATCGAGGTCAGGTGCGTGCCATAGGTCAGCATCTCAGCCATCGGCACCTCAGCGTTGATGATCGTGGTGCGGCCGCGCGTATCCATGCCCTGCACGCGTCCCCGGCGGCTGTTCAGGTCGCCCATCAGGGTTCCGGCAAATTCATCCGGAGCTTCGATTTCGACCTTCATAATGGGTTCGAGCAGACAGGGCCTGGCCTGTTCCATGCATTTGCGGAAGGCAAGTCTACCGGCCATCTTGAACGACATTTCATTGGAATCGACGTCGTGATAGCTGCCGTCGTAGACCGTCACCTTAAAATCAACGACCGGATAGCCCGCCAAATATCCGCGCGCAGCCGATTCCACAATGCCCTTTTCGACCGCGGGAACAAACTGCCTTGGAATTGCCCCGCCGAAGATTTCATTCGCAAACTCGAAGCCGCCGCCGCGCGGTAAAGGCTCCATCCTTATCTTGCAGTCGCCAAACTGGCCGTGGCCGCCGGTCTGTTTTTTGTGGCGCCCCTGTGCATCAGCGCGGCCCCGAATGGTTTCGCGATAAGGCACCTTCGGTGACTTCAGCGTGACCTCGGCGTGGTAGCGCTTCTTGAGCCGGCTCACGATGGACTCGATGTGGGGTTGACCCGCGCCGGCAATCAGGAATTCACTGGTTTGCGGATCGCGAAAGAAGCGAATCAGCAGGTCCTCTTCCATCAGCTTGTGGATCGCCGGGGCCAACTTGTCTTCATCGGCGCGCGACTTTGGCTCGATCGCGTAGGTCATGGCAGGCTCAGGCAGAGGAGCCAGCTCAATCTGGATTTCGGCGCCCTTTGGACCTAACGTATCGCCGGTCAGCGTGTCGCGCAGCTTGGCCACCGCGCCAAGATCGCCCGCATGCAGTTCGGCAACCTCTACCGCTTTTCGTCCCTGCATCACGCTCAGGTGCGAAAGACGTTCCTGACCACGACGCGTATAGTTCTCCACGGTCGCGTCGTTCTTGATGATGCCGCTCACCACTTTGAAGAAGCTGATACGGCCGGCAAAGGGATCTGTCATGGTCTTAAACACCACCAGGGCAGGGGGCTCCGCGTCATCCACACGGCGCAGCGCCAGCTTGGCATCGCTGGTGCTCGCGCTCTCTGCCGCAGCCTGCGCCGCCGGAGCTTTAACGGCAAAGGGTGCGCGCTCGATGGGCGCGGGTGCATAGACTTTGATGAAATCCAGCAGATGATCGGCCGCCATATTGGCCAGGCCGCTGGCGAAAAGCACAGGGAAGATGCGGTCTTCGCGAATCGCTTCATGAAGCGCAGCGATCAGATGCTTTTCGGGAATGGTGCCCTCGGCGAAGAACTCTTCCATCAGTTCATCTTTGCCCTCGGCTACCAGCTCGACCAATGCTTCATGCGCTGCCTTGGCCTGGGCCGCCAGGTTCGCGGGAATCTCGCCGGTCACTTTGCCATGCCCATCGCCACCCGGCGTGTAGTGATAGGCCTCCATCGTTACCAGGTCGACAACACCGTGAAATCCCTGCGCATCGGAGATGGGCAGCTGCACGGGTACGCAATTGCGGCCCCAGCGCTCATGCAGGTCGTCAATGAGCGCGCTCAGGCCATTGCCGCCGCCTGCCTTCGGGTGATCCATCTGGTTCACCACTACCACGCGGGGAATGTTCGCTTCCTCGGCATACTTCCACACGCGCTCGGTCACGGCCTCTACGCCGTTTTGCGCATTCACCACCACAAGGGCTGCCTCAACAGGCAGCAGCGCTGCGCGCGCTTCATGGGAAAACATATGAAAGCCCGGCGTGTCGACGAAATTGATCTTCACGCCCTGCCACTCGGCAAAGGCCACGGCATTCTGCATCGTCGTGCCGCGAGCCACTTCTTCTTCGTCATAGGCGGTTACGGCCGAACCGTCTTCCACCCTTCCCTGCGTCGGCGTCATCTTTGCGGCATGCAGCAGTGCGGCAATCAATGTCGTTTTGCCGCTGTGCGCATGCCCAATTACAGCTACGTTGCGGATCTCACTTCCCTGGTACGTTTTCATGGCATTTCTCCTTGATGTGCAATGCATGCAGGCCGGCTGGCGCACGGAACGCCCCCCGGCGTGGTGAGTTGAGTTGTGCAGAAAAGGTAAGGACGCAGGGAACTCGCGGGGACGTCCACCTGGGCGTCAGCGGGTCCGATTTGCCGGGAAACGGGTCCCGGTCTGCCGTCTTCCTCGTCCATCAGGAGGCTCTCCGGCAGGCGCCCGGCGGTGAAGGATACGACACCGCACGGCGTCTTCCTCTAAGAAACCGGATGCTATCACATGCAGAGCCGACACGTCCTGTGACACGGGGCACTCACAATCAGACGGCCGCACCTCTGCTGTCTGGCAAGTGGCGCAACGGCGCATCCGCCATTGCACATGCCCGGTGAGAATACGGCAATCCTCATGTAACGCAACGACAGCCTATTGCGGATCCGGCATCCAGCAGCCCGACGTCGACCGGGAGATTGCAATCTCTTCTTCCGTCATATCCACGGGGATATCGGCGAAGAGCGGCGTGCTGAGATAGCGCTCGCCCGTATCGGGAAGCATGCACAGAATCGTGGAACCTTTCGGCGCCTTCGCAGCCAATTGCAAGCCGCCGGCGAAAGTGGCGCCTGCCGTGATGCCCACAAAGATCCCTTCCTTGCGGGCCAATTGCTGGCTGCAGCGGAGCGCTTCCGCATTGGAGATGAGCAGCACCTCACGGATTGCATGGGAGGCAGCAGCATCCCCTGCCAGCTTCGCAACAAAGTCAGGGCTCCAGCCCTGCAGCGGGTGCGGTTTCCACGAAGGGTGCGCGGCGGCAGGAGTCCCGTCCGCATTGCGCTGCTGCTCAATGCCGCTGTAAAGCATGGGCGCATCCTCGGGTTCGCAAACAACCACCTTCGTCTCTGGGCGTTTCTCCGCCAGTACACGGGCTACGCCTTTCAAGGTTCCGCCTGTGCCAAAGCCCGTGACCCAATAATCGAGCGGCTCGCCCTCAAAGTCGCGGAGAATCTCCTGCGCCGTGGTGCGTGAGTGCATATCGGCATTGGCTTCATTTTCAAACTGGCGGGTGAAATACCAGCCG
>JAJYAE010000230.1 GCA_021779695.1 Acidobacteriota bacterium | reverse complement strand
CCGGGCACTCCGAAAATGTAGAACTTCGCTTCAGAGGGCAGGCCATACTGGCGAATATCCGCACGGGCTTTATCGAACCACCAGGCGAGGAAGTATCGTTTGCTAAGGCGCTCTGTCGAAATCGAGTGGTAGACCACGGCGCGCGGCTCGTACCAAAGCTTCTCCCCGGCTTCTAGAATGCGCGTGCCGAATTCAGCATCTTCATTGCGGATCTCGCTTCCGGGCCGTGGGCCGAGGTCGGTTCGAAAGCCGCCGTATTGGTCGAACACCTGGCGGCGGAAGGCCATGTTTGTGCCGAAGGGCGCCTCATCGAGTTCTCGTGGCTCCGAACCCAGATCAAAAATCGCGAGCGGTGCCAAAGCATAGCGCCCGGATGTATCCATCCATTGCGGTGGCGTGAATTCCGCCTCAGGAAGGATTCTTCCGCCCACTCCGCAAAAGCCAGCACCGAGCAAGGGACTCGTGAGGTTGCCGAGCCAATCCGGGGCCACTTCCACATCATCATCGACAAACGCAATCACATCCGCATCGGCAGCTTGAATTCCCGCATTTAGTGCGAAGGATTTACCCTGCCTGGGCTCAAAAAGATACAAGAACTTACCGGGATGCTCTGCTGCAAATCGCTCAACAACCTGCCGTGTGTCATCTTTTGAGTTGTTGTCGACGACAATCACTTTCCAGGAGATGGTGTCAGGAACGCGACTGACAGAGAGACTCTTCAGGGCATTCTCCAGACTGCGGCTTCGGTTATAGGTACAGAGGATGGCTGTCACTTGCATTGCTTATGACTCCGCAACTGAATGCTGGCCGCGCAACGGGCGCGTGGAGCAGATGATTGCTGTTTCATTCAGGAAGGCTCTGCAACGTTCCCAAAAGGATCTCCTTGAGAAAAACCATTCAGGAGGCTACAAGCTGCCGAATCCGTCCGCAGAAAATGTCGATTGGGTTGGTGGGAATTCGGACTTGCACCACGGTTCGTGCGGTTCGTCCCATCTCCTGCCATTGATTCCGCATCTTCCACGCAGAGTCCAGCGTTGCCGAAAACGAAGCGAGGTTTGGGGCGGCGGCAACAAATCCAGTCTGCCCGTCGACGCACAGTTCGGCATTGCCGCCTACATCCGTGACGATTGCCGGTCGCGCGCACCACATGGCTTCAACGAGGGCGAGCGGAAGGCCCTCATACCGTGATGGGAGAGCCAGAATGTGATTACCTGCCCAAATCTCTCTGACGTCGTGCGTATGCCCCATGAGATTCACGCTCTTGAGCTCCATGCACTTGATGAGCTTCCGAAGGAGAGACTCGTCGGGTCCCGAACCATATAGATTCAGCTCGATAGGGCGATCGCGCCACTCAGGCAAAGCGAGCGTCTGGAGCAGAATGTCCTGCCCTTTTGCTGCGAGCTCGAGCCTGGCGACGCAAGCGATCCTCCAAGGAAGATCCGATCCCGGCCAAGCCGGAGGCGAATCACACGAAACGTTGAACGGGTTCCTCACGATGTCCGCTTCGAGAGCGGGCTCACCAAGCTGAAGACGGAGAAGCGCGAGATTCCGCTCTGAGACGCAGAAGACTCTTTTCGCATGGGTATAGCACTGCAGGGCCGCATCCAGGTCGCTTCCAAACCACCACGACTCATGGTTGCAATGCACAATCACGATGTAAGGAATTTCTGCCTTCTGGCATGCAGCGGCAATCTTGAATCCGCCAGAGTTATACCCTTGCGAGATGACGACAAGATCGGGTCGAAAGCTGGAGAGCCATCCGGAATCGTCTCCGAAACTGTCAACCAGGGCCTTCCGTATGCGGCGGGTCAGCCTCATGTCCTTGCCAGCCTGGCGTGTCTTGACTTGCACGCCGAGCTGCTCCAATTCGACGACACGCGACGCCTTCTTCGGCCAATCGGGCACGGAGACCATCACATGGTCGCCGGCCTTCTTCATTGCTGCGGCGCATTGGCTCCAGAGCTCTTCACTGCCGCCCCATTGCCATCCGTTCATCGCGCTGACAAATATGATTCGCATTGGCTCTTGCATTGGCTACTGTTATGAATTCGGATGCTCGATGATTGTGCGGAAGAATCTCTCGTCAAGCGCGAGATTGCCTCCTCCTGCATAATAGGTCCGTCCATTCCGCAGCGCGGCCGTTCTGGCCTCGAGATATGCTTTGTGATCTCGCAGTATTGTCTGAATCTGCTCCAATGCCTGATCGGGCGCGAGGATCTGGTCACGCTCAAAGCATGCCAGATCACCGGACTCAAAGCCTCCGGGCGTTTTGAGAAAGTAGCCAGGAAGGCCGGAGGCAGAGGCCACTGTGAGAACACCGCTGAAGATGCCCACCGCCGCCGATGACCGGCGCAGGTCGTCATCGAGGGGCCGGGCGGGATGGGAGATTTCGCAACGTTGCGGGAAGCGTCTTGCAAGGCTGAGGCAGGATTCCAGATCCAAGTCATTCCAGAAGGGGTGAGGCCGTATGATGAGCCGCCACGATGGATCCCCCTCGGCAAGGAATGTTTCGCCAAGCTGGATGAGCGCTTCAGTTTGCTTTTGCACTCCGTAGAACTCGGCCTGGGATGTGGGGTAGTCGACCATTAGCAGGGTCGCATTTGCGAACTGATCGTCCAGATTGCAGATCCGATCAAAGAGGCTGCCGCCGTGCACGTAAGAGACTGGTGGCGCGGGCAGCCCCACTGCCTCAAAGAAGCGCGCGTTCAACCGGGACAAAAAGCTGGACGACGTCTCTCCAAACGCGACAAATGTGCTTGCAGAAACTGGTACGTCGAGCGAGTGTCCGATCACGCCTTGCTGGAATGTGATGGATCTGGATCCTCTTTGCAATGCCGCTGCCGTGACGGAGCTGCATAAAGGGAGCCAATGGCATCGTGTGATTGCGGTCGCAAATTCCGTTCGATCCTCAATCTGGCTCCAAGCTTCCGCGAAGTAGGCAAGGCGCTCAAAGTGATCTCGTACGTCCTCACCCGGTGCGAGGCCGTGGGGGGCCAGGATTTGGACCGCAATGTCGAACGCGATTTGCCCACGACGTCGGGCTGCATTGCGCAAGAGGGGCCTGCTGAGAGTCCCCAGATCGCCGACGGGGTCGATCAGTTCAACCTGGCCCAGCAATCCCTTACTGGTAAGCTGGTCGGCCATTTCGCGTCGGCCAGGGGCTGCCTCTGGCACGAAGCATGCAATTTTCGCTCCAGTGGCCGCGACTCCGAATACGGTTCTTAAGAAGAATTGTGTTTCGGTTTTTCGACTGAAATACGGACTGGGGCAGATCAGAACATCAGCTTTGACCTTTGGCATGCGCGACAGTCGAGCCACGCGGCTGAATCGAGCCAGTGTTGCGTGGGACGCACTCTTCCAGAATGCCGGCTTGCCAGTCCGCGCTCGCGGGGTATTAAGGCGATCCACCTGGAGCGCCTCAAAGTAGATCTGAAGCCGCGGATCCTCTCGGTAGAGAAGCGCCTGCTGCCGGGCGAAGTTGGCGATGTGCGGGGTCGCGGACGCAAAGAGCCCGTCAACGCTCATCCTGGAGGCCTTCGCGTCATCGAACGGCATTGGTCTCAATGGTTCCCCGGATAGCGTCAATGACGCGGTCCTGATCTGCTTCACTTAATCCGACTGAACAAGGAAGGCTGAGCGCACTTCCATGCAGAGCTTCTGCGACCGGGCATGGAGGATGCTGATGGGATGAATGCGCGGGAGACAAATGCATCGGTTGCCAAAGGGGCCGTGTCTGGATCTTCTTTGCGTGGAGTGCGCGGAGCAGAGTTCTGGCGTCAATTCCCGTTTGGCGCTCATCGATCCGGATGGTGTACATCCAATAGGTACTGGTGGCCCATTCCGCCTCGGACGGAGTTGTGATGCCGGGGATACAACCCAATGCTGCCTGGTAGCGCGCTGCGATGCTTCGCTTTGCCTCAATGTATGCGTCGAGATTTTCCATCTGTGCGCACCCCATTGCAGCAAGGAGATTGGTCAAACGATAGTTATAGCCGACCGTTCCATGCACGTATTCAATCGGATCATCTTTTGCCTGCGTCGTAAGATATCGCGCCCGCTCAGCCCAGTCATGGCGGTTGGTGACGAGCATTCCGCCGCCACCGGTGGTGATGATCTTGTTACCATTGAAGCTGAAGCAGCCCACATCGCCGATGCCGCCGAGACTTCGGTTTCGATATTGGGCGCCCAGCCCTTCCGTGGCGTCTTCGACTACTGGAAGAGCGAAACGTTCAGCAATCTGTTGAATGGCGTCGAAGTCGACTGGGTGTCCGAGGATATGAACGGGAAGAATCGCGCGAACCCTTCGCCCAGTTCCCTTTCGGATCAGCGTTCCTTTCTGCCAAAAACAATCATGCTCCAGAAAATCTTTGATTCTTTGCGGATCAATCTGCCAGTAAGACGGATCGGCATCGATGAAAACCGGCCACGCTCCGACGTACCGAATCGTATTGGCGGGCGCGATGAACGTGAGAGATGATACGAGCACCTCATCGTTCTGCTCCACGCCCGCGAGGAGGAGCGCGATGTGCAGTGCTGCGGTGCCATTGGTAGTTGCTACCGCGAATTTCGCGCCAGCTCGTTCTGCGACCATCCGCTCAAAGCGCTCGACATAACTTCCTACCGAGGAGACCCAATTCGTGTCGAGGCACTCCTTCACATAGGCCCACTCGTTCCCCCGGATTTCCGGAACGATGAGTGGGACAAACTCTTCCGGCGGAGGTGCGCCGGGAGCAAGTTGTTCTGTAGCGCTCAATTGCGGTACCTCTTGTGTTCGTAATCCGTAATGACATCACTCTTAATCAGACGGGCGACTTCTTCGATTCCCTGGCTGACCGTGATCGAGATTTGAAACCCGAGCTGCTGTGCGATGCGCGCGAAGGAGACTCGATAATCGCGCGGATCTTCCTTTTTGTGAACATACTCCACAATCGCATCGGGAGCATGGGATCTCATCATCTCAACCAGATCCTGCTTACGGAAGTTCTGGTCAGTTGAACCGACGTTGAAGACAGTGCCACGGACGAGAGATTCTTCGGATTCCAGGACACGTGCAATCGCACGTGCAGCATCTTTCACGTGCACGTATGGTCTCCAAAACTGCTCCCCGAAAACCGTAAGGTGCTTCTTCCGGATAAGTTCCGCAGTGAACTCATTGACGGTAAGATCGAATCGCATGCGGGGCGAGACGCCAAAGATCGTCGCAAAGCGAAGCAGCGTCGGGCAAAGTGGTCCACCGTTGACGGTGCGAAGGATTTCTTTTTCCACTGCAACCTTTGTCTCTGCGTAGAGCGACACGGGGCGCAGTTCCGAGTCCTCATCGAGGAGCTTGTCGGGATCTGCCATCTTTCCATAGTTGCTGCAGGTAGAAGCAAAGATCAGCCGCTTCACTCCCTCCCGATTACAGCGCTGCAGGAGATCGAGCGACGCATCCAGATTGACGGACTTCGACAGTTCTGCGTCCCGCGAACATGCCGGGTCTCCGACGATTGCAGCCAGATGGACCACTGCATCCACACCGTTCAGTGCATCCGCCATCTTTGCGCTTTCCCGAATGTCGCCCAGCATGAATTGAAAACCCGGGTTCGACCACACGCCGAGGAGCGACTCTCCGCCATGCATCAGTGAATCCAGCACACGGACCTGATGATTTTGGGCAAGTAAGTATGGAACCAAGGAGGACCCGATATAACCGGCGCCACCGGTGACAAGGACTTTCATAGCTGTTGCCTTTCTTCGTGTGATTCCAGGTTGTAGGACCCCCACCGCTGAGGTCAGAGTTGATCACAAATTGCAAACCGTTAGAGGAGGGCGATCAGCCCTTTTTCCTGCCAGCGGATGAGGTACTGCATCACTGCCGCTTCATTAAGTCCCATCCGATGAGCGACTGCGGCCACGCTGACTGGCCGCTCCAGAGATGGAATGAAGTCCATGAGTGCGCGAAGACGCTTTGTTGTGTCTGTAGGCGACTGGCCAAAAGCGATCTGGCCATAGTCAATATATAGGTCGTACTGCGGGTTCGATAGGCACATGTTTCCGGTGAACCGCTTGACAAGAATCGGAGAGGACTCAAGATGCTGGATCATGCCGAGGACGGCCTCGACTGCTTCTTCAAGCGCCGGCTCCCGCATGATCGCGGCGGAGTCGCGGCTGGAGTGATATTCCGCGTAGGGGAAGCGAGACAGAGAGAGCATCGGAATTCCGTAGTTCTCGTAGAGGTATTCATCGTTGATGATGATCTCCTCAAAAGATCCGTGTCTGTAGTCAATGCCCTGCTTCTGCAGGCTGGTATGTATGGCATGAGAGAGGCTCACCATACTATGACGGGATTCCTGCACTGCCAGCGAATTCTCCGTACCAAGCATTTCCAGAAACATGCCTTCCACGATCTTTGCTCTCTCCCGCGGCGGCATGGAGCCGAGATACAACTCCGTTCCCAGGATGCCGGGCGAGAGGACGAGCGCGTACGTGAACTTTGTCCTTTGCTCCGCCAGGCGGCGCATGACTTCAATTCCGACCGCAACGCCGGAAAGACCGTCGTTCGCGACTCCGGCGTGATCGAGATTGGCGCCGAGCACGAAAACATGGTCTGTCGCTCCGTGATGCCTGTACTCAAGAATTTTGACCGAGCCGGGTCCTTCGCGGGTTCGGATTCTGACGGTGTACTTTCCAGGCGTGAGGGCATCGACTGCGCTTTTCGGCATACAGAAGCCCCAATCCCTTTCCCAGCTACGAAATTGTTGCCGGTAGTGAAAGGGGATGGAATCGGAATTCCGATGATCGAAATGAATGTGTCTCTTCAGTTCTTCAAGCTCGACCTCGCCGATGAAACTGGAGGACAGGCTGATGACGGCGAGAGGGTGGTGCGTACCGTCATAAACAACATTTTGATCCAACGAGATTTCAGCTTC
>JAJYAE010000229.1 GCA_021779695.1 Acidobacteriota bacterium | reverse complement strand
AGATCCGCCTCCGCACAAATTCGCACCTGCTCGCCCATTCCAGCCTCGCTTTCCCCCGCAGCCCTTCATCCTACCCGCCGCCGGCAGGTAGCATAAAGAGGTCGCCTTCAGGGCGAACTCAGGCTGGCACCATCCTCATGTCCCCAAAGCCTCGCCCAATCCGGCACGCGCAAGCCCGGCCCACAGCTCAGGCCCCGCTCATCTCTGCGCGCTGGCTGGGCATCTCCATCGGCTCCACCATCGCCGCGGCTGCAGTCTGTGCCTGGGCTGCTCTCTGCCTGCTCTTCTGGCAGGGCAGTTGGCAACTCCTCTTCCATCCCGCCGTCACCATCTCCCGCACGCCCGCCACTGTCGGCCTCTCATTTCAGACTGTCTCGTTTGACCCCGACTCGTCCGGCCAGCCGCAGCTCCAGGGTTGGTGGATTCCCCAGGCCTCCAACGCCCGCGCCACCCTCCTTTACCTCCACGGAGCAACCGGCAACCTCAGCAGCACCGTCGACTCGCTTCCTGCCTTCGCCGCCAGAGGCCTCAACATTTTTGTCTTTGATTACCGCGGGTACGGCCAGAGCCTCCACGCCCATCCCAGCGAGGACCACTGGCGGCAGGACGCCGAAGGCGCCATCAGCTACCTCACCGCCACTCGCCACATTCCCCCATCCACGATCATCATCGCCGGCTCGCACCTCGGCGCCAATCTCGCTCTCCAGGTCGCGTCCATGCACCCAAACCTTGCCGGTGTCTTCCTCGATCAGCCCCGGGCGCATCCCATGCAGCCCATCTTCAGCGACCCGCGCGCGCGGCTCGTCCCAGCCCACGCTCTCGTCTTCGACCGCTTCGATCTCGACAATCCCGCGTCCGAGCTTCGCATCCCTGCATTGTGGATCGAGTCTCAGCCCGCCGCCTCAGCCAGGCCGCAGCAAGCGCCCGCCGCCTATCAGCTCATCACTGCCCGCAAAACGCTTCTTTGGCTCGACCCGCGGCAAGACTCAGCGCGCGACATGCAGGCTGCGCTTTCGCGCTGGCTCGATGATCTGATTCCCCGCCCCGCAACCCCGCCGCCTGCGCCGTAAGGACGCGCAATCCTCACTCGAACACTTCCTCCATTGCTAAATCCCCATGTGGCGGCGCCAAGTAGCGTTCTCCTCAGAAAAAGAACTCCTGCAAAGCACGTCTGAAATCGCGGCACCTTCTGCGGAGCCGCTCTAGCGGGGAATATCGCGATGCAGCGCCTTGACTTTGTATCCCGCCCGGCGCAGCCGCTTTGACATCTCCTCGGCCATCATCACGCTGCGGTGCTGGCCGCCCGTGCAGCCAAAGGCTACCGTCAGGTAGCTCTTACCCTCTTCCACATAGTGCGGAAGTAGATAGAGCATCAGGTCGCTCACCCGGTCCAGAAACTCCTGCGTCTGCGGAAAGCCCCGCACATAAGCAGCCACCTTTGGATCCTTCCCGGTCTTCTTGCGAAACTCCGGCACAAAATGCGGATTCGGCAGGAAGCGCACATCAAACACCAGGTCCGCATCCAGCGGCACACCGTTCTTGAAGCCAAAGCTCAGGCACGACACCAGCAGTGTCTGCAACTTCTCCCCATGCCCGAAGCGCGACTGGATATGTGCCCGCAGCTCATGCACATTGAAGTTGGATGTATCGATCAGCGTGTCTGCCAGGTTGCGGATCGGCTCCAGAAGCTGCCGCTCTTCCACAATCGAGCGCTCCACCGTTTCCGATTTCCGCAGCGGGTGCGGCCGCCGCGTCTCGGAGTACCGTCGCACCAGCACGGCATCCTGCGCGTCCAGAAAGACCACGCGCGTCGGCAGAATCTGATTCACGCGCCGCAGAATCTCCGGCAACCGGTCCAGCGTCTGTCCCTCGCGCACGTCCACCACAATCGCCGCACGCGCAATCTCTTTCGACTTCCCCATCAGCCCTGCAAACTCCGTCAGCAGTTCCAGCGGAAGGTTGTCGACTGCGTGAAAGCCCAGATCCTCGAAATTCTTCAACGCCGAGGCCTTCCCCGCTCCGGAGATCCCCGTCACAATCACCAGTTCCCTGTCCTGCTTGATACTCGCCGTCGGGCTGGGCGCCGTCTTCCGCCCGTCTTTGCCGCGCGCCTGCTTGCGTCCATGCTCCATGCGCTCATCGTACAACGGCAAAGGCACACACCGGGATCAGGAAGATGTCAATCTTCCTCTCCCCATGCAAACTTTCGTGACCTCAGTCCTGGGCCAGTTCCTTCAGGCAGCCCGGCAAGCCTGCATCGTCCGCGCAGTCCCGCCGGGTTTGCAGGTTTTGCCATCCGCTCTGCGTCAGGGAATCTCCACCAGTTCCATCTGGCCGTCCCGTCTCCGGTGTAGCACAAACATCTGGCCGGCCGGGTCGCGGAAGATCAGCAGATCGCGATCGCGAAATTCCGCTTCCTTCACCGCCTGCTCCATCGTCAGCGGCTTCATGGCTATTGCCTCGCTGCTCTTCACAATGTGCGGCTCCATCACCGTGGCCGCTACGGGAAACGAATGCACCGCAATCGAAGTGCTCGCTTTGCCATTCGCGCGTGCCGTCCGGGAGCCGTTGCCGCCCAGAACCTCCGCTTCGGCGGCCCGCGTCTTCGGCCGCGCAACCGGCGGAGCCGTCATGACCTTCTCCTCCTTCGGCAACCGCTTCCGCTCATACTTCCGCTCATGATGACGTTGCGCCTGGTGCTCCGCATGAGACAACGCCTTGCGCAGCGCCAGAGCCAGATTATCTGCCTCACCCTCCGCCACAATCGTCTGCGTGCGAGACTTCACCGTCACTTCCGCAATGTGAAGATGCCTCTGCACACGGAAAATAATGCTGGCGCGCGCGGTCTTGCCCAGAATGCGGGCGATTCGTTCCAGTCCCTCCGTGGCCTGCGCTCGCAGCCCCTTCGGAACGCTTACCTGCCTGGCGGTGAACTCGACTTCCATTGTCAGCCTCCGCTCTTCAGTGTGTACTTCCCCGCGGCCTCACAGCCGTAGGACTCTGGATTCTATAGCATTCCCCCGGCTTGCGCATGCACCGCGCTTCCGAAGAGAACACTTTTAGACGTGCGGAACCGCGCAATGTCCGTATGCAAGACTGTCGAAAACCGCACGAACCTCCTCGCGACCGGCGCTTTCGCCATCCTCACGCGTCCCGCCTTCTCCTTTGGTGCGTCGACGGGATGTTCATATCCTCGCGGTATTTGGCCACCGTGCGCCGCGTCAGTTGAATCCCCTGCGCCTGCAGCATCGCCGCCAGTTGTTCGTCAGTCAGCGGCTTGCGCGGATCTTCGTCTTCAATCAGCTTGCGAACCTTCCGCTTCAGCACCAGCAGCGGAGTATCCGCGCCTTCCGGCCCATTCGATCCTTCAGAGAAAAAGAACCGGAGCTCAATCACGCCCTGCGGCGTATGGGCATATTTGTTCGCGACCGCCCGGCTCACCGTGGAGGGATGCACTCCGATCTCCTCGGCCACCTCCTTGATCATCATCGGCCGCAGCGACTCAATCCCATGCTCCAGAAAATCCTGCTGCCGCCGCACAATCACCTCGCAGGTCCGCAGGATCGTGCTCTTCCGCTGTGCAATGTTGCGCATCAGTTGCAGCGCCGAGCGGAAGCGCTCCTTCACGTACTCCTTCACCTCTTTATCGGTGCCTTCGGCCGTCAGCATCCGCCGGTAGCGCTGGCTCAGGCGCAAGCTGGGCTGGTCCTCTTCGTTCATCGTGACCGCCCACTCGCCCCCTCGCTTGGAAAATGTCACATCCGGCTCAATCAGCCGCGTCTGTTCGCGGTTGTAAAGCTGCCCCGGCCGCGGATCGAGCGTGCGGATGAACTCCACTCCGGCATGCGTCTCCTCGGGTGATACTCGCACCGCCTTTGCCAGTTCCTTTACATCCCGCTTCTGGAGCAGATGGAGATGCTGATCCACGATCAGCGCGGCAACCTCCATGCTGCGGCGTCGTTCCTCCAGCCGCGCCTCTGCCTCTGCCCGAAAGCTTCGATGCGGACTCTCCTCATCCTGCGCCTCGGCCCCCGACTTCCGCGCAAATACCTGCGCAAACTCAGACTGCTGTGCGGCAATCTGGATCAACAGGCACTCGCGCAGATCGTGCGCGCCCACTCCCGCTGGGTCCAGATGCTGGATCAGGTCGACCGCGCGCCGCACCAGCGCCAGCGCCGCTTCCGCATCCATCCCTGTCTCCACAGCAAATCCCGCCAGCGCCGCCGCCAGTTCCTCGTCGCTCGCCGCAAGGTACCCATTCTCGTCCAGATTACCGATCAGAAACTCCGCCGCCTGCTCCAGTTCCGGCTCCAGCTTCAGGGACCCAAGTTGCCACGAGAGATGGTCGGTCAGCGTCGTCGGTTGCGAAAGAAAATTCTCAAAGGAAGGCCGCTCGCCCTCTTCATACTCCGGCTGCGTCCGGTATCCGGGGTCAAGATACTCCTGGAAGTACGAGCCGAAATCAATCTCGTCAAAAACATCCTTGGGCTGCGATTCCGTCTCCGCCGCGCCTGCTTCCAGATGCTCCAGCCGCTCTTCGCGTTCCTTCTGCTCGACCTTGCCGGCCACCTCGTCCAGCATCGGAACCGATTCGTCAATCTCCTCCAGAACCGGATTCTCCACCAGTTCCGCGTCAATCATCTCCTTCAGCTCGAGCTTGTTGAGCGCCAGAACGCTCACCATCTGCATCAGACCCGGCGTAAGGATCTGGCGTTGAGCCACTTTGAGATTCAGTTTTGGCTGCAACAACGCCATGTTTGGAGACTCGTTTCCCGTTTGGGTTTACTTCCAGTGTAATGTGCGACGAATCACTTGACACCGCAATATCGCAGATTGACCAGCCGAGGTCCCGCTTTGGTAAGGGTCACGTTCGGCATCCGACCTGCACTCGCAACTCTTGACGAAACGTCTATCCAGATTGTATCGAGGGTGCTGCTTCAGCTCCTCACACCGCCGGAACCAGGCCACGCGCCGCTCAGCCCAGCGAGAAGCCCTCGCCCAGGTAGAGCCGCCGCACATCCGGGTTGTTGCCCAGCTCATGCGGGGTGCCGGAGAAGATAATGCGCCCCTCTGCAATGATGTACGCGCGGTCCGTCACGCTCAGTGTCTCGCGCACGTTGTGATCGGTAATCAGAATTCCAATCCCGCGATTTTTCAGGTCGAAGATAATCTTCTGTAGCTCCAGCACGGCGATGGGATCGATGCCGCTGAACGGCTCATCGAGCAGAATAAAATTCGGCTGGATGCAAAGCGAGCGCGCAATCTCCACCCGCCGCCGTTCGCCGCCCGATAGCGCATACCCCCGAGTGGCGCGGATATGGCCGATGTTCAGCTGATTGATCAGCCGCTCCGCTCGCGCCCGCCGCTCACGGTTGTCCAGCGGCTGCGCCTCCAGAACCGCCAGGATGTTCTCCTCCACCGTCAGCTTGCGAAAGACCGACGGCTCCTGCGGCAAATAGCTGATGCCATAACTGCGCGCGCGCAGATACATCGGCACACGCGTGATGTCGGTGTCATCCACCATGACCCGGCCGGTTTCCGGCATCACAAGACCCACGATCATATAAAAACTCGTCGTCTTGCCGGCTCCGTTCGGCCCCAGCAGCCCCACCACTTCTCCGCGGCTGATCTTCAAATCCACGCCGCGTACGACCTGTCGTCCCTTGTATGACTTGCCGATTCCCTCGGCTTTCAAAGTATTCATCGGGGGCCTGTCCGGCGCTTCGTCGGCGTCGCGGGCGCAATCGTCTCCGTGGTGGTCTGCTCTCCCATGCTTTCGACTTTGACGCTATCATCGCGGGTATTGAAAATCAAAACCTCGCCCGTCACGCTGCCCCGCACTGGATCCACCAGCCGCGGTGGCCGCGTCGAAGTGCCGGTCAGCACATACCTGCCTGTGTCGCTCGAGTAATTCAGCTCCTCGCCGCTCCCGATGCGTCCCTGCGCCGTCAGCTCCACCTGGCCTAACGCGCGCATGCGGTCCACCTGCGCCGGCGCACCATCCTTGCCCGCATGGTTGCCCGGCGGCAACAAGATCAGATCCACCTCGCGCGACGAGCTCGTCATATCGCCCGACTCCGCCACCACTCTGCCCAGAACTCCGCCGCGCAACACCGCCTTCCGCTCCGCTGCTGAATACTTCAGATCCCCGCCTCGCATGCGAATCACCGACGGCTCAGGCGTCTTGCCCGGCGCAGCCGCCAGCGAACCCGCTGCGCTCACCATCACCACCTCCACCGGCTCGGTGGTCGCCGTCGTGCGCGCAACCAGCGTCTGATTCGTGCGGTTCAGCACAATCAGCGGAGCGGAGATCGAGTTGCCCAGTTGCCACAGCCGCGCGCCGCCGCGCAGTTCCACCTCTCCCGTTGACTGGCTCAGATGCGCCTCTGCTGCAATCGCGTGCGCCGGCCCCTGGCCGCCCAGTTGGGCCGCCTCCACTGCCTGCCCATTCCCTGCTCCGCCCGACCCCAGGTTCTTCGCATCGCCCATCCATGTGGCTTTCACGTCCCCGCGTGCCAATGCCTCGCCCGTTGCCTGCGCCACATCGATCGTCCGGGCTGTCAGTTGCAGCCCGTCACTCTCCACCCGCGGGGTCCCCGTCAGCCGCAGCCTGCCCCCATCGCCCCCGTACACAGCCTCATCGGCCATCGCACGCAGACCTGCCGCGCCAGATCCCCTGGCCCCCGCCGGCGGCTGTTGCGTCAGCACCACATGCCCTTCCACCGTCGCGCTCTGCACCCGCGATGCGCCCAGCGATCCGGCCGCAGGCTCAATCCGCTGCGAGTGGCCGCCATTCTCTCCTGCCGCAAACTGCGCCACCAGCCGATCGCCGCGCGTGCTCTGCCGAGTCCCCGTCGCTGTTGTCTGATCAATCTCCGCGTGACCGCTCCCGGTCATCTCGGTCAGCGCCGACCCCGCTCCGAATTGTCCCGTCATGGTGTCCGCGCTCATCCGAAACGGCGTTGGCGCACCCTGACCACGCCTCGTCTCGTCGCGC
>JAJYAE010000228.1 GCA_021779695.1 Acidobacteriota bacterium | reverse complement strand
ATCATGCAGAGCGTTATCCAAAGAATCGGGAAGCTGGCCCGCCTCAAGCCGAGCAAGATCAGTATCAGGGACATCCCGGATTACATCGAGTCCACCGACCTGTTCTCCAGAGTTCCCATCCATTCGGCCGAAGAATTCCTCCGCACCAAAATATCCGGCGGACTTGGGCAGGTCCACGATGAAGTCCTTCGGATAGAGATCATTGCCGACTGTAGGGTCGTTCGTGTCATAGGGAATAAGGATGTTGGCAAACGGAGTTGCAGTATAAGCAACATAGGCCCGCCGTTCGAACTTGCTCAATAGGTCTCGGATCAAACCGTTTATAACAGATGGTGGTTCATAGTCAGGGTCTGGCGGGCCATCTTCGGTCTGAAGGCTACCTCTAGTATCGACGCTTGCCTGATCTGCTTCGTCGTCGATTACCAGCATGGGGAGAGTTCTACGCACTTCAATGGGGGCATCATCAATCCAGCTCAGCAGCCGCCGAAGCACAGCCCCATTCTTCTTAACAACTAGCAGGACCGGTTGTGATCCCTGCAATGCCGCATGGTTTGCATAGCCTGGCTGGAAATCTCCATTGATCTCGTCACGTGTGAACTCATGCCACTGGTAGCCGATAGGAGGGAGATGCACCGCAGAGGCACGACCGTCAGGGTATCCTACGAGTTCGCGCTTCAAGCGAGCATTGGTTTGGCGACGTAGGCCATTGTCAATGCCAGAAAGGACCACTACCAGTCGATACCCTGCATCGACCGCCTTTGCAATCAGAGCTGTAAAATTCGCCGTCTTACCGCTCTGCACATATCCCAACACGAGCCCTCTGATATCAAACCGCTCCGTTGTGGGCGCTTCCAACTGACGCAGAATCCTGTCAGAACTATCATCCAGTGACCGGAGCGCTGCCGATTCCCATTGTTTTCGAGTAATCAGAAATTGGCGCAGCGAAGGCCAATAGTACCATTCTGATCGGTCGATACTGCGGAGCCAATCTGTGCGGGCAGGTTCCGCCACAATCGTACGTGCTGGCGTGAGTATGAAGTTCGCATCGCGTTCCAACTCCTCTCGTACGAATGAACGGAATTCCGAGGGTATGAATTGGCTATTGAGGACTGGATCAATTGCAAACCCCATATCGACCATTGCCCGAGCGTCACGAAGTGCCTTCATTTGTTCAGGAGTCATCGAAGCCTCGTCTCAATCCTGCGGAACTCTTTTCAGTACAGCCTTCAAAATAGGTCGCTCGTATTCGTTCGCCACGGCAAAAGCGGCTTTTGACCATTGCTCGAATGTCAGAAGTCGTTCACTATACGAGCGATTATTTCCGCTATATTCGTCCACATCAGGGTTGCCGGACATATTCGGAACAGCGTTCGCTGGTTTCTGGGTTGTTGGTCTGAATCCGTCCACATTAGGCCCACCAGCTGCATCTGGAGCAGTTGGTATTGGCTGCCGTGTGGTTTCACCGGATTGTCTGGGATTTGGAGGAGGAGGGTTGATCTGTTTCTTTCGATAGACTTCATTTGCAATTCTAGTGATAGAGGCAAGTGCCCGCTTCATATCATCTCTGATTGAAACGGGCAATTGAACCCGCATCTTGGCGACATTGATTTTGAATGCTTCGTCCAACTCGGGGCTAAAACTTACAGCGACACGTGCAAGTTTTAAATGCTCGTCGGGATTGCGAAGATTCGACCATCCTCCACTTTGAATCATTCGACCAGCCCTATAAATGTAAAGCCCCTGTTGGAGATTCCAACCCTGCGGGCCGCTGGCTTCGCGGAAGGCGTCCAAAGTGCTGAAATCATCTTGAGGAGGCAGGACAAAAGGCTCTACAAGAACCTCCCCGGAAATGCCTTCGTACTCGACAGGAATTCTAATTGACTGAAGTTGTCTGGTGTTCTTCTCTTGTCGGCAGAATGGGTCCCAGGGGGTGATTGGATTCGAATTCAGGTATATCTTAAGCGGGCGTCGACGCGCCTCCCCGTCCAGGAACTTGTGGAACACCATTCGGAGGTGCATCTCGATCTCACGGCAAGTCTGCGATAGTCGCTTCCTGGCCATTTCTCCATACGGGTGCTTGTATCCGAGAATGCGGTCCAATCGTTCCCAGAGCACAACAGTTCCCGTGGATTCCTTCAACGGCTGCCTGATGAGATGTTTTGTCCCATCGACAGGCAAAATCTCCCATCTGTCGGTTCTCTCGATGTGTTCTAAATCCCAAGAATAGGCTGAAATATCAGCCCTATCTGGATTGTGGCGACTAGCGACAGAAAGGCGTCGGCACTGACTCAATGAAGCTGTCTTCAAGCCCAGCCCGAATTTCCCCAAGTCATCTGCTCCATAATCCCTGCCAGATGATCCATAGCGCATTGCCTCACGCAGTTCAGCCGGGGTCATGCCGTTTCCATTATTGAAAATCCGCACCCAAGACTCGTCTCCATTGAATTCAACATCGACAGAAATCACTGAGGCTTTGGCTTCGATGGCATTGTCAATCACATCGGCGACAGCCTGTGCAAAGTCGTAGCCCATATCTCGAAGCGAAGTAATGACCCGCTTCGCAGAAGGGATGATTTCAATTGCGTCTGCCATCAAGTGTTCCTCCCCCGGTAACGATCAAATTACAACGGCGCGACCCGATTTGGCCGCAGGGCCTCCTCTTTGCGCATCTTCATGGAAGCATTGTGAGACCACAGAGTGCAGAGCACTGGCAATTTGCCTAGCAAGAAACGGTGGGACCGCGTTGCCGACTTGCGTGTATTGCTCCGTCCGATTCCCCTTGAAATAGTAATTATCCGGGAATGTCTGTAATCTTGCTGCTTCCCGCACTGTGAGCGATCGGCATTGAGCCGGGTCAGGGTGAATAAAGTAGTGGCCGTCCTTTGCAATGTGGCTTGTTACCGTAGTTGAACATTCATCCCAGAGCTGCACGCGGAACCTGTCCGCGAAATCACCGCTCATCCAGCTACGGTGATTAGGATAAAGCTCTTCTGGAAACTCGTTCGATTTGGGAGACACGCCGACAAGCTCTCCCCACAGCGAGACAAACATGTATCGTGCCAAATCGGACGGCATGTGCCCTCGTGTTTCGTTGTTTGGCAATGCATTCAGCTTCAGATCGACCAAAAATGCCGCCAAGTGAGTGGGGCATCTTGGTCCTAGACGGTACGGCGTTCGAGCACTCCGAGGCCAGCAGTTACTCCAACTGTTTACGTCATATCCCGAACATTTATCGACGCGGTCCCGAAACACCCTTTTAGTGTCAACAGGCAAATTTCTAACCGCGTGAGAAACAGCGTGTCCTGCCCTATTGACCGCCTGCATCCACGCTATCGGTGAATCTTTTCGGCTCAAGCCGCTCCTGAGCTTGGGCATACCGCCCAGAACATGCCTAACGGTAGCTTGCTCAAACTGCGCTTCAAGGAGAGGTCCTACCGGAGGTGCTGTAAGCCTAGTCATTAAATCATGTCGAATTCCGATGATAATAACCCGGTGGCGCGCCTGTGGTACTCCGAAATTTTCGCAATTTACAACAAAATCTGCTGGGTCCAAAGGTGAAGCGGATGATCCGCCCTTCGGGCGTTTCGGTGGATTTAGCGCCAATAACTCGTATCCGGGGCCAGCATTTTGAAGATCATGGCGTATAAGGTCGAATATCCGTTTGCGTTTCAAAGACGAGGACAGTATTCCTCGAACGTTTTCCATTACAAATGCCGCAGGCTGCAGCTCAGAGAGGATGCCAATGTAGTTCTTGTACAAGGTGTGCCTTGGGTCTTTCTCTGGCACATAACCAAGATTACCTCGATTGCGAGCCCTGCCAATCAGGGAATAGGCTTGGCACGGCGGCCCTCCGATCAGAATAGTCCTGTCCCCATATTCTTTGCGGATCTCACTGATCCGGGCTGAAATGATGGACTGATTCTTCTTGGGACCGAGTTCGAGAAGCAGTGCATCGTGCTCCGCTGCTGCCCACTCTTCCGGGTACAGGGTTTTCCAATCTGGTTCTTGTCCTCCAGTCTGCAAGAATTTGTAATACTCATCTGGAAAGCCGTTCTCGAACTGACGCAGGAACGTCCTGAGCAAAAGCGTTGCATGCGCCGCCGGGTCCTTTTCGATAGAAAGGGCAATTTTGAACTGAGTAAGTCCTTGATCGTTTGTCGCGCCTGAGAACCCCTCGGCCAGTCCGCCAGGCCCCGCGAAGAGATCGACAACAGCAAACTTTAACGCGTTCGGGGCTTTTATTTCCTTCTTGGGCATAAATGAATTCACCAATGAGTCTCAGGAGAAAGGTTTGTCGTGGCCGACGTAGTTGACAGACATAAGCGCTCGGAAATGATGGCTGGCATTCGCGGGAAAGACACAAAGCCAGAAAAAATCATTCGCAAGGCGCTACACGCTGCCGGTGTACGGTACCGACTACACGTTGCCAATCTCCCGGGAAAACCTGATCTTGTATTTCCGAAGTATAAGGCAGCGATACTGATCCACGGATGTTTCTGGCATCGGCACTGCGACTGCTGGTGGTGTACGGAGCCCAGCTCCAACCAAGCGTTCTGGGAAGCCAAGTTCGAGGAAAATGTCCGGCGCGACGAAAGGAACCTTGTCCAGCTTCAATCCTTGGGATGGCGCGTTGCTGTCGTCTGGGAATGCGCCTTGAAGCTGAGAGGAAAGGAAGACGTTGCTGACTCTCTTAGGGCATGGTTGATGAGTTCGGCTCCCAGTCTCACTCTTCCTCTTGATCGAGAAAAGCGACGGCCAACTCCAGCAAAAGGCAAGGGGAGTACTCAAACCCGCGCCACACTTCAGTGATGATCTCTGATTTGACGATGCCACGCCAAGACGGTGTAATCTGCTGCGAAACCGACGTAAGAAATGCTCCCTTTCACGTAAGCACGAGTGCAAGAACTCCGACCACTCGCGGTGTATTCATGTGGAGCGTCGCCTAAAATTCCACACGGCCTCTTCGGGGTCTCACGCACGCGCTGCTGCGCAGCGGAAGAATTGTTGACACGTCATCCCCAAATGGGTCCCGTCTGGGAACTCTCCAGGTGCACCTGTTAACTCTTTTGTTTTCAGTCAATGGTCAAAATAGCGGTTCCAGGCGGAACCACATATATATTGCTCCAGAACGTGCGCCTTCGAGGCCTGAATCCCCCTTGCAATTTACGGCTCATGGTGTCCCGAATAGGTGCCCAAAGCAGGCGTCTTTCGCCACGGATTGCGTGTCCTGTTGGCGGGTGAATTCGGGCGGGAATAACGACGGCTTCACCGGGCCAGAAGCTACCTGGATTGCCCCAGCTTTGCCGCGTCGATCCAACCCCGGAAGCCATGGTTGATGGACGTCGGTATAGTACCCCGACCAGACAGTCTTTTGGCTGCTTCATCGAGTGGTCGGGAGCCATTCAAAGCGGCACGATTCAGCAACTCAATCTCGGTACGCCGGCGGCTATTTGAACCGGGTCCTTTGTGAGCCCTTCGGCGGTGATTGAGTGCCTCATTGGCGGGTGAATTCGAGCGGGAATAGCATCTGCTTTGCCGGGGTGGAAGCTGCCCGACTTGTACCGGCTTTGCTTAGGCAATCCGCATCCGAAGGCGTGCACGATGAGCGTCATTGTAGCCGAGGTAATAGAGAGGCTTTCCAAGTTGCTTGATGAGCACGAATCAGGCAAGAGATTAGAGGTAGATTGTGACCTCGAAGAGAGTCTTGAGTCAGCGCCCATAGCTGGACTGTTCTACCCAGTAATAGGTCGTGCATTGCGCACGCATTCGCGTCGCTGTAACTCGGTCAGAAGATGCGGGAACGAGGACTGTGATTAGTGAAGTATTGCTGAAAGAATGTGTCATAGATTAGACGAGGAATAAAGAGGCAATATGCGTTCTAATCAGTATCCATAAGGGTATGAGCAATCTTTACCGCGAGAATATTTTTCTTATATTCGCCCATCATTTCCACAAATGGAGTTACTATTTGCAACATGCAGTTGCACGGTGCTGCTGTCCTCTGAGTGAGGTAGTTATCCATGCTCACCATCTCGAAGGCACTGTCCGCAAGCCAAGCGCGCACCTATCATGCACGCGAGTTTGTTTCCGAGCGCCAGAACTACTGGAGCCGCGATCCGCATGGATTCAGTGAGTGGCATGGAACGCTTGCGCAGCAGTGGAATCTTTCTGGTGCTGTCAGCGATGAGACATTTGCACGGTTGAGCGAGGGGCAGCATCCGCAGAATGGAATACAGCTGGTTAAACATCAGCCCGCCAGGACATACGAAAACGAGTATGGGAAGCAGATCACAAGCTCTGAGCATCGGGCTGGATGGGATGCGACATTCTCTGCGCCGAAGTCTGTTTCTCTCACAGCTCTCGTCGGCGGTGATGACAGAGTTCGGGAGGCCCATCGCGAGAGCGTAAGGATTGCAGTGCAAGAACTGGAGCGCTACACACAAGCGCGAATTGGCAACGTTCATGCGCCAGAGACAACCGGGAAGTTCGCAGCGGCGACATTCGAGCATGATACAGCTCGCCCTGTTGAGGGATATGCAGCACCGCAATTGCACACCCATGTGGTGATCTTCAACGTAACCGAAAGAGAAAACGGAGACACGCGGGCGCTCCAGGAGCGCAGTCTGTTTCAGTCACAGCATTACGCGACAAGTGTGTACCGCTCTGAGCTTGCCATCCGGCTACAGCGGTTGGGATATGAGGTCGAGCGAGGCCAGCACGGTCAGCCGGAGATCAAAGGCTATACACAGGAGTATCTGGAGGCATCGAGTCCGCGAAGGGCGCAGATCAAAGAGCATCTTGAAGAGATTGGACGAGAGGGCGCGGGCGCAGCCCAGGTTGCTGCTCATCGCACGAGGGACAGCAAAGAGCTTGCTTCGCAGGATGCGGTCCTTGCGCGGCATCGAGAGTTGGCGGAACAGTTCGGGAACCAGCCGGATCAAGTGGTCGCACAGGCCAGGCAGCTAAAGCAGGCGAAGCAGAATACTCAATCCTCAGCTAAGTCATCTGTCACGTATGCCCGTG
>JAJYAE010000015.1 GCA_021779695.1 Acidobacteriota bacterium | reverse complement strand
GCGGCAGGATGCTGCTGCTCTTTTGCGGCGCGCTCTGAGTGGCGAAACGATTGATCGCGCACCCTTGCGGAACGAGACCAAGGACGGCCATCTGGTGGAGCTGGAGTTGAGCCTGCACCAGCGCCGGCGCGCGGGTAAGGCGATGGCGGTTCAATGCCTGGCGCGTGATGTGACGCAGCAGAAGCGACGGGAGCAGCGGCTTGCCTTGCAGTTGCTGGTGAGCCAGATTCTGGGAGAGAACCTGACCGCTGATGCGGCGGCGGTGCGTGTGCTGGAAGCGCTTTGCGTCTCGCAGGGTTGGGACATGGCCGTGAAGTGGGATGTGAACCAGGATGAAAGGCATCTGGAGTTCAGCGCGGCCTGGGGATTGCCCGGAGAGAACATTGAAGGTTTGATCCAGAAGAGCATGGCTGTGCCATTGGGCCTGGGAGAAGAATTGCCAGGCCGTGCGTGGAAGGAAGGCCGGCTGGTTTGGGTAACAGAACTTGGGGAGTTGCGCGGCAGCGCACGGGCGCAGGCGGCCGTGCAGCGCGGCATGGTCACGGGCTGGGCCGCTCCGGTGCAGGTCGGCAATTCGATTCTCGCAGTGCTTGAGTTCTATAGCCATCTGCGGATGCGCGAGGATGTTGAAATTGACGCGACGATGGAGACGGTAGCCTCTTCACTAGGTCAGATGCTTGCCCGGACGCGCGAGCGGGAGCGCGCGGAAGAGCTTAGCCGACAGCAGAAGATCCTTTTACACTCGGTCGCGGATGGAATTTGCGGAATTGACCGGAATGGATTGGTGCGGTTCGCAAACCCTGCGGCGACGCGACTTCTGGGCGCGCCAGCCGCGAGCCTGATTGGCAAGACGGTTCACGATCTGCTGCATGGCGCGGCGCCTGCGGGCAAGCAATGTGGTGAGGATTGCGCGCTACGTCGCGCTGCCGCCCAGCGCATGCCATCGACGGGCGAGAACACGATCTACCGGGCCAATGGCGCGGGATTTCCGGCCGAATACTTCCTTAACCCGATCATGGACCAGGGGCGCTTTTCGGGCTCGGTGCTGAGCTTCCGGGATATCAGCCAGCGGTTTGCGCTGGACCGGTTGAAAGATGAATTCGTGTCCACGGTGAGCCATGAACTGCGCACGCCGCTGACCTCGATCCGGGGTGCGCTGGGACTGCTGACTTCGGGCATGCTGGGTGAAGTGGGCGAGAAGGCAACGAATCTATTGCGGATTGCGTTGACGAATTCAGACCGCCTGGTCCGGCTGATTAACGACATTCTGGATCTGGAGCGTGCGCAAGGCGGACGGGAGCCGCTGGTCTTCCGATCTGTGCAACTGGCGGACCTGGTGCGACAGGCGATTGATGGCATGCAGCTGGTGGCGGAGCAGGCCGGTGTCATGCTGATTCACGACAAAACGCAGGTGGAAGTGATGGCCGATCCGGACCGGCTGCTTCAGGTGCTCACGAACCTGCTGTCGAATGCGGTCAAGTTTTCGCCGCCGAACTCCGCTGTTTCGGTGATGCTGCGTCCTGGATCGAGCGGCGTCACTCTTGCGGTTATCGACCAGGGGCGCGGTATTCCGGCCGACAAGCTGGAGGCTGTCTTTGGAAGATTCCAGCAAGTGGATGCATCGGATTCCCGTCAGAAGGGCGGTAGCGGGCTTGGGCTGGCGATCTGCCGCGCCATCGTGACGCAGCATAGCGGCCGCATCTGGGCGGAGCGGAATCCATCACGCGGGTCGACCTTCCGGGTCTTCCTGCCTTACCACCCGGCTGCGGCGGGCAAGCGGCCAGCGGGCGGCATTGACTCACCGGGGCAGGGGATGGTGCTGCTGGCAAGTGCAACCGTTGCGACGCGTCCCGTTCTGGGAGCTCAACTGGCCGACTATGGCTACCGGATCGTCGAAACCGATACATCCGAGCAAACGATTCACGCAGCGCATGATGGCGTGGAGGCGATCGTCATCGACGGATCCTTTGCGAGTGCCAACGGATGGGAAGTGCTGCCGCAGCTGCGGCGCACGAGTCCGGAGTCGCACACGCCGCTGGTGTTGTTGAGCCTGGATCATCACGAAGCGCTCCAGGGTGAGCCGTCCAACGGAGATGGATCGCGTGCCGTGGAAGATATTGCTCTGGGCGAGCTGGCGCGGGCCGTTGCCGGCCCAGGCGAGCTGCTGCGCATTCTTGTGGTGGAAGATGATGCCGGCCTGTCTCAGACAGTCGGCCACGTGGTCACCACCGAACGGACCAAGGTGGAGATTGCGCGGACGCGGAACGAAGCGGTTGCCCAATGCGCGCGTTTCAGGCCCCATGTTTTGCTTTTGAACATTGGGCTTGCGGGCGGGGAGGCCTTCAACCTGGTGGATCGGCTGCGCGAGCAGGAGATGCTAGGCAGGCTGCCGCTGCTGATTTATTCTGGCAGCGAATTTTCCGTAGCCGATCGTATGCAGATGGGCAAGGGACTTGCGCGGTTGCTGGCCCGGGGACGGGTGCAGCCGCATCAACTGGAGACGCTGATTCTGACAATTTTGCGGAACACAAAGCAACTGGATGAAAGCCTACCCGACGAGACGAGCCTGCGGGAGGCATAAGGGAAGAAAGCGAGGACCGGCGGAAAACGGAAACCGGGGTGGGGTTGAAGCCGCAGCTGGTGTGGATGGATAAGCCCACAGCAGCACTCAGGGATTGGAGACCGGCGCATCCGTTGCTGTTGGGGTACATTGAAATGCGGCACAGAATCCTAATTATCGATGACGAAGACGACATTCGCGAGATTGCGGCAATGAGCCTTGAGAGCGTTGCCGGGTGGGAAGTGATGGTTGCAAACTCCGGTGCGCAGGGACTGGTGCACGCCGCGAGTTATAAGCCGGATGCGATTCTGCTGGATGTGATGATGCCGGGGATGGACGGCCCTTCTACATTCAGGGAACTGCGCAGCAATCCGGTGACAGCACGAATTCCAGTTCTTTTTTTGACGGCGAAAGTGCAGGCCAGCGACCGGCAACGCTTTGCCGGAATCGGGGTTGAGGCGGTGCTGGTGAAGCCATTTGACCCACTCACGCTATCCAACCAGATCGCCAGTGCGCTGGGCTGGAATTGAATTTTTTTGGAAAGAGCATGCAGCAAGACGGTTCGCTTTCCGTTCAAGACGCCATGACGCTTCTGTGGGTCAGATTTCTGCCCCACCTGGAGGAGCGAGTGCTCGTGCTGGAGCGGGCGTCAGTCGCGTTGCTTCACGAGAGCTTTGCCCCTGCCGAATGTGCTGAGGGCGTTGCGGCTGCGCACAAGCTGGCTGGTGTGCTGGGCAGTTTTGGGCTTGCCGAAGGGACGCTCCTTGCGCGGGAAGCTGAAGGGCTCTTTTCTGATGCGGCAAGGCCTGATCCGGCAGCATCCGCGCGCGTGTCGGAGATTGCTTCGCAGTTGCGATTGATGATCGCGGAGTGGCAATAGGTCCCGCGAAATCCGGCCATTACAATCGGGATGTGCAGCCCGATCCCGGCAAACCTCGACAGATGGATCTACTCTTTGAGGAGCGGGAGACCGCGCGCAGGGTGTGGCCTGTGCATGCCCTGGTGGAGCAACTGCAGCGGCGCGTTGAAGCCGAGTGGATGGATGTCTGGGTGGAAGGCGAGGTTTCGAACCTGCGCGCGGCGCCCTCCGGACACCTGTATTTCACGTTGAAAGACGCAGAAGCGCAGCTTCCGGTGGTGCTCTTCCGGCGTCAGGCGGGACTGTTGCGCTTTCGCCCGGAAGAAGGCATCCAGGTACTGGTGCGTGGCCGGGTAAGCGTGTATGCGCAGCGCGGCCAACTGCAATTGGTAGGCGAAACGATTGAGCCGCTCGGCGCCGGGGCGTGGCAGCTTGCGTTTGAGCAACTTCGCGAAAAGCTGAAGGCGGAAGGCTTGTTCGATGCCGGGCGCAAGCGCGCATTGCCGGAGTTTCCACGCGCTGTTGGCATCGTCACCTCTCCGACGGGAGCTGTCATTCGCGATTTTCTTCAGATCATTCAGCGTCGCCATGCGCAACTCGATGTGATGCTTTATCCGGTGACAGTGCAGGGAGAGAGTGCGCCGGGGGAGATTGTCGCAGCGATTGAAGACCTGAATCGCCTGCAACAGTTGGACCTGATTGTTTTGGCGCGTGGAGGCGGATCTCTGGAGGACCTGGCGGCATTCAACAGCGAGAAGGTGGCGCGAGCAATCGCCGGGTCAACCTTGCCCGTCCTCTCGGCGATTGGCCATGAGACGGATTTTACGATTGCCGATTTTGTCGCGGACTTGCGGGCTCCCACGCCTTCAGCCGCAGCCGAACTGGTGACTGGTGCACTCCACGGAATTGGAGAACGCCTGGCAGAGCAGAGGGAGCGGCTGGATCGCGGGATGCGGTACCAACTCTTGCGGGCGCGGCGGCACCTGGATGGGCTGGCGGTGGAGCGGGCCCAGCTGCGCGTTACAACGATGCTGCACCGGCGGGCACAGAGACTCGATGATCTGACATACCGAGCCGATGTTGCGATGGGTGAGAAACTGCGGTACCAGGAGCGCTTGATCGCCAGCTATGGCAATGCGATGCTACGTCACGATCCGATGCGAAAGCTGCAGAAGGCACGGGAGAGGCTCGCAGCCAGCCGCGAGAAGCTGGACCGTTTGCAGGAACAAGGAGTGCAGTCGCTGCGTATGCGTCTGGCGGCCATGGATGCCAGGCTGCACACGTTGTCGCCACTGGCCGTGCTGGGCCGCGGTTACGCCCTGGTGCTGGATGCCAACGGGCAACTGGTGCGCTCAGCTGCCCAGGTGGCGGAGGGAGATCGCGTGATGACGCGGCTGCACGACGGTCGATTTGCCAGCCGGGTGGAATCAGTGAGCCGCTCCGAGCCGGACATTGCGCCCGCGCTGGAACACAAAAAGAAGCGAACGAGAGCGAAGTGAGGCCATGAGTTCAGCAAAGACACGACGACTTTTTGGGACAGATGGAATTCGCGGGATTGCCGGTGAGCCACCGCTGGAGCCAAAGACGGTGTTTGCGACCGGTGTGGCGCTGGGGCATTCTTTGCGCCGCATCAGCAGCCAGCCGCGCGTTCTGCTTGGACGCGATACGCGGGAATCCGGACCATGGATTGCTGCGATGGTTGCGGCGGGACTGCGCGAGGCTGGCGTGGCCGTGGAGAGCGCAGGGGTAGTGCCGACGCCGGCTGTGGCATATCTTACGCGTCTGCATGGCTTCCAGGCGGGCGTTGTCATTTCCGCATCGCACAATCCGTGGCGGGACAACGGCATCAAGCTCTTCGGCGGCGACGGCTTCAAGCTTCCGGATGCTGTGGAACTGGCAATGGAGGACGAGATCCTGCATCACGCCGGACAGGTCACTGCTCCTGATCCGGCTCAACTGAGCCCTGTCCCGGAGAACATGGCGCTACGCGAGGACTACATCGCATTCCTGCTTCGGTGCGTTCCGGGCTTACAACTCGGCGCGCTCAATGTGGTGGCGGATTGCGCCAATGGCGCAGCGAGTGCCGTGGCAAAGGATCTATTTGGCCGCCTCGGGGGAGAAGTTGCTCTTCTGCATGTGAACCCGGATGGGCGCAATATCAATGAAGGGTGCGGTGCGCTGCATCCCGAACATGTTGCGGCAGAGGTGAGCGCGCGCGGAGCCGATGTGGGTCTCAGCTTTGACGGCGATGCGGACCGCTGCATGTTGGCAGGCGCTGAAGGCAGGGTGGTCAATGGCGATGCAATTCTTCTGGTCGCGGCGCGCGACCTCAAGGCTCGCGGACTGTTGACGGGGGACCTGGTTGTTGCGACCACGATGTCCAATATGGGCCTCGAGGCGGCGCTGAAGCGGTCGGGAATCCGCATGTTGCGCGCTCCGGTAGGAGACCGGTACGTGTTGGAGCAGATGCAGGCCCACGATGCGGCGCTGGGTGGAGAACAATCGGGGCACATCCTGCTTCCACACCTGGCCACGACGGGGGACGGGCTACTGACGGCGCTGGTTGTGCTGGATCTGATGGCGCGCAGCGGGCAAAGCCTCGACACATTGACACGGGATCTCAAGGTCTTTCCCCAGGTGATTGTGAATGTGAAGGTGCGGGAGAAGAAGCCGCTTGAAGCGATTCCTGCGGTGGCCCAGCGGATTGAGGCCGCGGAGACGCAGCTAAAGGATTCGGGGCGGGTCGTGATTCGTTACTCGGGCACCGAACCGCTGGCGCGCGTCATGATCGAGGCGGAAGATGAGACGCTGATGCAACAACATGCGCAGGCGATTGCGGAAGCAATCCGACAGGAGCTTGGCGCCTGAGTTGCGGCGCCACCATCATCAGAAGCACTGCCAGGTTTTCACGTCAATCTCCCAGCCAAAGCACATCAGTATCAATCGAACGGAGTCTGCGGGCATTTCAGGGAAACTTCTACAAGTTGATGAAAGAGAAGTTTCTGATTCGCAGGACTTTGCAAAACAACGCAAAGAGTGTGCAAAGTTTTGCATACTCTTTGCGCTCCGTCGTTGAACGGATCGGCTGAGCCCCTCCTAAATATCTGATAAATCAAGGTGATTGGATGGAGTCACCGAGCTGGCGATGCGGCCCGAAGAATGGCAGCCGACTTGCAGGGTATTTCTGTCGTGTCGGTGCAAGTCGATGAATCTGCGGCACAACGGCGTGAAGGAGTGTTCCATTAACTCATCGGGCGTGGCGGATGGCAATGACGCCTCAGGGGGATATGGTGAACCGTTGCAAAGCGATACGCTGTGGAGGTTCGCAGTTCGGCGAATTAGCCGGCAGGTCGGGCTGGCTACGAGTCCATGACGAAAAAAACGTCAATGAATCGCGACTCGAGCGGCTGTTGGACGTTGTCTGAGGGTGTAATTTATAAGCGTGACTGTAAGTCACAGGGCGAAGCTTTATCTAAAAAGCAAGTCTATGGACGGAAATGAATGGGGATTTTGAAGGCGACTGAGCGAATGGGATCGGAAGCGCTGGAGAGTCCGGAGGGCTCGTGGTGGGCCGTATATACGCGCCATCAGCATGAGAAAACGGTCGCATCCATGCTGACCACAAAAGGATTTGAGGTCTTTCTTCCGGTTTATGAAACAGTGCGCCGCTGGAAGGATCGTAATAAGCTGCTGACCCTGCCCTTGTTCCCTTGCTACGTCTTTCTCCGCGGCGGCTGGGATCGAAAGCTGCAGGTGGTGACGACTCCCGGTATTCATTCGGTTCTGTGCCGTGGTGAGAATGTGGCGATGATTCCAGAGCCGGAGATGGAAGCGATTCGAGTGGCGGTGGATGGTCGAATGCGCATGGAGCCGCATCCCTATTTAAAAAGCGGGGACAGAGTGCGGGTGGTGCGCGGCGCGATGGCAGGAGTCGAGGGAATCCTGGTGCGGAAAAAGAATTTGTGCCGCCTGGTGATCTCCGTGCAAATGCTGGCGCAGTCTGTGGCTGTCGAAATCGATGCTTTGGATGTGGAGCCTGCCAGGCAGGAAGCTGCACCAGGAATGAACTTTGGACGCGGCGCTGTGCGTGAGAGCGTGCTTTTCGGGGCAGGATCCAAGGAAGCGGAAGGTATCGCGAACCCCAGTTGGGCGTGAGGCCGAGTTGCATGGCCCAGATGTCGCATGGGGACGCGCGGGATCTGCATGTGAAGTTCCTGCTTCTGCGGCGGGAAATCACACGAACTGCACAATCTGATCGACTGACACCTGTTCCGTTGGCAATGCGAATGAGCCGGTTTCCCCGGTAATGATGAAACGGATTCAAACGGGAGTAGACATGAAGAATTCCCATAAGAACGCGGCACGCTTGAGCATCGTCCTGGTGTTGCTGCTGATCTTTGTCGGCCAGGGCGAGTCGTATGGGCTGCTCAAGAAAAAGGGCAACAAAGGCGCGGACACTCAGGCGACCACTGGACCGGCTGCTGGTCAACAACCACATAACGACAGCTACATGATCGGAAACGACGACGTGCTGGCGATCAACGTGTGGAAGGAGAAGGAGATGTCGCGGTCTATCCCGGTGCGCTCGGATGGAAAGATCTCCTTGCCGCTGGTCGGCGAAGTGCAGGCCGCGGGAGAGACGCCGCTGCAGCTGGAGCACGCAATCGAGCAGAAGCTTCAGGCCTACATTTCGGATCCCGAAGTCACCGTGATGGTGGAGCAGATCAACAGCAAGAAATTCAATATTCTCGGGCAAGTTCTGAAGCCGGGCTCCTACTCGCTTTCGCTGGCGGGTACGGTTGTGGATGCGATTGCGGCCGCAGGAGGTTTTCGCGACTTCGCCAAGAAAAACAAGGTATATGTCCTGAGAAAAGGCGCGGATGGAAGACAGGTCCGCATTCCCTTCAGTTACAAGAATTTCATCAAGGGGAAGAGCAATAGTGGCGACATTGAGTTGCAGCCGAATGACACCATCATTGTGCCCTGAGCTCACTATGAAGATACGATTCCTGTTTCTGACCCTCGTGCTATTTGCCGGTCCTGCATGGTCGCAAGTGGAACCAGGCGCCGTCGGTGGCGTGGTCAATCCGGACGATAACGAGCGCATGATGGTGCCTCCGCCGGTGAGCGGGATGGCGTATCCGACGTTGACGACCGGTGAGCAGCGTTCCAATTTTCTACGCCTGGGCCTTGTGCTCATCGGCTCTTACAACGACAACATTCTGGCGGGCTATGCGCCGGCTCCGGTGAGTGATGAGATTTATTCTGTCTTCCCGACGGTGATGCTGGATCAAACCACGCCGCGCCAGCATCGCACCCTCTCCTACAGTCCGGGTTTTACGTTTTACCAGAAGACAACGCAGCTGAATGCCGTGGCGCAAAACGCAAATGTGAACTGGGAAGTACGCATGAGCCCGCGCGTGATAATGAGCGTTGCCGATGCATTTGCGCAGAACTCAAATACCTTCAGCCAGCCGGCCGTGTCGCAGGGCGGAATCGTTGCATCTCCGACGCCAGGCCAGAACGCGATTGTCATAGCGCCCTTTGCCAATCAGTTAATGAACGATGCATCGGCGCAGATGACTTACCAGTTCGGACTCAACGGGATGGTTGGAGGCTCGGGCGAAACGAGTCTGTTCAACTATCCCAATCTTTCCCAGACTCCGGGTCTGTTCGACTCGACGGAGTATTCCGGATCGGCATTCTACAGTCGGCGATTTTCGCTGCGCCAATATTTGGGATTGATCGACAAGTATGCGTATATCACCACCAGTCCGGTTGCAACGACGACCGATACCAACGCGGTCTTCGTCTTCTTCACGACGTATCTTGGCTTGCACTTCAACGCATCCATCCTTGCAGGCCCGCAGTACTTCAAATCGTCTGAACCCGGCGTAAATGAGCCGGGAACCTGGGAGCCGGCGGTGACTGCGAGCTTTGGCTGGCAGTCAAATCGCACCAGCCTGTCCGGAAGTTACTCGCGCGTTGTGACTGGGGGTGGCGGGCTTCTGGGAGCGTACACAACGGATACGGGCGAAATTACGGGGCGCTGGGTGATTGCAAAGACGTGGAACGCAACTGCCGGCGCAACCTACTACGTGCTTAAGAATGCCACGCCCCAACTGCCCGAGACGATTCCCGGAGGGCGCACACTCACTGCGAATGGGGCTGTGACGCATATCTTGTCGGAACATTTCAACGTGCAGGCAATTTATCAGCGGCTGCATCAAAGCTACTCCGGGATCGCGTATCTCTCGAGCTTTCCGGACAGTAATCAAATTACAGTTGCCTTGACCTACCAGTTCAGCAGGCCACTAGGAAGATAGCGATGATTGAGACTACGGAAGATCAACAAGAGTCGAAGCCCGATTTTGAGCGCTACTTCGATCTGCTCAAGCGCCGACACATGCACTTCCTTCTCCCTCTGTTTGCCGGATGGCTTCTGGTGTGGGGATCGACGTGGGTCATCCCAGCTCGCTACAAGTCGAGCACTCTGATTCTTGTTGAGCAGCCCACGATGCCGAAGAACTACGTGGTGCCGAACATCAACGACGATTTACAGGACCGACTCCAGAGCATCACACAGCAGATTTTAAGCAGAACACGGCTGCTGCTTATTATCGATAAGCTCCACCTGTATGAGAGCCGGTCGCACGCCTCGATGACGCCCGACGACAAGGTGGCGCTGATGCGCAAGGACATCAGCATCGACCTGGTCCGGGATGCGCACAACGAAGAAATCACAGCCTTCCGCGTCTCGTTTTCCGCCCGTGATCCGCACGTGGCCCAGAAGGTGACGAGCGAATTAACGGCGCTGTTCATCAACGAGAATCTTCGTGTCCGCCAGGAACAATCGGAGGATACGACCAAGTTTATCGAAAGCCAACTGACGGACGCGCGTAGCGCACTGTCTTCGCAGGAAGCCAAAGTCAAAGAATTTGAATCGACGCACCAGGGGTCTCTCCCCACCCAGCAGGCGAGCAATCTTCAGATTCTGAGCGGACTGCAGCAGCAGTTGCAAAACGAGCAAGACGCATTGAATACGGCAAAGCAGCAGCGAGTTTACTTGCAAGCACTGCTGCAGCAGTATCGGCCGGTGAATGGAACGCCTACGGCCGGCGTGCCCGTATCTCCGGAATTGGTGACCGTCAATGAGAATCTTGAAAAGCTTCAGGCGCAGCTGACGGATCTTCGGTCACGTTACACGGATCGATATCCGGATGTTGTGAAGCTGAAGGATCAGATTGCGCGAACGGAAAAGATCCGCGATCAGATGATTGCCGACGCCAGGCGAAAGGCGAGCCAGGCCGGCAGCAGCACCGCGAAGAGCGCCGATCCGAATGAAATGAACCAGAGCGCTCCCGTTCTGCAATTGCAGGGACAGGTCCATGCGAATCAAGTCGAAATTGCCAATCGCGAAAGGGCGATTGCTGATTTGAATGGGCGCATCGCTGATTACCAGGCCCGACTGAACCAGGAGCCAGCCAACGAGCAGGAGCTTGCCGATCTCACGCGTGGCTACGACCAATCGAAGGCAAATTACGATGACCTTCTGAAAAAGATGAATGAGTCTGCAATGGCCACAAGCATGGAGCAGATGCAGCAAGGTCAGCGATTCACGATGCTCGATCCGCCGACATTGCCGTTGAAGCCTGATTTTCCTGATCGGCTGAAGTTCTGCGGCCTGGGCCTTGTGGTGGGAGTCATTTTCGGCCTCGGACTTGTTGGCATCACTGAGTTGCTGGATGACCGCATTTACAGTGAGAAACAGTTGAAGGCGCTTTTGCCGGTGGAGATTCTGTCGCAGGTGCCCGATGTGCCGGCTCCGGAAGACACGCGTCATCGGCGACGGAAGGTATTCTTGGGATGGTGTACGGCCATTCTGGTTTTTGTTGTCATTCTGGCTGGTTCCACGTACAGCCTGATCCGTGGATAGGCGCGAGCGTTCATGTACAAGAACTATTTTGGTATCTCCCGCAATCCGTTCGACCTGACGCCCGACCCCGCATGTTTTGTGCCCACCAGCCGGCACAATGAAGCTCTGGCAGCTTTGTACTATGGCGTGCGCCAGCATAAGGGCGTGATTGTTGTGACGGGCGAAGTGGGGACAGGAAAGACGCTGCTGCTTCGCTGCCTGCTGCGCCTCTTGAAAGAAAGCCGGGATATAAGCTACGCCTATCTCTTTAACTGTCGTCTTACATCCACTGAGCTTCTCTACTACACCTTGTCGGACTTCGGGCTTCCCGTTTCAGATTCCAACAAAGGGAAGCTGCTTCTGGACCTCAGCAAATTTGTGACCTCGCGTGGCCTTGCCGGCCAGACGACTGTTCTGATCATCGATGAGGCGCACCATCTTTCCTCGGAGCTGCTCGAAGAGATTCGACTTCTGTCCAACCTGGAAACCAACGATGAGAAGCTTCTCCAGATTGTTCTCGTGGGGCAGCCGGAGTTGGACGAGAAGTTGGACTCCTATGAGTTAAGGCCGTTGAAGCAGCGCATCGCACTTCGCGCGCATCTGGGAGCGTTGAGCCCCAAAGAGGTAAAGAAATACATTGACGAGCGCATGCGCATTGCCGGATTGGACCCAACGGCGAAGGCTGTCTTCTCCGACGCGGCAATTCTGAAGGTCTTCCGGTATTCAAAAGGCCTGCCTCGGCTGATCAATACCATTTGCGAAAATTCCTTGATTACGTGTTATGCCCGCTCGCTTCCGGTGGTTCCACCGGAGGTCGTGACCGAAGTTGCAAATGACTTTCATCTGGCGGACGCAAGCTTTGAGGACGCAGACGATGCGATCGAGGATTTAGAGGGCGATGCCCCCAATAATTTACTGCTGGAACTATACGCCAAGCTGCAGCAGCCGGTTGGGAAATTGGAACCTATTGAAATGCAGGCTGAGACGCATGTGAGGGATCATGAGCCAAATCTTTAATGCACTCCAGAAGTCAGAAGCTGAGCGCAAGGGCGACGGCGGCATTGCGTCGCAGGCGGTGAGTGAACTTCTCCGGGAAGCGGAAAGCAGATATGCCGCGCGCGAGGTCTCGACCGCTCTTGAGGCGGATTCCGAGGTTGCAGTGGATGGCGTCC
Organism: Acidobacteriota bacterium; assembly: GCA_021779695.1. The sequence continues at coordinate 16,442 of JAJYAE010000015.1, read as the reverse complement.
CGGGTGCCATGCTCTTTGAGCAGGTTGAAGGACAGTCTTCGTCTCCAGACCAGGCCATCTCTCGCGAGCGCTATCCGAGCCAGGCGGCCGATAGTCTTTTTGAGAAGCTACGCACCTTGCCGATCCACCCTGACGCACAAGGCCGACTGGTGTGTCTGCCGGGCAATGAGAGTCCAGCGGTGGAAGCGTTCCATCTCCTGGGTGTTCGGTTGCGCCACCTGCGGAAGCAGCGCCAACTCAAGCGCATCCTGATCACGAGCACAAAACCGCAGGAGGGAAAGAGCGTCTCGGCTGCAAATCTGGCATGTACGCTGGCGCGGCGCGCCAGGCAAAGAACGCTCCTTCTTGAAGGGGATATCCGGCGTCCAACGCAGGCGCAGATTTTTGGTATTCGCCCACCTCAGGGGCTCTGTAACTGGCTGAAGGGCGGGGCTGATCTCAGCGAGTGCATCTTCAAACTGGAAGGGCTTGACCTGCATATTTTGCCTGCAGGACCAGAAGTCGGGCTTGCTCCCGATTCGCTGCAGAATGGGAATCTGAGCGTTCTACTGAATCAGCTGGATGCCCTCTTCGACGTGATCATCATCGATTCTCCCCCGATGCTGCCTCTTGCGGATACGAGTCTCTGGAAGGGTCTGGCGGATGGCATCCTGCTTATTGCGCGTCAGGGCGTGACAGAAAAGAGGAAGCTCACGCGGGGGCTGGAGGCTATTGAGCCTGGAAAGTTGATCGGAGCCCTTCTTAACTCTTCAAGCCTGGAAGATCACGACGGATACTACTATCGTTCCTACCAGGGAACGGAATTCACGGGGAACGCAGATTAGAACGGCGACTGATATGGCCCGATACGCACAACGCGAGATGATGACAACGGCGACTCAGGCTTGCAAAAACCTGTTGCATTGCTCGAAGGCTAACCGCGCTTGTCGCGTGCGGCAGGATTAGCCGAAGTATTTTTAGAGGAGGGAATATGGCAACCCAACGGCGGAGTTCACCCAAGCATATTTCAAATCCAATTCTGGATTCCATTCCTGTGGGCGACCGTCGAATCCTTGACGAAGAGGCATTCAAGCGGCTGATTGCGGTTGAGCGGAAGCGCACCGAGCGGTCGCGAAATCCGTTTGTGTTGATGCTTTTGGAATATGAGAACCCGAAGGGTGTGGCCAAGACGACGGATGTTCTCGGCAAGGCGGCCAGTGCTCTCATTCAGGCCAGCAGAGATACCGACACAATTGGATGGTATGAGCACCAGCAGGTCCTTGGCGCCATGTTCACTGAAATGCTAGTGAAGGAACGTGGAACCCTCACAGGAACGCTCATGAAGCGTGTGAGCGCCGCACTGCGCGATGAGTTGTTGGATGAAGACTATGAACGGATCAAGGTAACGTTTCATTTTTTCCCAGATGAATGGGACCACAGCAGGGCGGGCACGCCAAGCAACGTGACACTTTATCCGGACCTTGTTGAGAAGAGTGAGCAGGATAAGCTTCAGCTGGTGATTAAGCGATCCATCGATGTCGTGGTCAGCCTGATTGTCATCGTGTTACTGTCGCCTTTATTTCTACTGATTGCACTTGCAGTCCGTTTGACATCCAAAGGGCCAATTCTGTTCCGGCAGCAGCGCGTAGGGCAGTTTGGCGAATGCTTCACATTTCTGAAGTTCCGATCGATGTATTCAAACAATGACGCCAGTGTCCACAAGGAGTTTGTTACGGGGCTGATTCGCAACCAGGAGAATGGAGCCGCAAATTCCGGCGGGCCAAAACCCGTCTATAAGCTAACAAACGATAAGCGAATCACACCCGTGGGTTCACTTCTTCGGCGCGCGAGCCTCGATGAGCTGCCGCAATTCTTCAATGTATTGAAAGGCGAAATGTCGCTCGTGGGACCCCGTCCGCCGATTCCTTACGAACTGTCGGCCTACCAGACCTGGCATCGGAGAAGAATTCTGGAAGTGAAGCCCGGCATCACCGGCCTGTGGCAGGTGACGGGCCGCAGCTCAGTCCGATTTGACGAGATGGTTCGCCTGGACCTGCGCTACGCCATGAACTGGACCCCCTGGCTCGATATCAAGATTCTTCTTCGCACGCCGCTCGCCGTCATCCGCGGGTCAGGTGCATATTAAGCAATCTTCGATCTGATTCCCTCTTAAAACTTAACTCAGCAAGCAACCAAACTTGGGCAGACTCGGGGGCCCAGGGGAGCTTCACCTTCGCTGTGCAGGAAAGTAGGTATTTATATGAGATTTGGAGTTATCGGATATGGCTATTGGGGGCCGAATATAGTCAGGAACCTGATGAATCTGGAAGGGTCAGAGGTTACAGCGATTGCGGAGATCAGTCCGGCAGCGCAAAAGCGAGCGCAAAAGGCATATCCCGGAGTGCGAGTTACACCGGATGCGCATGAAGTCCTGCGTTCTGCGGACAATGATGCGATCGCGGTTGTATCGCCCGTGTGGACTCACTATGAGCTTGCGAAGGAAGCTCTCGAAAACGGCAAGCATGTTTTTGTAGAGAAGCCGTTCACGGTGAACCGCAGCCAGGGCGAAGAACTGATCGAGTTGGCACAGAAGAAGAAGCTGGTCATCATGGTCGATCACACCTTCCTGTTCACGGGCGCAGTGCGAAAGATTGCCCAATTGCTCGATGAAGGCTCACTTGGCAAGCTCTACTATTACGATTCGACCCGTGTGAATCTAGGGCTCTTTCAGCACGACGTGAACGTCCTCTGGGATCTTGCGCCGCATGATCTTTCAATCATGGACCATCTCCTTCGCGCGAAGCCGGAAGCCATTGTGGCAACGGGCCAGGAACATCTGAATGGCCATGAAGATATTGCCTTCATGACGCTGTATTTTCCTGACAAGGTCATCGCGCATATTAATGTGAATTGGCTGTCTCCCGTTAAAGTGCGCACAACGCTGATTGGTGGGGAAAAGAGGATGCTTGTCTGGAACGATCTTGAGGCAGACGAGAAAATCAAGATTTATGACAAGGGCATCAACATCACGAATCAGGAAGGCGTGTATAAGCTGCTTGTCAGCTACCGGTCGGGAGACATGTGGGCCCCACAGCTGGAACAAGCGGAGGCCTTGCACAGGGAGCTGACCTATTTCGTAGATTGCGCCTCAAGCGGGGTCGAGCCATTCAACAATGGTGAGGCCGGGCTTCGCGTCGTCAACATGCTTGAAGCCGCGAGCCAGTCCATGAAGCAGCGGGGCGCGCTCATCTACCTCTGAAGCGGCGCGGCTACAAGCTTCCCTTCTGTCGCATCTCCGCAAATCCAAACAACAAATCCGAATTGGGGGACCTGTGAAAGAAGTCATTGTCATGGGCAAGGGCAAGCTTGCCATCGAAGTGTCGGAGTGCCTGCAGCGATCCAATGGTTACCGCGTGAGCACCATTGTGCCGGTCATCCCGGAGCCGACCTGGACGGATTCCTTTGCGAACTGGGGCCGCGTGAACAGCGTGCCTGTTGTCGAATCCGGAGCCTATAAGGACATACCTGCGCTTCTTGTTGGTGAAGGCAAACTGCCGCTCGTCATCTCAGTGTTCTACGACAAGATCATCAAGGGCTGGTTCATCGATCGATGCGAAAGAATCATCAATCTTCACAATGGCCCGTTGCCACGCTACCGTGGCGTCTCGCCGATTAACTGGGCCCTTAAGAACGAAGAGATTGAGCACGGTATTACGATCCACGAGATTACAGAAGGAATTGACGACGGCCCGATTATTGCCCAGCTTAAATATTCCATCTATCCGCAGTTTGATGAGGTGATCGACGTCTATAAACGGTCACTTGAGTACGGAAAGATTCTGTTCGAACAAACACTGCCCAACCTGGACCGGATTCAGGCAAGAGAACAAGCGCACAACCAGGCGCTCTACTTCTCGAAGAAAGATAATGTCCGGCTTGGAGATCGCGAAAACTTCACTCGGACGAAGTAGAAGTACAAACGATTCAGCGAGCGTCAGGCCTGGTCCGCGCCGGGAACCGCCCAGAATGATGCAGTAATGGAGCTAACTATGACAGACCACTCTGAGATTCCATTCCTTGATTTAATCACTCCGCATGAGGAGTTGCGTGAAGAACTGACCGCAATCTTCCATGAGACCCTCCGGAACGCAACCTTCATCGGTGGCAAAGCTGTTGAGGGATTCGAGGTAGACTTTGCGGCCTTCTGTGGCACCCGCCACGCCATTGCAATCAGCAGCGGAACGGATGCCTTGCGCTTTGCCCTCATGGCGAGTGGCGTGAAGCCGGGAGATGTCGTGATCACCGTTCCGCACACTTTCATTGCGACGACAGAAGCCATCTCGCAATGTCGGGCGATTCCGGAATTTGTCGACATTGACGAGACGACTTATAACATGTCGGTCGTGATGCTGCAGCGCTTCCTTGAGATGAAGTGCATTCGCGATGATTCCGGGGCGCTGATCAGCCTGAGGAACGGCCGACCCGTGACTGCGATTGTGCCGGTCCATCTTTATGGTCAGATGGCCGATATGGATGGCATCATGGCTCTCGCGGATCAATTTGGATTACGCGTGATCGAAGACGCCTGTCAGGCTCATGGCGCGGAGTACTATTCCGCAAAGCAGGCTCGCTGGCTCAAGGCCGGATCGGTAGGGGTGGCGTCGGCGTTCAGCTTTTATCCCGGTAAAAATCTTGGCGCCTGTGGTGAAGGCGGTGCGGTCACGACAAATGATCCTGCCGTGGCGCAGAAGGTAAAAATGCTGCGCGATCATGGACAGAGCGAAAAATATTATCACAATATCGAAGGGTACAACGGCAGGCTCGATGCCATGCAGGCGGGCTTTCTGCATGCCAAGCTGCGTTATCTTGCGCAATGGAACAGCGATCGAGCGCGGCATGCGTCGGCCTATACGCGCGGACTTGAGAGCGAGCAGACCATCGGATGTCCGAGGGAGATGAAGGGATCGAAGCCGGTGTATCACCTCTATGTCATCCGGACAAGCGAGCGCAAAGCTCTCATCGAGTTTCTGAAGGCGCATAAGATAGGAACCGGCATCCACTACCCGGTCCCACTCCATCTGCAGAAGGCTTATCGCTCGCTGAATTATTGCAAGGGCGACTTTCCGATTACGGAAGAGGTTGCCGGCGAGATTCTCTCTCTTCCCATGTATCCACAACTGACAGAGGAACAGCGCGAGCGCGTCATTTCCACCGTTCATGCATTTGTGGAAAGGATGTCCTGCAGCCCGATCGCTGAACCGCATGTCGGCGTAATGCCAACTGCCAGCCGGGTCATCACCGGCGTATAACGCCTGGTCCGCGCTTGCTTGAAGCGATTGCTTTTTTGCGCCCATCCAAAAGATGGAACCAGTTTGACCCGCAAGATCATCCGGAAACATGGAACGGAATGAAACAGCTCCCGGTCTACGTCATTGTTACCCCTGCCCGCAATGAGGCCGAATTCATTGAGCGCACGCTGCGATGCGTGGTGGCTCAAAGTTGTCTGCCGGCGAAGTGGGTTATCGTCGATGACGGTTCTACGGATCAAACCGCAGAGATTGTGCGTCGATACGCGGACCAGTTCGATTGGATTCATTTGATCTCTCGTGGTCAGCGCAGCGGGCGCGACTTTGCGGGCAAAGTGCATGCCTTCAATGCTGGGATGGAAATCGCCTCAAAGGCCAAGCCGCAGGTAATCGTGAATCTGGATGCGGATGTCGAAATCGTCGCCGACCATTTCGAGTATCTGCTTTCGAGGTCGCTTGAAGCAGAAACCCTTGGTGTATGGGGTCCGGCATTTCGCGAGGGCGACATGCAGTACGATTATCGATTCTCGAACATCGAAAATGTCTGGGGCGGATGCCAGATGTTTCGGAGCGAGTGCTTTCAATCGATAGGTGGCTATCGGCCGATGAAGGGTGGAGGAATCGATCATTTGGCCGTGGTGATGGCGCGCATGCATGGATGGAAGACCAGAACATTTCCTGAGCGTGTCTGCAATCATCTTCGCGTGATGGGCACTGCGCAACGCGGTAAGGTGCAGGCACGATTTAAGATGGGGATGAAGGATCATTCACTTGGCAACCACCCCCTTTGGGAGGTCTCGCGGGTTGCATACCAAATGACCAAAGCGCCTCTTCTGGTCGGTGGCGCAGCGCTTGGCGCCGGGTATTTGTGGTCGGCGCTGAGCCGTGGCAAGTCCCAACTCGATCCATCGGTTCGAAAGTTTATTCACAAGGAACAGATGAGCCGGCTCAAGCGTGCCCTGCCAGGCGGAAGGATCTTGCGGCAAGAGATCCACGAATGAAACTGCAACGGGCAACTGCGACAACGTTACAAGATTCTTGCAGCAGGACACTGATCGACGATCGAGATGACTGGATCCATTCCCCATATTGGCGTGTGCATCTGCACTTTCAAGCGGCCGGCCTTGCTGGAGCGACTGCTGGATGCGCTAGGTTGTCAGGAGACCAACGGCAAGTTCACATTCTCGGTGGTGGTTGTAGACAACGATGCAGCGGGAAGCGCCAGAGAGGTTGTGGAAGCCAGCAGGCAGCGCGCTCTCATCGCGATTGCGTATCAATTAGAGCCGCGACAGAACATTGCGCTGGCGCGCAACCGGGCTCTGTCGGCATCGGAGGGATCTTTTCACGCATTCATCGATGACGATGAGTGTCCGCCGCCGAAATGGCTTCTTACGCTGTGGAGCGCACTCACGCGATTTGACGCGGCGGGTGTGCTTGGGCCTGTGGATCCTGAGTTCGAGAGTGGCGCTCCAGAATGGGTAAAGCGCGGAGGCTTCTTCGATCGCCCCACGCATCCGACGGGCATGAAGCTGGAGTGGCGTCAATGCCGGACCGGAAACGTGCTCTTCCGGAGTTCAATCCTTGATGGGCTGGACGAACCCTTCAATCCGGCCTGCTTGTCCGGTGAGGATCAAGACTTCTTCCGCCGTTGCATCGAGCGAGGCTTTGAGTTCGTATGGTGTCATGAAGCTGGCGTTCACGAATTTGTGCCACAGAGCCGATGGAAGCGCGGCTTCCTTGTCCGGCGCGCTCTTTTTCGCGGGATCTTTGCACAGCGCAATCATGGTTTGCAGCCGCTACGGCTGGCTCAGGCTGTTGTATCCACTCCAATTTATCTGCTGCTTTTGCCCTTTGCGCTGATCCGTGGCGAAACGCAGTTTATGATCTGTCTTTTCAAGCTTTCTTATCATGCAGGGCGGCTCCTCGGATTGCTGCATATAAATCCGATACGCCAGCCTTATGTTTCGAGTTAGGTTGATCCTGGCTCAATCAAGTTGCGGAGAGGTCGCCGTTGGCTAAGGCAGCGGCCAGTTTACTGGTCGTGATGGGTTCGCTCATCCGGAGGTTCAAATCCTACCCCTCTCCGCCAATCAACTTTGATCAGAATTTGGGAATCGTTCAGTGGAAATTTGCGGTCAATCAATAAAGACGCGCGGCCGCTTCGTGAAGGTCGCCCGTCTTGATGCGGACATGTTTCAATTTCTGGATCAGCCGGCAGAGCAGATTGATGCCGGTCTGGCAAAACTGAAGGGAAGAGCCGACCTCTTCACCTTCCTCCAGCGGCTACCGGAGACGAAGCCGCTCTATCCGTATGCGATGGAGTGGGACAACTTCGCCGGGCTGGAGATCAGCACGTTCGAAAACTGGTGGACCAAGCAGATTGGATTCAAAGCCAGAAATAAAGCCAAGCAGGCAGAGAAAAAGGGAGTTGTGCTACGCGAGGTCGACCTTTCTCGCGAACTTGTTGAGGGCATCTGGTCCATCTACAACGAGACACCCATCAGGCAGGGGCGGCGCTTCCCGCACTTCGGAAAAAGTTTGGAAACCGTGTATCGGGAAGAAGCGACGTATCTCGACAGCAGCGTATTTGTCGGCGCATATTTCGATGCGCGACTGATTGGATTCATCAAGCTTGTCTTCGATCAAACGCGGACGCAGGCAGGGCTGATGAATATTGTTTCTCTGGTGAGCCAGAGGGACAAGGCTCCAACGAATGCTCTGGTTGCAGCCGCCGTTCGGAGCTGCGCAGACCGTGGCGTCCGGTATCTCACCTACTCGCGATTCGCTTACGGCAAGAAGCAGACCGATAGCTTGAGCGATTTCAAGGAACGAAATGCCTTTAAACGAATCGATGTGCCGCGTTACTACATTCCGTTAACCGCAAAAGGCAGGATTGCGCTGAAGTACGGCCTGCACCGTCCCGTGTCCGAGCAGGTTCCTGAAGCAGTCGCCAGCCGTTTGCGCGATCTGCGCGAAGCTTGGTACCGGCGCAAATACTCAACCGCGTATGAGGTGTCCTAGGAGTTTATGCCGGGCCTGGTAGGAATCATCACAACGCGGCCGCGAGAGTGGGCCGCCAGTCAACTGCGCACCATGCATTCGAAGATGCTGCACGATCCCACTTACACCGCGGGATCGTGGGAACATCCTGCTTCCGGTGTTTACGTTGCGTGGACTGCACGCAAGGGATCCTTTGCCGCACACATGCCCTTGCAGCAGCCGGATAAAGGCGATGTTCTCTTTTTCGCCGGCGAGGAGTTCTCAGGCCCGCTTCCTCTTGTTGGAAGGCCCAACGACAACGGTGCAGCCGAAACCCTGAGGCCAACGTATCTGCTTCAGCGCACTGCCGACGACCCCGCTTTTCCGCGCAGTCTGAATGGACGTTTCCATGGCCTTCTTATCGACACCCTGAAGGGAAGTGCGAAGCTCTTCAACGACAGGTTTGGGATGGATCGGCTCTATGTGCACGAAGGCGCCGATGCCATCTACTTTTCGGCTGAGGCGAAAGCGTTGCTGGCTGTTGTGGCTGAGACGCGCCGGCCCGACATGCGCAGCCTGGGGGAGTTCGTCACCTGCGGCTGCGTCCTTGAGAACAGATCATTGTTTCAGGGTATCCATGTTCTGCCGAATGGCTCGGCGTGGGAGTTCGCAGCCGGGAAGCTGGTCGCGAAAGGCACCTACTTTGAACCGCGCGAATGGGAGGAGTTGGGGAGCCTTGATTCCGACTCGTACTACGAGCGTCTCAGGGACGTATTTGCCAGACAGTTGCCTCGCTACTTTGAAGGGCCTGGGAAGGTTGCCATCTCCCTGACGGGCGGGCTCGACACGCGAATGATCATGGCATGGGCCGGCTTGCCCGAGCAGACCCTGCCCACTTACACATTTGGCGGGCCGTTCAGAGAATGTCATGATGTCCGTATCGCGCGTAAGATCGCAGAGGTCGCTCACCAGCAGTATCAAGTGATTCCGGTCGGCGATGAGTATTTATCAAAGTTTGGGCAGTATGCCGAGCGTGCCGTTTATTTGACTGATGGATGCGTGGCGGTAACACGCGGCGCAGATCTCTATGCCAATGAACTGGCAGCACAGATTGCGCCCATACGGTTGACGGGAAATTATGGAAGCGAAATCCTGAGGCGACTGAGAGCCTTCAAAGCCGGTACGCCGAGCACGGGATTGTTCACTCAGGAGTTCATGGCGCATGTGGTGCAGGCGCACCAGACCTATCAGAAGATCTCCAGCGGACATGCAGTCTCCTTTACTGCGTTTCGGCAGGCGCCCTGGTATCAGTACAGCTTGCTTGCGCTGGAGCAAACTCAGGTCTCCGTCCGCTCCCCCTTTCTGGACAACGAGGTGGTAGAAGTTGCATTCCAGGCACCTGATTCCAGGATTGTGAAAAAAGACATCTTTGAGGACAGCGATCACTGCACGCGACTCATTGCGGATGGGGACAGTCGCTACTCTCAGATCCCAACGGACCGTGGCCTCGGAGGGCAACGAGGCGTGCGTGGAGCGATGCTTCGCGCAATGCGTGAATTTAGCTTCAAGGCCGAATATAGTTACGATTATGGAATGCCTCAGTGGCTTGCCAGGACAGACCACCTCTTTTCGCGACTCCACCTTGAGCGTGCCATTCTAGGCAGGCATAAGTTCACTCATTTTCGTGTCTGGTATCGCGACAGACTGGCTGCTTACGTGAGGGACATGCTCCTGGATCCTCGCAGTCTTTCCCGGCCGTATCTGGAGCCCCGTGTCGTAGAGTCCATGGTGACTTCGCATTTGAAAGGGACGGGAAATTTCACCACGGAAATCACACGACTTCTAACGCTTGAGTTGCAGCATCGTCTCTTTTTTGACGCCTCGTAACCTGACACTCCCCCGCAGCACGCATAAGGTTCGGATTCCTCGATGGGACATATCGCATTAGGCATGTCGTTGTTCTTCAGTGCCTGGCTGCTGGTAAAAGACAGCGGCAGGCGCAAGGGCGTCAGCCTGGCGGTATGGGTGCCAACTCTGCTCCTGATGATCTTGAGTTCGCGTCATCCAACGCAATGGATTACAGGGGGAATCGTCACCGTTTCGGAGATGGGAAATGAAGCGGGTGGCAGTGCTCTGGATGCCGGCTTCTTCTTCATTACAATTTCCGCATCGTTTGTAATCGCAACTTATCGCGGCATGAAATGGACGCGCATTTTCACTGCGAATCCCGTTCTCATGGCCTTTTATGTATATTTCCTGATGAGCGTTATCTGGTCGGGAGACCCTTCTGGATCAATCAAAAGGCTCGCCAAGGACTTTGGGCTGATCTTTGTAGCGGGCGCTATTTTTTCAGAGCGGGCGCCGCTGGAAGCGGCAAGAGCAGTGTACTTCCGATGCGCCGCGGTCCTGCTTCCTCTGTCGATCGTCTTCATTAAATACTTCCCCGACTATGGGCGCGCTTACACCGTGACTGGAGACATGATGTTCACGGGAGTGACCACGCAAAAAAATTCTCTAGGGGAGATCGTCCTGCTTTTTAGCGTCTTCCTTGTGTGGGACTGCATGGAAGTTCGGCAGGGAAGAAAGCTGGGGAAATGGATCATTGCGACGTGGGACCGCCTCATCCTGCTCGCCATCGCGCTCAGATTGCTGCAACTGTCGCAAAGCAAAACAGCGCTGCTCGGCGTCATCATCGGTGTCTTCCTCATCATGAGAGGCAAGTGGCTGGCAACAAAGTTTTTCAATCGCTGTGTTCTTGCTGGAGCATTGGCACTTCCATTTCTCGTCTTCTTCTCGCAGCAGTTCAGCTCAGTGATCGCGCCTGTTGTGAAGGCGCTTGGGCGCAATATGACCTTCACCGGACGCACGGACATCTGGCAAAACATCACGGCCAGCACCGTCAATCCGCTGATTGGGGCTGGATTCTGGAACTTCTGGGGCGGGCCCGGCGGTTATGCGATCAGTCTGGCCATGCAGACCGTCGTTCCGAATGCGCATTGCGGATATGTTGACATTTATCTTGATGGCGGCATCCTTGGTCTTTTGCTGATGTTTGCGGTACTCGTCACCTATGGCCAATCGATGATCCAGAGGATCAGTCAGACGCCTGTCACTTTTCTTTATCCGCGTGTTGAGTTCGCCGTTCTCATCATCGCCATTATCTACAATCTTTCTGAATCGACTTTTGCGCGCATTGGACCAATCTGGTTCACTGCGATCCTGATGCTGGTCAATTTTCCCGGCAGAGTCAAGGTCGCCAATGCTGACAAGAAGTCGCTTACGCCACGACCTTTCCAACAAACGACCTCGCGCATTCATCAGGTTGTGTAGCGCAGGCTTTAGAGCGATGTATCGTGGGCTCCATGGCATGAGTCAGGTCCTGGAGACCGTCATTGATTGAATTCCGATGCGAGTTACTTCTTCCCAGAGCGTTGCTCAGAGTGTCACTTTCCGCCCGAAGCAACGGGTCGAGGGATTGGTATCCCCTCCCATTGCGCGCTATGTTCTGGCAGTAAGTCTGCTGCTGAACATTTTGATTGTCTTTGTCCTCATCCCCTCGCTGAGCCATAAGATTTCTCCCGACTACAATCAGGGGCGATTTACCGACGGCTACGATCTGATTGCCGCCAATCTTGCAGATGGGCACGGCTATCGGTTCTACCCCGACACTGCTCCTACCATGATGCGAGAGCCCGGCTATCCCCTCCTGCTTGCCGGCATCTATGTGGTCTTCGGGCAGAGCTTTTTCGTGGTGAAGTGCGCCAACCTGCTCTTTGCGATACTGACCGCGCTTTTGATCCGGTCATTGACAAGCCTCGTGGTTCGTCCGCCTCGCGATATGGGAGTGTTCACCGGAGACCTCGCAGCCAGCCTATTCTTGATTCATCCGGGAATTCTGATTGCCGAGAGCCGAGGTGGTGTTGAAGTCCTGTTCGCGTTGCTGCTTGCACTTTTCGTCTTCCTTCTTATGAAGGCCTACACAAGCGGAAGCCTGCTGCAATTCGGGACCGCAGGGATGATTCTCGGACTGACCGTCCTGGTTCGCAGCACGCCGCTGCTGGTTCCTGTGTTCCTTTTGCCCTTCTGGCCGCGGCTTCAACGACAAGGACGCTCGATGGCGCAAGTCCTGATGCGGGTTTCGGCACTCGTCCTCCCAATGCTTTTAGTTCTGCTGCCGTGGACCATCCGCAACTATCGCCTCACGCATCAGGTGGTACCAACAGCCAGTGTTCTTGGAGTCTCTGCACAGGCGGGTCAGTACATCAACGCAGAACTCTGGTCTGGTCGACCTGTCTGGCTCCTGGATCGAGAGGCATCTCGCATACGCGACCATATCGCAGAGCAGTTGGGGTATCAATTCGAAGATGGCGCCAACGGCTACTATCAGACGTTCTATGACCCGCAGAATGAGTTGAGATTTTCGCGCTACCTGTTTCAGGCGGTGAAAGCGCGTTACCGGCAGGACCCGCTTCTATTTCTGCGCTGCATCTTGCAAAATGCATTCAATTTCTGGTTCGGCGGCAGGACGTGGTTCGCGACGATCGCAAATGTCTTCGTTCAATTGCCGTATTTATTCTTTGCCTTGATCGGCATAGGGTCGTTGAAGCGTCGCGGATATCTGGTCAACAGTCTTCCATCCCTGGTTTTGATCGGTGCAGTCTTTCTGGTGCATCTTCCGATTCTTGCGCAAGCCCGATACAGCATTCCCTTTATACCCCTGATTGCGATCCTGTGCGTGGCGGGGCTCACGGGCAGACGGTGGGCAGTTGATGCGGCTTCGTCGTCTCTTCCGGCGTGAAGTGGAAGAGATCATCTCGATCGCGCACCGCCGCATGAACAGGCTCGTCAAAGTTGAAGCGACTGAAACGGAAGTGGTAGGAAGTACATTCCTGCGAAACAAAGAATAGGTCAATGCTCTTCAATTCCCTCGAATTCGCAGTGTTCTTTCCGGTCGTCGTGGCCGCCTTCTTTATGATTCCACGGAGCATGAAAGTCCCGTGGCTGCTCCTGGCGAGCTGCGTTTTTTACATGGCTTTCATTCCCAGCTACATCTTCATTTTGTTTATCACCATCATGATTGATTATCTGGCTGGGATGGGAATTGAGAAGGTGGATGCAAAGTACCGCAAGCCGCTTCTCTTCGTGAGTATCACTTCCACCTGCTTCGTCCTGCTTGTCTTCAAATACCTCTACTTCGCAATTAACAGCGTGGTGTCTGTCTACAGTCTCTTTGGCGTCCACTTGAGTCCTCCGGCATGGAACATCATTTTGCCGATAGGGCTGTCGTTTCACACGTTCCAGAGCCTGAGTTATGTGATCGAGGTCTATCGCGGAAAACAAAGGGCTGAGAAGAATCTGGTTGTCTATGCAACCTACGTGATGTTCTTCCCGCAGCTTGTGGCGGGCCCCATTGAGCGACCTCAAAATCTTTTGCACCAGTTTCGCGAGCATCATGCATTCAGCTACGACAATGTAACGCAGGGCCTGAAGAGGATGGCCTATGGCTTCTTCAAGAAAGTGGTCATCGCGGACCGGCTTGCACTCTATGTCAATGATGTTTATAAGAGTCCGAAGAGCGCCAACGGCGCGCAATTGACGATCGCCACGGTATTCTTCGCGTATCAGATCTACTGCGACTTCTCAGGCTATTCAGACATTGCGATTGGCGCCGCCCGGGTCATGGGATTCCACCTCATGGAGAATTTCGACAGCCCCTATCATTCACTGTCGATCGGCGAGTTCTGGCATCGCTGGCATATTTCTCTTTCGACATGGTTCAAGGACTATTTGTATATTCCCCTGGGAGGAAATCGAGTCGGACGCTCGCGGCATGTTCTCAATCTAATGATCACTTTTGCTGTGAGTGGATTGTGGCACGGGGCAAATTGGACGTACGTCATCTGGGGAACGCTCAATGGAGCCTATCTTGTGTCTGGCCAGCTTTCGCAGCCTTATCGCGATCGGATGATGGCGGCATGCGGGCTTGCTCGCGGCACGATTTTGCGCAGGTCAATTCAGCTTGGAACAACCTTTGTGCTGACTTGCTTCGCATGGATCTTCTTCCGGGCAAAGTCATTCACGGATGCAATTTATATCCTGTCCCACCTGACTGTTCGTTGGGATCTGCACCATATCGCAACGGAGCAGTTTTATATGAGGCAGTTCCCAGTGGCTGTAGGTTCTATCCTGCTTCTGGAACTCGCTGAGATTCTGAAGGGAAGACAACTGGATCTGGCTGAGGTCATTCAGCGGTCCATGCCCCTGCGATGGGCCGTCTATGCTTCATTAATTGTCGTGATCATCCTCTTTGGCGTTTATCGGAGCACGCAGTTCATCTACTTCCAGTTCTAGTCAAAGGTTTGCTGAATCGAGTCCTCGGAGCGCAAGCCAGTCAAGAAATCACATGAGCATGACAAGCCAAATCGATGGCCTCAAGAACGCATCAGATGCCCGTGCGGTCCCGGTGGAGACCGCAGCTGGAGCCCAGGATGCGTGGCCGGCCGTGCTCCGGCTTCTTTGCTTCGCCGGAATCCTCGCGGGCATCTGCTACATGCTCAATGGCCTCGTGTCCAAGGGATTAAGGATGGTGAGAACGGATGAGATCGGAGCCTGGAATCAACAGATGCAGGGCCGTGTCAATGCGGACATCATCATCTCAGGATCATCGCGAGCGACCTATCATTTTGACCCGAGGATCATCGCGCAAACAAGCGGGTTAAGGGCCTTCAATATTGGAAAGGTGGGGTCGCAGACCGACGTCGAATTAGGCGTTCTTCGAGCCTATCTGGAGCATAATCGAAAGCCGAAGCTTGTTGTCCAGAGCCTGGATGCATTCACTTTCATTACGACCCAAGAAGTGTATCAACCGGCCATGTATGTACCCTATCTCGACGATCCAGTTGTCTTAAAGATGATGCAAATGGCCGACCCGAGTCTCGTCAAAGGACGATTCATTCCGCTCTACGACTACACAGTTGAGGATATGAACTTCACATGGTGGGTCGGAGTACGAGGCTTGGCCGGCATCAATCCAAGACAGACCTATTATGGCGGCTTCATGCCGCGCGATCGCTCGTGGACGAATGACTTTGCACAATTCCGCGCGGGGAATCCTCACGGCGTCTCGTTCGCAATCGAGCCGAGAGGGATCAAGGTACTCGAAGACCTGATTCTGCTTTGCAAACAGAATGGAATCCAGCTTGTCTTTGTCTACTCTCCTGAGTATGCACCCATGCAGAGGATGACCAATGATCGCTCTCAGATCTTTGCGGAGTTCAAGAAGCTCTCCGAGCAGTATGGGATTCCCTTCTGGGATTACAGCAATTGGGAGTACGCCAACGATACAGATATGTTCTATAACTCTCAGCACCTGAATGCACGCGGGGCAGAGATGTTCTCCTCACAGTTTGCGCAGCAATTGACGCGTTATATGGCCCAGCTTGGATGGGCAGTCGGTAACAAGAAAGCGGCTCCGGAACAAGCAGCAACCCTGGCTGAGAACGGACGTTCCCAACATGCTGACTAGGATCGAGAGATATGTTGCCAGGAATCTTGCCAAAGGACTCTATCGCAGGCTGATCGATTTGCGGCTCACGCGCCCCATCGTCTCGTTTACGTTTGATGACTTTCCCAGGACGGCTTTGCAAAGAGGCGGTGCCATCCTGCAAGACTATGGCGCGCGAGGGACCTACTACGTCTCGATGGGCCTCGTCGGAAAGGACTCGGCGTCAGGACCCATCTGCTCGTTGGATGAGATTCAGAAGCTCGCGGAGGATGGCCACGAGTTAGGTTGCCATACCTACTCCCATTGCCATTCCTGGAACACGCCGCCCGCTCGCTTCGAGGAAGCGATTGAGAAGAATCAGGCCGCACTCCAGGAGATTCTTCCACATTACCGATTGGAGACTCTGTCATACCCCATCAGCGAGCCAAGACCCGATACCAAGCGGAGAGCGGGAAGGCATTTTCGGGCATGCAGGGCGGGTGGGCAGACGTTCAATCAAGGGCGCACAGATCTGAATCAGCTCTCTGCGTACTTTCTGGAGCAATCGTGCGAGAATCTTGGAACTGTCAACGCCCTCATCGCCAAGTGCCAGCAAGCGGGCGGGTGGCTGATCCTGGCAACCCACGACGTCCAGGAGAAGCCAAGCCCGTACGGTTGTTCGCCGCGATTCTTCC
>JAJYAE010000227.1 GCA_021779695.1 Acidobacteriota bacterium | reverse complement strand
CGGCCGAAGGAGCGCTGGACGATGAGACGCGCACCTTGATCTATCTTGCCGCTGCGCTGGCCTCAAGCAGCAAGGCGTGTACTCAGGCAATGGCCAACAAGGCGAAGATGCAGGGCATCGCGAAAGAAAAGGTGCTGGAGACCGTGAGAATCGTGCGGTTCGCATTGGCAACAAAAGTTATCGGAGATGGAGAGCCGATCTTCGAGGCGCTCGAAAGCTCTGAGTGAGAGCACCTTACCAGTCGGCAAAAGATTGGCGACGTTGTCAGGTGAATGAAATGAGAGTATTCCCGGCAAGAAGAAGCTTTGACCGCCCTTCAAGACTAAGAAGTGCCACTCTGCTCAACCATTTGGCTTGGGCGCTTTCATCGGCTCTTTGGGCGGTTCTGTGGAGCGCGACACAGACCGCAGCGCAGTCAGCCGTGGAGGATCTGGCAACTGCCTACCAGCAGGCTGCAGGATCATCACCGATGCTGGCACAAGCACGCGCACAACTGGACGCGGAGTTGGCTGGTAAACCACTGGCGCGCTCGGCGATTCTTCCCCATGTCAACGCGTTTACCAGCGGGGGCATGTACACGGGACGTGTAACAGGCTTCGGCGCTCAGACAATTTCCACCGGTTACCACTCCGATGTTTTCAGTGCCAGTCTGACTGAGTCTCTGTTCGATGGTCAGACCCTCGCTGCCCTGAAGCAGGCAGACAGCAAGATTGCGGCCAGTGAGGCGGCCTTGGCCTATGCGCAACAGGTCGTTGCATTGGAGGTTACTCAGGCCTATTTCGGTGTGCTCCAGGCGGAGGCGAACGAACGGGTCGCGCAGCAGCAGGTCGATCTGCTCAAGAGCATTGATGACCAGACGAATGCCAGCCTGAAAGTTGGGACCGGAGACATCATCACCGTTCAGGAAGCGCAGGCGCAACTGGACGCTGCGAATGCCGATTTGATTGCAGCAAAGAATGCCGTGGCAGTGGCCAGGAATCAGTTGGCACGTCTCACACACAATCCCATCGGGACCCTGCGGGACGTAACCACGCTCCAAGCGATCGGTCCCCAGCCGGATACGGCGGATGCCTGGGTCGCCGCTGCACTCAAGAACCAGCCCCTCATGCAACAGGCCAGGGCGACGCTTCATGTTTCCGAACAGCAGGTTCAATACGCGGAGCGAGCGCGCTGGCCAACCCTGACCTTAAGCGGCGTCGGGCAACATGCGGCAGGTACGTTGATTCCTCCCGTTGCGATCGATCAGGTGGGCGCGTCACTGAATCTTTCCATTCCCATTTTCGAGGGCGGCCACACCCGCGCGAGCATTCATCAGGCCCAGGCACTGGCGCGGGCAAACCGGGAGAATCTTGCGAATACACAGGACCAGATCACGGTCGATACCCAGACGGCATTCCTCGATCTCGAAAACAGCGTTGCCCAGTATCGAGCGGCAGAGCAATCTGTCACCTCTGCAAAGGTGTCACTCGCGGGCACCCGAAAGGGCTACGAGATTGGGAGCCGGTCGATCATCGATCTGCTGACAGCAACAACCAACTATGCGGCGGCACAGCGCAACTACTATCTGGCTCTCTATACGCAACTGGTGGCCAGGACCCAGCTCAAGGCGGCAGCGGGGGTATTGACGCCTTTGGATATTGAGAACATCAACTCTCTGCTCGATGGCAGCACTTCGAATTGAACAGGAAGGCGAGTTGAAGGAGTCGTTATGATTTCGGTCAGAAAGCGCATTTCCATCCTGGCACTGGTCATCCTTGTTGCCGCCGGTATCGTCCTCTGGCGCAGGCTTCACCAGAAAGACGCGCCGGCCGACAGCGTCACCATTTATGGCAATGTCGACATTCGCCAGGTACAGCTCGCATTTAACGATAATGAGCGAATTGACAAGCTCCTGGTGGACGAAGGCAGCGCGGTGCATGCCGGGCAATTGATTGGCCAGTTGGTACAACAGCGCTTTTCCGATGCTGTTGCGCAGGATCAGGCTCTTGTGGCAGCGCAGCAGCAGGTTGTGGCGAGGCTGCATGCGGGGAGCCGTCCCGAAGAGATTGCTCAGGCGCGTGCCGATGTTCAGGCGGCCGTGGCCAATGTGACTGCCGCGCAGGCCAACCTGAAGAATGCTGAATTGCTTTTTCACCGCCAGCAGACCCTGGCGAAGCAGCAGTATGTTTCGTTACAGATTCGGGATGATGCAGAACGCTCTTATTTGGCGCAGAAGGCAGCCCTTGCCGCCACCGAGCAGATTCTTGCCGCCAAACAGCAAGCCCTGCAACTGGCCGTGATCGGTCCCCGCAAGGAAGACATCGCCGCAGCGGTGGCGACCCTTCAAGCTGACCAGGCTGCACTGGCCTTGGCACAAAAGCAGTTGGCGGATACCCAGCTCTTTGCCCCTGCCGAGGGCGTCATCCAGAACAGAATTCTGGAGCCCGGAGACATGGCGAGCCCGCAGACACCTGTTTTCACACTGGCCCTTGACAATCCGCTCTGGGTGCGAGCCTACCTGCCGGAAGCGCAGATGGGCAAAGTCGCCCTGGGCATGCGTGCCTGGATCCAGGTCGACAGCTTTCCCGGTCAACGCTTTGCCGGCTGGGTCGGATTCATCTCGCCGGTATCGGAATTTACTCCTAAAAACGTAGAAACCACGGAACTGCGCTCGCAGCTTGTCTATCGGGTGCGCGTGTATGCCTGCAACCCCGATCATCGGTTGCGCCTGGGCATGCCGGCCACGGTCATGATTCCCCTCAGCAGCAATCCTGCTCGCGGAATCGACGCCCATCCCTGTGAGGAAAGATGAGATGGGCGTGATCGTCGTCGACAATCTGGGAAAATTCTTTGGTAAGGGAACAAGCCGCAAGGATGCGCTGAAGAACGTTTCTTTCGAGATTGCCGAAGGCAGTATGACTGCGCTCATTGGTCCGGACGGAGCGGGCAAGACAACGCTTCTACGTCTTCTTGCTGGCATCCTCCAGCAGGACGCGGGGACGCTTCACGTGCTCGGTCATTCATTGCCGGACGAAGCCTTGCAACTCCAGGCCAGCATCGGCTACATGCCGCAACGCTTTGGCCTCTATGAAAATCTCACGGTCGAAGAGAACCTGACGCTCTTCGCCGATCTGCACAACATTCCCGCGGACAGGCGAAAGTCGCGTTTCGATGAATTGCTCACCATGACGGCGCTCGGTCCCTTTCGCGCGCGCCGTGCCGGGAAGCTTTCCGGCGGAATGAAACAGAAGCTCGGGCTGGCATGTACCCTCATTCATCCTCCGCGGGTTCTGCTCCTTGACGAGGCCAGCGTTGGCGTTGACCCAATTTCACGCCGGGAGTTGTGGAACATTATTCAGCAGCAAGTGATCCATCAAAAGGTGACCGTCCTTTTGAGCACGGCTTATATGGACGAAGCCGAGCGATGCGACCATGTCCTTCTTTTGCACGAAGGAGAGATTCTGGCGCAAGGCAGCCCTTCGAATCTCATCGCACCCATGCAGGGTCATTCCTTCCTTCTCAAAGATGCCGCAACGGCACCACGAGCGCTTCAGTCTCAAATCGCGCGCCTGCCAGACGTGGTAGATACAGTGATCCAGGGAGACGGACTGCGCATCGTCATGAAGAGGATTGAACCGCCATCTTTGCCGGCGGACCTGGCAGTCCAGGGCCCATTGAAGCCTGTCGCGGCCCGGCTGGAAGATGCATTTGTCAGTCTGCTTTTCAATCGAAATCCGCATCATTCCATTCCCCTGCCTTCGGCCACCATGACAGCAGCCAATGATGTTCCGGTTGTCGAGGTGAAGAGCCTTTACCGCTATTTCGGATCTTTTGCCGCCGTGAAGGATGTGAGCTTTTCGGTTCGCAGGGGAGAGATCTTCGGGCTGCTCGGAGCGAACGGTGCCGGAAAGTCGACGACCTTCCGCATGCTGTGCGGATTGCTGCCGGCTTCTTCAGGAACCTTGCGGGTCGCCGGCGCCGACTTGCGCACCGGCGAAGCGTCAGCCCGCGCGCGCATCGGTTATGTCTCCCAAAAGTTCTCCCTCTACGGCGCACTGAGCGTTCTACAGAATCTAACTTTCTTTGCCACCGTCTATGGCCTTCTGAACCGTCGCAAGCAAGACCGCATTGCGTGGGCGCTCGAAGAACTCGAACTCAGAGACTATATCGCCATGAACGCTGCCGATCTGCCCTTGGGATACAAGCAGCGCCTCGCTCTGGCCTGCGCGTTGATGCACGAGCCAGGCATCCTCTTTCTCGATGAGCCAACTTCGGGCGTTGATCCGCTGGCGCGGCGCGAGTTCTGGGCTCGCGTGAATGCGCTCGCGCAAGGTGGCACGACCTGTCTGGTAACTACGCACTTTATGGAGGAAGCGGAGTATTGCGACCGGCTGGTCCTGATGTCACTTGGAGAGGTGCTTGCGGAAGGTACCCCCACGGAGATTAAGAGCAGAGTCCGGCGTGCCGATCAGACCAACCCAAGCATGGAAGATGCCTTCATCTCCCTGATTGAAGAACACGAGAGTGTCAGCCGGAGGGCATCATGAACCGGATGCGTGTCAAAGGCCTCATGCGCAAGGAGGTGTATGAGATTGTTCGTGATCCTTCGAGCATCGCCATCGCATTCGTCCTGCCGCTGGTCCTTCTGCTGATCTTTGGATATGGTGTTTCGCTCGATGCGCGAAGCGTTCCTGTTGCCGAAGTGGTGGATCAGCCGACTTATCTGACCGCGTCCTTTCTTGGCGAGCTTGATCATTCACCCTGGTTTCATCCGGCGCGCTTTCCCGATCAGGCATCGGCAGAGCAAGCCATGATGCAGGGTCAGGTTCAGGCGATCCTCTGGCTGCGCAGTGACTTCTCGCGGCTCTCGTTGAGTTCCGGCGAGGCCCCGATTCACCTCACCGTCAACGGCGTCGACGCCAACCAGGCACGCATCATTCAGAACTATGTGAATGGAACCTGGCAGAACTGGTTACAACAGCAAGCGACGCTTCAGGGGCAGCCACTCGCAGTTCCCGTCTTGGCTGATGTGCGCATCTGGTTCAATCCCGCACTCGTTAGCCGCGATTATCTGATTCCTGGGCTCATTGCCATCATCATGACCCTCATCGGAGCTCTGCTGACAGCACTCGTTGTGGCGCGTGAATGGGAGCGCGGCACCATGGAAGGCATCATGGTCACCCCAGTTACAAAAACAGAAATCCTGCTGGGTAAGCTGGTTCCCTATTTCGTGATGGGGATGGGTGGCATGTTGCTATCCACCGCAATGGCGGTCTTCCTGTTCCATGTCCCGCTGCGCGGATCGCTGACGATTCTTCTGGGCACGGCCGCGCTCTTTTTGCTCACCGCTCTGGGGATGGGGTTGGCGATCTCCGTACTGGCGCGGAGCCAGTTTGTGGCTGCCATGGTTGCCATCGTCACTACGTTTCTTCCGGCATTCATCCTGTCCGGATTCCTCTTCGATATCCGCTCTATGCCGGAGCCAATACAGATCATGACGCACATGATTGCCGCACGCTACTTTGTGGCAACCCTGCAAACTTCGTTTCTTGCCGGCGATCTTTGGTCCGTCATTCTGCCCAATCTGTTGGGCTTGAGCTTCCTCTGCATCCTCTTTCTGGGATTATCTGTGCTGCGGTTTCGCAAGAGGTTGGACTGATGCGAGCTAGAATTCTGCGGGTCTTCGCACTTGTTGTGAAAGAGCTTCTGGCCTTGCTGCGCGACCCCGCCAGTCGCGCCGTTCTGATCGGTCCGCCGATTATTCAGCTCATTGTATTTGGCTATGCGGCTACCTTCGAACTGAAGCACGTCCCGTTTGTCGTTTACAACCAGGACCAGGGCCAAATCTCACGAGAGCTTGTCGCGCGTTTCGCCGGCGCGCCCAGTTTCGACCTGGTGCAATTCGTCTATGACCAGAAAGCGGTAGAGGAAGCAATCAATAAAAAGGCAGCATTGATGGCCATGGATATTGGTCCGAACTTCAGCGCGGACCTGGAGCGTGGACGACCGGCACACATTCAGATTGTTCTGGACGGGAGAGACTCTAACACCGCCGCCATTGCCATGGGGTACGTGCAATCCATCGTGACCCAGTTCAATCAGGCACAAGTTGTGCAACACGGAATGAAGCCTTCGCCCGCGGTGCTCCTGGATCGAGCATGGTTCAATCCGAACCTCGATTCCCGCTGGTTCATCGTCCCTGGCATCTGCGGCATTCTCACGCTTCTGGTCAGTATGCTCACCACGGGTCTCTCAGTGGCGCGTGAGCGCGAAATGGGAACCTTCGATCAACTCCTTGTAACTCCGATGCCGCCGACGGAGATTCTGCTGGGGAAGGCCTTACCCGGCTTTTTGGTTGGCACAGCGGAAGGGACGCTGATTATCTTGATGGCGATCTTCTGGTTTCATGTCCCTTTTACAGGGAGCATGATTGGCCTCTACATCGGTTTGCTCTGCTTCCTCTTCGCCGCGGTTGGCATTGGACTGATGATTTCATCGTTAGCCGTTACGCAGCAACAGGGGCTGCTGGGCGTCTTTCTCTTCATGGTGCCGGCTATCGTGCTCTCCGGGTTCGCAACCCCGATTGCAAACATGCCCCAGGTCGTACAGTACGTCACCTTGCTCGATCCATTGCGCTATTTTCTGATCGTATTACGTGGCAGCTTTCTTGAAGGCGGAGGAATCGCGCTGTTCTGGCCACAGTACTGGCCATTGCTCACGATCGGGCTGACCTGCATGATCGTGGCCGGTAATCTATTTCGGAAGCGCCTCACCTGATTGACGCGATCTGCGGAAAATGCGCACAGCCGCTGGCCCATCCAATGGAGCAAATCTAAATTGATTGATCTCCCACCGGCATGTGCGGTGCTGCCGCAGCGTCAGGGCAAGCGGGCAGACGATGCACTGCATGACGATACGCGGGAGTGCGACAAACCCCTCCTGCTAAGAAACCGTCTCGCGGCTCGCGACTGGATCGGTTGTCGGAAACCAATGTCTGGTCCGATTGCAGGCATTGCAGACGGAGAGCATGACGGGAACTTCAACCAGGACACCTACGACGGTGGCTAATGCCGCGCCAGAACCGGGCCCAAATAACGCAATGGCCGT
>JAJYAE010000014.1 GCA_021779695.1 Acidobacteriota bacterium | reverse complement strand
TCCAGGTAGGCTCCCTGTACCTTGCTTTCTTCCAAGGCGAGGACGGCGAGCCCGGTGGCATACCCATCGGAAGCGGTGGGTTCGGGGGTCTTGTCGAGACGCTGCCAGGGGCCGAGACTGGCGAGGCTCCATCCGCCGTCGGGGTTCTGGTGATTGTAGATTTCGCGGATGAGCTGCTTGCGCTGCTGGGGAGTGAAGAGTGCGGGCATGTGGGAAGAGGCCCAGAGGACCACGATGCGATTGAATAGGGGCTGCTGTGTAGCGTGCGAGGTGAGGTAGACGCGCAGGGCGGCGAGGTTGCCGACCACGGCGGAGGACTTGGCGTAGTTATCGGGCGCGGCTGAGACTGCCTGGGCCACCATGGCAGCTCCGAAGTATTGAGCATCGGGTGTTTCCCAAGGCGCGAGATTGGAGTTGAGCCACTTCCAGGAGCCGAGATCGGGACCGGAGGTCAGCTGAAGGCTCCACATGTTCTGCAAGGCGGTGCGGGTTGTGGGGGAAAGATGGCGGTCGTCGTAGCGCAGAAGGATGAGCGCGTTGAGGATGGCCTCGGTGGAGCGGGCCTGGCCAACCTTGCTCGCGCCGACCTGGGCATCTGAGTAGAAGGGCGGGAACTGGCTCCAGCCTTGCACGCGTTTGCGGACGCTGGCCAGAAGGGCTTCCTCAGGCGGGTTGAGGCCGGGCTCGTTGAGTGCGGAGCGGAGAGCGGGGCGAGCATATGCATAGCTGAGCTGGGTGTGGCAGGAGACACAGAACGTGCCCTGCTCGCGTTTGGCGTGATCCCAGCTTTGCCATTCGAGCTCACGGGTGTCGAGGTAATGGGCAGCGGTTTGAGGATTCCAGGAGGGAGAGTTGCCGGGTGCATCGGCTGCGTGGGCGGCATTGCGAGGCGCAGGAGCGCCTGTGGCAGCGGCGCACACGATTGCGAGGCAAGCAAGCGGAAACGATCGATGGCGAGGAAAGGGCATGGGGTGTGGAACCTCCTGGGAGCGAGGCGAGCGGCTGGGGCGGGTGCATGAGATTTCCCGGCCTGGGTACCAGCATAACCGCAGGCGGTGGAGGTGGGCGGCGTGGGCGGTTCCGAAGGAGTCAACAGGTAGGTACGCGGGAAAGGGGATTGCGCGGTATGCTCTGTGCATGGTTCGGTTCACGGTACTGGCGTCCGGTTCAAAGGGAAATAGCGCCGTTGTTACGGGCGGGCGGACGCGCATCCTGGTGGATGCGGGTCTGAGCTGCCGGGAGCTTTTCCGACGGATGAAGGTAGCGGGCGAGGATCCTGCGACGCTGGACGCGATTGTGGTGACGCATGAGCACCAGGACCATGTGAATGGATTGGCCGTGACGGCGCGAAAGCTGGGGATTCCGGTGTATTTCACGGAGGGGACGCACCGTGCGTGGATGCGCTGGCTGACGCCGCGACGCCAGATGACCTATGCACAGTGGCTGGAGCAGTGCCGCAAGCAGGCCGCGACGCGGCAGGCGGAGATGGATGCTGAGGACGGAGAAGGCGAGCCGGACGAAGCGGATGGAGTGGCAGAACCGTCGGGAGGCACCACGGCGGTGGAAGTAGCCGAACCGATCCATGACAGCGCCGTGAAGGATCCGACATGGCTTCCGGCGGTGGAGTATTTCCGTGCGGGGGAGCCGTTCCAGATTGGTGACTTCTCGATCCAGCCTTTCACGATTCCGCATGATGCGACGGATCCGGTGGGCTTTGTGATGGAGGCTGAAGGAGTGCGGCTGGGGGTAGCAACGGACCTGGGCTACGTTCCACCGAACGTGAAGGCGCAACTGAAGGGGCTGGATCTGCTGTTGCTGGAGTCGAACCACGATCTTGAAATGCTGCGCGATGGTCCCTATCCATGGAGCGTGAAGCAGCGGGTTCTGTCGCGTGTCGGGCACTTGTCAAACGATGCGGCGGCGGAGTTTCTGGAGAAGGAGTACGATGGCCGAGCGGCTTATGTGATTCTGGCACATCTTTCTGAAAGCAATAATCTTCCGGAGCTGGCGCGGGTGGCGGCAGAGCGGGCACTGCAGGGGCGGGTGAGCCTGCTGGCGAATCATCTGTTGCTGGCGGAGCAACATCAACCGCTTTCCTCTGTATGCTTTTAAGTAAAGTCGGTTACAATAGTGTCAGGTTGACATGACTTTGGCGACCGGGGCGAGCGGTTCCGAATTAGGGACTGTGCTGAACCGGAGGGTCCAGCCAACCGCATTTCACTGCACTCCGACGGCGTTCGGATGCGTTGACCATGAATGCATGTGTTGATGCGGACGCAGGGTGAAATGAGGCTGCGCGTTGAGTCAAAGTTCAGAGAATTGAGTCTAACCGATTATGGCAAGAAATGGATGCACAGACCGCGTTGTAGGCGCCATCCTGGCAAGCTGGCGTTATGACATTTCCGGAATTCATCCGGAGATGCGGAAAGACTACGAGCAACATCTGGCCGAGTGCAGCCACTGCAGCGGAAAGCTGAAGTTTCATCGTAGCCTCGATGTGACGCTGGTGGTGTTGACCTCGCTGTCTGTGTTCTTCTCTTTATTTGCGCTAGCAGTCATCCGGCACATTCGGCCTCTGGAGCATGTGGCGTTCAGCATGCTGGGTCTGGATATCTCCGACATGTATCACATGCTGGTGTCGGCGGCGATCGCGGGGGTATGTTTCTCAGTGATTGCATTTGCGCTGGTGTTGATGGCGACTCCTGCACCGACTTATTTGGGTGGGATTGCAGCGGAGCGCGCAAAGGTGATTGAGAAGCGCCTGCCGGATTCGATTAAGTCGCTGCTGCCGCGATAGATTTCGCACAAGAAAAGTCAAAGGCTAGAAGTTAAGAGGCCTCCAGGATGCTGGAGGCCTCTTAACTTGCCCTGCTTGGGTGTTTTTTATCCGACGATCGGGACGCGGAGGTCGCCGCCGGTCATCTCCTTGGGCAGGCCGAGGTGGAGGAGATTGAGCAGTGTGGGCGAGATGTCGCGCAGGGAGCCATCGGGGCGCAGGCGATAGTGGCTGGCGTCTTCTCCGACATAGATGAACGGCACAGGGTTGGTGGTGTGCGCGGTGTGCGGGCCGCCGGTGACGGGGTCCACCATGAGTTCGGCGTTGCCGTGGTCGGCGGTGATGAGCCAGTTGCCGTTGCGCTCCCTGACGGCCTTGTAGATGCGGCCGAGCTGGGCATCGACGGCCTCGATGGCCTTGACGGTGGGCTCGAGCTTGCCGGAGTGGCCCACCATGTCGGCGTTGGCGAAGTTGGCGACGATGAGGTCAAAGGCGGTGTCTTCAACGGCCTTGACGATCGTGTCGCCGATGGCCTCGGCCTTCATCTCGGGCGCGAGGTCATAGGTTGCCACCTTGAGCGACGGGATTAAACTGCGGTCTTCTCCAGGAAAAGGAACCTCAATGCCGCCGTTGAAGAAGTAGGTGACGTGGGCGAACTTCTCCGTCTCTGCCACGCGCAGGTTGCGCAGGTGATGCGCCGAGAGGATGTTGGCGAGGATGTTGTCCATCGACTCGGGGAGAATAACGAGCGGCAGCTCATAGAGCTTGTCGTACTGCGTCATGCAAAGGTAGTGGAGATTCTTCGGGATTTCGGAACGAGGAATGGTCTCGTCGAGCGGCTCCCAGGCGTCGAGATCGCGGCCGCCTTTCTTGTTCAGGCCGCTTTCGCGGGCGAGCACGCGGGTAATCTGGCGGGCGCGGTCGGCGCGGAAGTTGAAGTTGATGCAGACATCTTCATCGCGGATCTGACCGACAGGCTTGCCCGCTGCATCCACGACGACGAAGGGAATGAGGAACTCGTCGGTGACGCCGTTGTTGTAGCTCTCCTTGATGCGGGCGACGGGGTCGGTGTGCGCGCCGCCTTCGGCTTTGCCGACGACCATGGCGTCGAAGGCCTTGCGCTCACGCTCCCAGCGCTTGTCGCGGTCCATGGCGTAATAGCGGCCGCTGACGCTGGCGATTTTGCCGATGCCGTACTCGCGCATCTTCTGCTGCAACTGAGAGATGTAGCCTGCGCCGGAGGTGGGCAGGGTGTCGCGGCCGTCCATGAAGGCGTGGACGAAGACGCGCTCGACGCCGTACTCGCGCGCGGTGCGGAGCAGGGCGTAGAGGTGCTCCTGGTGGGAGTGGACGCCGCCGTCGGAGACAAGGCCGAAGAGGTGAAGCTGGCGGCCGTTGTCCCGGGCGCGCTGCATGGCCTGCACGATGGCTGGGTTCTTCTGGAACTCGCCGGATGCAATCTGCGCGTCGATGCGGGTGATGTCCATCTGGACGATGCGGCCGGCGCCGATGTTGAGGTGGCCGACTTCGCTGTTGCCCATCTGGCCGTCGGGCAGGCCGACGAAGTGCTCGGAGGCGCGGATGAGGGTGTTGGGAAACTCGCGCAGGAGCTTGTCGTAGGACGGCTTGCGGGCCAGTGCGATGGCGTTGTTGGCGGTTTCAGCGCGGTAGCCCCATCCGTCGAGGATGGTGAGAACAAGAGGACGCTTACTGGACATGGGTAAAGACACACCTCGAGATTGATGAAAACAGTTCTCTTCAAGAATAAAGGCCAGCGCCCGGGGTCGAGGTGACAGGTTTCACACGGGAACGAAAAACGGGTTAGAGGACGGCGGTTTCTCTGAGTCGCGATTTGCGTCGTCCGGTGCGCCGACGCTCCGTGGGATGGTGAGCCGGGCGGGTGCGCGAGGCGCGGAGCATGCGCTGCCGTGCGGGTCTTGTTCTTGTCTCGATGGGGAGGGGCGGCAGACCTGCGAGCGCAAGGAGCGCATTGTTGGATGCAGTGTAGAGGTTGAAGCCCGGCGTGCGGTCGTGGGGAGGGCCATCTGTTGCAGCAACAAACAGGGCGGTGTGGCTTGCGGGATGAATGGCGATGTAGGTGATGTAGCCAGCGCCGCCGCCGGTTTTCTCGATGATGTGCGAGGGATCGTCGTTGGGTCGCAGGTGCAGCCAGGCAAGGCCGATGCCTGAGGGGCGGCCCGCATGCGCGAGCCCGTACTGGCTGACCAGGCTTGACGGCAGCAGATACACGGCGTGGGCATCTGGCGCCTGTGCCGGGAGGCTCGGTGAGCCGGCACCAACGAGATAGCGGAGCCACTTCACGATGTCGTTGGGTGTGGAATAGAGGCCGCTGCTGCCTTCGGTATTTTCCGTGATGGTGCAGGGACCCTCATTGTGCGCGCCGGCCATCAGTCGCGTGCATTGATCCGGAGTTGGGTAGAAGGTGGTTTCCCACATCTGGAGTGGCTTCAGAGTGCGGTTCCAGAGAAGGGTGGCGTAGGGCTGGTGGGCGGCATCGGCGAGGGCATCGCTGAGCAGATCAAAGCCGATGTTGGAATAGAGGGCCCGGGTGCCGGGCGTAAAGAGCAGATGGGTGGTCTGGAGCCATTGCCAGCGGGTGGTGTAGTCGGGATAGGTGAAGTGAGGCGTGCGGCGCGGTGCGGTGCCGATTTCCCGCGAGAGGCCCGAGGTGTGGGTGGCGAGGTCAAGAAGGGTGATGGGCGCGCCCATGGTGGGGACGAGATCCTGCTGCGGCGCATATTTCTGGAGCGGGTCGTCGAGACGAACCGTACCGTCTGCGACATATTTGGCGAGGAGGTCGGTGGTAAAGATTTTGGTGAGAGAACAGAGACGGATCACGGACTCGTCTGTGGGGGCCTGGTGGGAGCCGGGCGCAGTTTCGCCGTAGCCGTGGAAGAAGACCTGGTGGTCGCGCACCACGACCAGGACAAGACCGGTTGCTCCCGAATTCTGGTAGAGATCGGCACCGATGGACGCTGCCTGGTTCAGATTCTGGAGCGAGAGGCCACTCTGGGTCTGGGCAACTGCGGGGAAGAAAGAAAGGAATAGTAGAAAAGCCGGCAGGCGACGCATCGCTTCCAGTGTAGAGCACCGGACGAGTGGAGCTCCACGCTGAATGAGTCCCAGAAACGTCAAGCGGAAGAGTGTACGCTCTTCCGCTTGTCGTTTATTTTCGCCGCTGATTTTAGTCGTTGTAGTTGAGGCCTTCGAGGCCGAGGAAGACGGCGCCGGCGCCGAGTTCTTCTTCAATGCGCAGGAGCTGGTTGTATTTGGCAATCCGGTCGGTACGGCTGGCCGAGCCGGTCTTAATCTGGCCTACGCCGGTGGCGACCGCGAGGTCAGCGATGAAGGTGTCTTCGCTTTCGCCAGAGCGATGCGACATGATTGCCGTGTAGCCGTAGCGGCGGCCGAGTTCAATGGCTTCGAGCGTCTCGGTAACGGTGCCGATCTGGTTTACCTTAATGAGGATCGAGTTGGCCACGCCCTCTTCGATGCCGCGCTGGAGGCGCTTCGTGTTGGTGACGAAGAGATCGTCGCCAACCAGTTGAATTTTCTGGCCGAGCGTGTCGGTGAGAACGCGCCAGCCGGCCCAGTCGTCTTCTGCCAGTCCGTCCTCAATGGAGACGATGGGATACTTGCGCGCCCAGTCTTCCCAGAAAGCGACCATCTGCTCGCTGGAGAGCTCACGCTTGTCGCTCTTCTTGAAGACGTACTTCTTCTTGTCCTTGTCGTACAGCTCGCTCGTTGCAGGATCAAGGGCAATGGCGACCTGTTCGCCGGGCTTGTAGCCGGCCTGGCTAATTGCCTCGAGAATGAGCTCGACGGCTTCATCATTGGCTTTGAGCGAAGGGGCGAATCCGCCCTCGTCTCCGACTGCGGTGTTGTAACCCTTTTTCTTGAGCACGCCCTTGAGGGTGTGGAAGATTTCAGCGGACCAGCGCAGGGCGTCACTGAAGCGCTCGGCGCCGACAGGCATAATCATGAATTCCTGAAAATCAACGTTGGAATCGGCATGTGCGCCTCCATTGAGGACATTGAGCATGGGAGTCGGCAACACAGAGGCGTTGATGCCACCGAGGTAACGGTAAAGGGGCATCTCAAAGGTGGTGGCGACGGCGCGGCTGGCGGCCATAGAGACGGCGAGGATGGCATTGGCGCCGAGCTTGCCCTTGTTCGGCGTTCCGTCGAGGGCAATCATGGCCTGGTCAATGAGGCGCTGATTGGAAGCGTCAAGGCCTTCGAGTTCCGGGGCGATGACGGATTCGACGTTGGCGACAGCCTGCAGGACGCCTTTGCCGAGGTAGTGGCTTTTGTCGCCATCACGCAGCTCGACGGCCTCATGCTCGCCGGTGGAAGCGCCTGACGGCACGATGGCGCGGCCCAGGGCGCCGCTCTCAAGGATCACATCCGCTTCCACGGTGGGATTGCCGCGCGAGTCGAGAACCTCGCGGGCGCGGATGGCAACAATCTCAGTCATATCAGTCCTCACAATGTGGTGGTGCAGCCGGTCATTCAGTTTGGGACGGCGGTCCACGGCGATGGCTGCTCCGGCGGTGCTTCGAATCGTTTCAAGAAAGCCGTGCACGTGGGGAAAAACTCCTGACCGTCCAAATGGGAAAAATCTTCAAGTTCCGTAGGGATTTTAACAAACTGGGCGGTAGCCGTCCGTGTGGCGACGATCACAGGAGGATTCGGGGGACTGGCGGAGACAGCGCGAGGGGATTGTCATGGCTGATTCGTTCCTTGTTTGACACATGGGGAAAAGGTCATGGAAAGAAGGGGTTGATGTGGAATTAGCATGAAAGTGGCGGTCTCTGCCTGAGAGAGGCAGGGGCGAATCGCTTTTGGCTGCAAGCCTGGTCTAAAGAGATGGAAGGGAAGGACTGGTTTGCCTGAGGGAGTTATCGGAATGAAGCGCGCGACCATGACTGCGATGTTTCTGGTTTTGACGGCGAGCGGGCTGCTGGCGCAGCAAGCGGCTACGACCGATCCGTATGAGGGCGTTTCACATCCCCCGGCGGACGACGCGATTGTGACGACGACAGAGCCGGCGATCAAGATTGCGAAGCCGTCGGCTGCCCATGTGGCCACTGCCCAGCCGGCTGCAACCAAAGCAGAGGCAGTGATGGCTCCTGCGGCGGTGATGTCGACCCACGCGATAGGTGCGACTGGAGTGGACGGAACGGATGCAGGCATCGTGGAACCGCAGCCGCAGACGCGGGTTGAGGCTGCGGCTCCGCAGTTGAGCGTTCGCGGGCCGCAGCCGGATCCGGATGGGGATATTGTGCATCCGGCACCGCTGCCGCCTGGCGTGGTGGGTGAGGGAACGAGCATTCGCGTGGAGTTGATGAATGAGCTCTCAAGCAACTTCAGCAAGGCGGGCGAGCCATTTCGCAGCCGTGTGGCGACTGATGTGCTGTCTGGGGATGGCAAGGAAGTCCTGATTCCGGCGGGCTCGGAGATTGACGGCACGGTGACGAGCGCATCGAGCGGGCACTTTGCAGCGTACGGAATGCTGCAACTGCGTCCGGAGACAGTGAAGCTGCCGAATGGGGCGGTCTACCGGCTGGATGCAACGGTGACGGATGCGCCGGTTTCAAAGAACATGGTGCATGCGGAAGGAATGATTGGGCCGGGATCGCAGGTGCGGCGGGACAGTATTGAGTATGGTGGCGCAGTCGGGACAGGCGTTGTGGCAGGCGCTTACCTGGGCGGGCCGGTGGGCGCGCTGGCAGGCGGATTGATTGGCGCGGGCCTGGTGACGACGCATCTGCTGGTGAGTCATCCGCAGGCGACACTGGATTCGGGAACGCCGCTGATTCTGACGCTGAATGAGGCAATTCGATTGGCGCCTGAAGAAGGGACGCATGCGAACTGAGAGCGCAAGAAGCTGAAGGTTGCACAGAGAGCGAGAATGCCCGGGCCGCAAAGTCCGGGCATTTCTTTTGCGACGCAAAAGGCGGCGATGCGCGCGGGGCCGCGGGTGAACTGCTACACTCCCACTGGAATTGAGGGGGGAGCTTTGTGATGTCGGATCCAGGGCTTGTGGGTGTGGTGGGTGCGGGAACGATGGGTTCAGGAATTGCGCATGTCTTTGCGCGGTCTGGGTTCCGCGTGGCGTTGTGTGATGTGGACACCCGGTTTCTGGAACGGGCGATGGGGCAGATTCGCACGAATCTGGGGCGTGAAGCGTCAAAGGGCAAGCTGGCCGTGGCGGAGATTGAGCTTGCGCTGGAGCGGATTGTGCCAACGACGGAGCGGAAGGACCTGGCGCGATCGGCGGTGGTGGTGGAGGCCGCGCCGGAGCGGTTTGAAGTGAAGAGGGAGATTTTTCGCGCTTTGGACGCGATACTGCCGGAGGAGGCTATTCTGGCCAGCAATACGTCTTCAATCTCGATTACAAAACTGGCCGCAGAGACCCGAAGGGCCGACCGGGTGATCGGGATGCACTTCTTTAACCCGGTGCCGGTGATGGCGCTGGTGGAGGTGGTGCGGGGGATGGCGACCAGCGATGCGACCTTTGCCGCGGTGAAAGAACTGTCAGAGCGGCTGGGCAAGACGCCGGTGGAGGTGAACGACGCTCCGGGTTTTGTCTCCAACCGCGTACTGATGCCGCTGATCAACGAGGCGGCGTTTGCGGTGATGGAGGGGGTCGCAACGGCCGAGGCTGTAGATCAGGTCTTCAAGCTGGGCATGGCGCACCCGATGGGACCGCTGACGCTGGCGGACTTTATTGGGCTGGATGTGTGCGTGGACATTCTGCGCGTGCTTCACGAGGGCATTGGAGATCCCAAGTATCGGCCATGCCCGCTGCTGGTGCGGATGGTGGATGCGGGGTGGCTGGGCAGAAAAGCGGGCCGGGGTTTCTACCGGTACGAGGGCTGAGAGGGCACGGCACGGACGTATCGCGCGGCGCGGGGAGCCGGCTTAGTGGTGGGCGTACTCCTGAATAAGTCGGTCGACGAGGACTTCAAGGGACTCGCCGGTGCGGGGCAGGACGAATGAACCGGAAGCCGGGGACCAGTCAAGTTTGAAGCTAGTGGCGAGGGCTGAGATCCAGATCTGCCGCACGGGTGTGTTGGGCGTAATGACAAATTTGCCGGCGGGTTCCTCAAAGAGGATATTGAGGACGCCGTTCTGTTCCTCGACTTCAAAACCAGCTTCGTCTTCTTCTTCGCGCGCGATGAGGCGGCGTTTGAGGGCATCGAGTGCGGCTTCTGCCGCGCGCCGGAACTCCTGTTCATCCATCATGGCCCCAGTGTAGCAACTGACGCGGCCGGGAGACCTGGCTGGGATGGGTATGGGCGGCGCGAAGAGACATTGAAGATTGCGCCAAGGCCTGCCGATGCAAATTCCAGAGCACAGGGAGGGCCGCGACGATGGGGATCGGGCCAGTGCCTGGAATACGGGCCGTGGGGCTGGCGCGACCGCGCGACGAAGCGGAGATGCGTCTGATCGCAGATGAACTGGAGGCGACAGCGCGGCTCGGGGAGGACAGCTACTCGCCGAGGCAGGAGGGCTCGGAGCGTGGACTGGAGGATGGGGGTGGAAGTGAGGATACAGGGCTGGACGAAGAGGAGGTTTCGGCTTCGCAGGAGGGGGATGAGGGGCACCAGGTGAGTCTTTTGGCATGAGCGCTTTGGAAATCGATGCGGAGCCTATCGCTTTCAAGATGTAGAAAATAGTTCATGTTTCCAGCGCAAATAAAAGAAAAATAGATAGATCCATAGACAAAAAGAGTGGATCCCTAGAGGGCTCTTGCGTAAACGGTAAAGCTGCGTTATTTTACTAACTGGTTAGTTAACTATGCAGAATGCATTGAGTCGAAATCATCGTGATCGTGCTGCGGAGTCGCGGATACGGATTCTGCAAGCTGCGTTGCAGGAGTTCAGCAGCCTGGGACTGGCTGGTGCGCGGACGGAGCGGATTGCCACGGCAGCTGGGGTGAACAAGGCGCTGCTGTACTACTACTTCGAAAGCAAGGAGAAGCTCTATCTGGCTGCACTGGAGATGATCGCGGACAAGATTCGCGAGAGGTCACTGGCGGTGTTGCAGCGGGAGGTTTCTGCGGGCGAGAGGCTGCTGCGCGCGGCGTTGGACCATTTTGATCGCATCCTGGCGCAGCATGAATTCCAAAGCATGATGCAGCAGGAGATGATGCGGCACCACAAGGGCGAAGCGGGGGCGATGCCGTTGCTGGTGGAGCGGGTGTTTGCGCCGCTGCAGGAGCTGTATCAGGCCACTCTCATTGAGGGGATGGAATCGGGTGAGCTGATTCGAGCGGACTGGCTGCAAATGGAACTCGCGGCACTGGGGGCGAACGTCTTTTATTTTCTGAGCTCGCAGGTTTGGCGGATGATGATGCCCTTTGATCCGCTCGATCCAAAGGTATTGGAGGGGCGGCGCGTGGCTCTGGTGGAGTTTTTGGGCCAGGCGGTTTTTGCGGATCGCGCACATGGCGCGGAGTTGGCGGCAACGGTGCTGGCGGATACGCCCATGCCCGAGCTGAAGGCAGGTTGGCTGGGACTGGGGAGGAAGAATGAACGCACGTAATCGGGTGTTTCTGATCCTGGGTGTGCTGCTGGTGGGGTCACTGGTGTGGTATTTGCTGACTGCGAAGCCGCCGAGCGATTTGAAGCTGATTGGCACGGTCGATGCGAATGAAGTGATGGTGAGCGCGAAGATTCCGGGACGCGTGGAAACACTGGCTGTGGACGAAGGGCAGCAGGTGCAGGCGGGTCAGCTGGTGGCGGTGATTGAGAGCGACGACCTGGCTGCTGCGCATGCCGCGGCGCAGGCGACGGTGAGCAGCGACCGGTGGAAGGTGAACGAGACGGTCGCGACGCAGCGACAAAACGCGGGTGAAGTGTCAAATGCGACAGCGAATGCGGAGGCGCAGTTGCGCGTGGCGCATGCCTCTCTGGCGCAGGCGATTGCGAATCTGGACCATCAGAAAGCGGATACGACGCGGACGGTGGCGCTTGCCAGGCAGGGCATTATGAGCGAGCAGGCCAAGGATGATGCAGTGACCAGCCTGGCGGCGGATGAGGCGGCGGTGCAGGCGGCTCGTCAGAACGTGGCTGCGGCAGAGGCGGCGCTGAAACAGGCACGGGCGCATGAGTTGCTGGCCGTGGCATCGCAGCGCACGGTGGACTCGACGCGCGGGCAACTTGCGAATGCGCAGGCGCTGGCGAACCAGGCGGAAGTGGAACTGGGGTACGCGAAGGTGTATGCGCCAGTGACGGGGCAGGTGAATGTACTGGCGGCGAGGCAGGGCGAGGTGCTGCCGGCGGGCGGGACGATAGCGACGGTGATGGATCTGTCGCAGACGTGGGTCTATGCGCCGCTGCCGGAGACGCAGGCCGATGCGGTGCGACTGGGCGATTCGCTGCGGGTAGTGATGCCGAGCGGTGCGACGGTTTGGGGCAAGGTGATTGTGAAGTCGGCCGAGGCGGACTTTGCGACGCAGCGGGACATGAACGGCGGACGGAAGCGGGACATCAAAACAGTCCAGATCAAGCTGCTGATACCGAACCCGGGCGAGCAGTTTGTGCCGGGGATGATTGCCGAGGTGTACATCCCGAAGAGCAAGCTGGTGAAGCCATGAGCGCGGTGGCGACGGCTGTGGCCAATGGCAAAAATGCCACGGCGCCGGCAGCGATTGCGGTGGAAAACATCGTAAAGCGCTATGGCGATTTTGAGGCTGTGAAAGGTGTGAACTTCTCAGTAGCCGAGGGTGAGATTTTCGGGCTGCTGGGGCCGAATGGCGCGGGGAAGAGCACGCTGATCCGGATGATGACGACGCTGATTCCGGTGACAGGCGGGCGGGCGCTGGTGGCGGGTCACGACGTGATGAAGGATGCGGATGCGGTGCGGCGGGCCATAGGGGTGATTCCGCAGGCGCTGACGAGCGACCAGGACCTGACGGTGGAGGAGAACCTGAGCATTTACGCAAAGCTCTACTCTGTGCCACGGGAACAGCGCGAGCGGAACATTGTGGAGGTGTTGGAAGCGGTGGATCTGCTGAAGTGGCGCAAGGCAGAGACGAAGACACTATCGGGCGGCATGCGACGGCGGCTGGAGATTGCGCGAGGGCTGGTTCATGATCCGCGAATCTTCTTTCTGGATGAGCCGACGACGGGGCTGGATCCTGTGTCGCGCATTGCGGTGTGGGAGATGCTGAACCATCTGAAGAAGACCCGCAATCTGACGATGCTGGTGACGACGCACTACATGGAGGAAGCGGACCGGCTGTGCGACCGCATTGCGATTGTGGACCACGGGACACTGGTGGCGCTGGGTACGCCGGTGGAACTGAAGCAGAGCGTGCCGGGATCGAATGTGGTTGAGGTGCAGTTTGCGCGCGAGTCGGATGAGTGGCTGGGCCGGTTGAAGAAGCTGCCGGATGTGACGGAAGTGCAATCGCAGTCGGCGGGCGTCTATCGGGTTCTGACTTCGAATGGATCGCAAACGACGACACAACTGGTGGAGATGGCAGCATCTCTGGACGAGCAGATCGGGTCGCTGAGTGTGCAGAATACATCGCTGGACGATGTGTTTGTGCACTACACGGGCCGGCAGCTTCGGGATGAGCAGGTGAAATCCGTGTTCGTGATGCCGACGCGGCCTGGAGCCAATCCATGAACCGGATGCTTGCAATTGTCGAGCGAGAGATGCGGAAGTTTTTCCGCTCGCCAGTGCTGATGATCATGTCGATGATGTTGCCGCTGGTGCAACTGGTCATTTTGGGGAATGCATTTGGCGGTAAGATTCGCGGGGCGCGGGTGGCCTTTGTGGACTATGACCACGGGCCGGAAGCGGTGAAGGTTCGCGAGGCGTTTGACTCGGTTGCGGCGAATATTGCGACGTTTACCGCAGTGGAGTACAAGGACGAGAACCAGGCGCGGGATGATGTGCGCGAGGGGCGTGTGGATGCTGCAGTGATCATTCCGGCGCAGTTTTCGCGGCGGGTGTATGCCGAGGATGCGCCGCGGATTGGACTGGTGGTGGACAACTCGGACCAGTTCATGAGCGGGAGCATCGAGAGTGAAATGCAGTCGCTGGTTGATGCGCTGAATCAGCCGGTGATACAACCGCGGCTGGTAAAGAGCATAGCGCTGGATATTGTTGAGCTGTACCCGTTCGTGGAGTACATGAAGTTTCTGCTGTCGGGTTCGATTTCACTGGCGATGTATATCTCGGTGATGATCGGCGGGGGCATGCTGTACATCGACGACAAGGCGCGCGGGGTGCATGAGGGATACCTGGTGACGCCGATCAGCAAGCTGGAACTGGTGATGGGACTGAATATTGCCGGCGCCATCAAGGCAGTGCTGAGCGGGATTTCACTGACGGTGATTGGTTCGCTGATGGCCGGGCTGGGGACGATCTTTCATCCGATGGCGCTGCTGCAACTGCTGGCGCTGATTGTGGGGACGTCGATTGCGTTCAACGGGATGATGTTCCTAATGATGGTGCGCGTCGATGATCCTCTGGTGCCGCGCGCGATGTTTGGCGTGCTGAACACGCTGCTGTTCTTCCCGTCCGGCGCGATCTATCCGATTGCTGCGTTTCCGAAGTGGCTGCGGGCGATTGCGGTGGTGGATCCTTTTACCTATGCCGTGCACGGCTTCAAGGCAATCCTGCTGAAGGATGGGGGATTTGCTGCGATCCAGACGGATCTCCTTTTCCTCTTCGCATTCGGGATTGGCACGCTGCTGCTGGCGACGCCGCTGTTCAAGCGGACGCTCTGACGAGACGGCAGACAAGCGATGGCGCTTCTCACGGATTGACGCTGGCAGGGTTGCGTCTCCGTTCAACCTGGGTAGGCGCCGGAGATGTAGCCTTCCAGGGCTTCAATGGCGTGGGCCTGGCCTGAGATCGTCCATTTAACGAGGTCTCCGATCGAGACAAGGCCGGTGACCTTGTCGCTTTGAACGACTGGCAGATGGCGGAAGTGGTGTTGGGTCATGATCGTCATGCACTCGTCGACGGTTTGTTCCGGCGTGACATATGTGACGGGACTGGTCATGATGTCGCGGACGAGAGTTTCCTTTGAGGCATGCCCCATCAGGATGCCTTTGCGGGCGTAGTCACGCTCAGAGAGAATGCCGACGAGACGGGAATCGGAGAGGACGAGCAGGGCACCGACGTCGTGACGCGCCATGATTTCAAGTGCTTCGTAGACCGTTTGTTCCGGGGTGATGGACAGCACGGTGTTGATGGGCTTGTTCTTGAGGACGGTAGCAATGGTGTCAGTGACTTTCATGGGCCCTCCCGGGGTGCGATGAGTGTTGCAGGATGCAGACACTTTGTTGTGGCTTCTGAGGCTATGGATAACGAAGTGTACCGCATTTGATATGGAACGCAAGAGAGAGAAACCGAAGGCGCAAGAGAATGAACGACTAACCGCGGCGGGCGAGGGAGCGGTTGCGAAGCCACTTGGCGATGCCCAGAATGAGCAGGAGGCTGCCGAAGGGGATGCACATGAGGGCGACGATGAGGGCGAACCAGCCGGTGTTTGTGGTGGCACCGGTGGGCGTAAAACCGCCAAGGACAGTCAGAAGCAGCAGGCCTGCGAGTATGCCGGTGCCAACCATAGAGCCGCCCCATTGCAGGAGCTGGCGCGTGCCGTCGTCGGGTAGGGGAGTCCGAGGGGAAGCGGGCATGGTGAGTGGTTATCCTTGCGCGAGACGGAGCATGACGTAGGTGATGACGCCGGTGAGGGAGACATAAAGCCAGATGGGGAATGTCCAGCGGGCGACTTTGCGGTGCAGGGGGATGCGGCCGGAGAGCGAGAAAAAGAAGGTGACGAGAATGAGCGGGAGAGCCAGCGTGGCCAGGATGATGTGGCTGGCGAGGAGCGAAAGATAGAAGATGCGGAATGCGGCGTGAATGGGATAGCGAACGTCGCCGTGGAGAGCATGGTGGAGGATGTAGCCGATGAGGAAGAGGGTGGAGAAGGTAAAGGCCGTGAGCATGGACGCGCGATGAGCGGCGACGCGATGGGAGCGAATGAAGATGTAACCGATGAGAATGGCAGTAGCGCTGAGGCCGTTGAAGACAGCGTTGAGGCCGGGCAGGAAGGCAAAGCGAACGCTGGCTGCGTCAGCCGCGGGATGGATATAGATCAGCCAGAAAAGGAAGAGCGTCGCGGCAGCGCTGATGAGAAGGATGGCGGCGATGGCGGAGGTTGTTCCTGAGCGGGAACTGGAAGCAGGGGCGACGGTAGTCATGGGGCCTCAGTGTTTGGCGATGGCGCCGAGCATGAGAGTGGTGAGCAGCAGTGGCAGATAGATGACGCTGACCTTCAGCAGGTCGCGTGCGACCATGCGGCTTTCTTCTGGCGGGATGTTGCGAAGAATGCGTGTGAACCGGATTGTGTATGCAAGGTAGATGATGCCGAGGACCAGTGCGATGACTGCGTAGACGATGCCCGCCATGCCGAGACGCCATGGCGCGAGGCTGATGGGGATCATAAGGACTGCGTAGAAAAGGGCCTCGACGACGGTGGACCATCCATCTGGCTGGACGACGGGGAGCATCCGGATCCCGGCGCGTGCGTATTCGTCGCGGTACATCCAGGAGATGGCCA
The DNA here is from genome assembly GCA_021779695.1 of Acidobacteriota bacterium. The sequence continues at coordinate 12,721 of JAJYAE010000014.1, read as the reverse complement.
TGAAGTGGGGGAACTGCCAGACGAAGAGGATGGCGAAAAGGGCAACGGCGGGCCATTCGATGCGCCCGCGAGCGGCTGTCCAGCCGAGCATGGGACCCATGGCGCCGGGAAAGGCGCCGATGAAGGTGGCCATGGTGGTGACGCGCTTGAGGGGTGTGTAGACAGCGACGTAAGTGAAGGCCGTGAGCAGAGCGAGCGAGACGGTGAGGAGATTGGTGTGGAGCAGGAGCCACCAGGCACCCAGACCGATTGCGCCGAGGCCGAGAAGAATACCAATGGGAAGCGGGACGCGGCCGCTGGGAAGCGGGCGATCAGCCGTGCGCTTCATCAGGGCGTCGGTGGTGCGTTCGAGGGCTTGATTGAGGGCGCCGGAGCCGGCGGAGACGAGGCCGATGCCGAAGAGGGTGTCGAGCAGGCCGCGCTGGAGCGTGGAGATGCCGGACTGCATGGAGCCGAGGTAAAAGCCCGCCCAGCCGGTGACGAGGACCAGCCCCGTGACGCGAACTTTGAAGAGCTCGCGGAAGTCATGGAGCAGCAGAGCCGTGACGCCGGGGGGTGGAGCATGGAGGGTGGCATGTGCGTGGTGCTCGGCGTGCGTGGCGAGATCGGCCTGGGCCGCGGCTTGGGAGGCGGGAGTCATGGGAAAGAAGGCGCAGCTGGAGCCAAGTGGCGGGATGCTGGAAGCCCTGATTTGATGATACCAAGGCGCAAGGCTGCCGGCGGCGGGGAAGTTGGCGGGATCAAAGGCCGGCGGCGGCGAGGATGGCGTTTGTGACCTGGGCGGGCGTGAGGGTGTCGACGAGAACGGTGACGTGGGCAGCGCGGTACAGAGGCAGGCGGCGCTGGTAGCGGGCTTCGAGGTTGGGCTGGTCGGCGAGGATGGGGCGTGTGTGCTCGGTGCCACGGCAACGCGTAAGCGTGGTCGCCAGAGTGACTTCGAGATGGACGAGAAGTGTGCCGGGACTGTTGAGGAGCAGGTCGCGAGTTGCATCCCGTTCGATCGCGCCTCCACCCAGGGCGAGGACGAGGGCATCGGCGGTGGCGAGGCGGGCGATGGTTGCATGCTCGCGGTCGCGAAAGGCGGGTTCGCCGTGGCGGGCGAAGAACTCGGCGATGGTCATGCCGGCCTCGGCTTCAAAAACGTCATCGGCGTCGAGGAAGCGCCAGCCGAGGCGCTGGGCGACGAGCGGGCCGACGGTGGATTTACCGGAGCCCATGAAGCCAGTGAGGACGATGCGGCGGATCGGAGTCGGGGTCGGATTCAAGCAGGCCTTTCGCGGAGCGGCGCTGAGATGAAACCAGTATAAGAAAGCGACCCGGGCTTAGCTGAGAACCATGACGACGGCGCCGATTGTGATGAGCAGGCCGCCGACGATGGCTGCGGTATCCATTTTTTCGCCCAGGAGGAGCCAGGCAAAGAGCATGACGAGCGGGACGCTGAGCTTGTCGAGGGGTGCGACGCGCGAGGCGGGGCCGAGTTGCAAAGCGCGAAAGTAGCAGAGCCAGGAGAGGCCGGTGGCGAGCCCGGAGAGAGTGAGAAAGAGGATGCTGCGGCGGTCGAGGAGGCGGAGCTCACCGTGCTTTCCGAGGCCGATGGCGATGGCCCAGGTGAAGACGAGGACGACGCTGGTTCGGACAGCGGTAGCGAGGTTGGAGTCAATATGGGCGACGCCGACCTTTGCGAGCAGGGCCGTGGCGGCAGCGAAGAGGGCGGCGAGGAGTGCCCAGACGATCCAGGTCATAGGCATCATGGTACGCCGCCAGAGTGAGGCGCGAGCGGAGCTTGTAGACTCGACGTGATGCGAAGCGGGAAAGCAAGCAAGACGGCGCTGCGGGTGGCGATTCGCAGGGCGGCGCACCAGTTGATGGAAGATCCGCGGATTCTGGAGGATCCGCTGGCGCTGCTTTTGCTGGGTGGTGGCTATGCGCGCGACCTGGAAAGGGCGATGCATCCGGTGGCGCGAGACTTTCGGGCGTTTATGGCGGCGCGGAGTCGATTTACCGAGGACCGGCTGGGCGAAGCGGTACATGCGGGCGTGCGCCAGTACGCCATTCTGGGCGCGGGCCTGGATACCTTTGCGTTTCGGAATCCGCATGCGGCGCTGCGGGTGTTCGAGGTGGACTTTCCGGCTACGCAGGAGTGGAAGCGGGGGATGGTGGAGGCGGCGGGGATTGCCGCGCCGGAGAGCCTGACGTATGTGCCGCTGGACTTTGAGCACACGGATCTGCGTGAGGGACTGGCAGAGGCGGGATTTGATCTGGACCGGCCCGCGTTTTTCGGGTGGCTGGGAGTGGTGCCTTATCTGACCCGCGCGGCATTTGAGGCAACGCTGAGAGTGATTGCGCAGATGCCTGCGGGGAGCGGAGTTTGCTTTGACTATGCCTTTGCTCCGGAGCAGCTGGGCCCGGCGCGGCGTGCCATCTTTGAGCGACTGGCGGAGCGGTTGGCGAAGGCGGGCGAGCCATTTCAGCTTTTCTTCGCACCGGATGAGATGGAGGCGGAGCTGAATCGAGCGGGATTTCATCGGGTGGAGCAGGCTGGGACGGCGGAGTTGAATGCGCGCTATTTTGCGGGGCGGAAGGATGGGTTGCGCCTATCCACGGGAGACCTGGGCAGGCTGGCGATGGCATGGGTATAAGCAGCGAGCGCACGATAAGATGAGACATGCGCTCAATGGGGATCATCGCCGCCGGGTTTGTCCTGGTGGCCCTTGCGGGATGCGGATATCATGCGCTTGGAACCGCGACACACCTGCCACCGGATGCGCAAACGTTGGCTGTGCCTGTGTTTGCGACCAGGACGAACACCTATCACACGGAAGTGGCGATGACGGACGCGGTGGTGCACGAGTTTGCGGCCCGGACCACCTTACGCGTGGTGCCGGATGCGGGCTCTGATCCGGATGTGGTGCTGCATGGGACGATTCTGCAGGAGGCTGTGGTGCCGCTGACCTACAACACATCAACGCAGCAGTCTTCCAGCTATCTGATCACGCTCGTGGCATCGGTGCAGATGACGGCGCGGGATGGCAAAGTGCTGTACGAGAACAAGCACTATGTGTACCGCGAGCAATATCAGTCGACGACGGACCTGACGACATTTCTGGACGAGAGCCCGGCGGCGGTCAAGAGGCTGTCGCAGGATTTTGCCCGGGCACTCGTTGCGGACGTTGTGGAAGGTCTTTGAAACGAGCGACGGCGCAATGCGAGAGCACTGCGCCGTAGGTTTTGCATTGGGGGAGGGCCGTAATGGCCCCATGTTCGAGGCTGGCTCCAGTGTAGGCGGAGAGTGAGTTCAAGCAAACAAATTGTGGGATTCGCTGGGGTGGGTTCTTCTGCGGGCGGGTTACGAAAGTCCAAGGCTGCAGCTGGGTCACCAGCGTTACTAACTTTCTGGTTAACAGGAAGGTCAACATGTTGGGGATCCCAATGTTGAGGTTTTTGACAACCTTGCATCGATGAGGCTGGTGCAGGGCCGGAAGGATGGATATTCTGGAGCGGCATGGTGATGCAGGAGCGAGATTGGAGCTTAAGCCAGTGAGCGGAGTCCGTTGGGGTGCGGGATTTACGGCGGCGGGCCGCTTTGTGGCGGAAGTTGAGGCCGCGGCCGCAGGCAGTGGGGCGCTGAAGCCGGGCTACGTGCTGGTGGGTGACGAGATCTTTCTGCAAGACCGTTGCCGGGCGGCCGTGGTGAAGGGCTACGTTCCTGCAGAGATGCGGGACTTCTGTCTTTCCGATCTTGACCTTGGCAGCACATCCATTTTCGAGGTACTGGATCGCGCGCAAACTCCATCCTTGATGGCCCCATTTCAGGTCATCTTTGTGCGGAATGTACGGCAGCTTTATACGCGCGGAGCCAAGAAGGAAGAGTTTGCCGCGCTAGAGCGCTACTTTAAGGCTCCGAATCCCCAGGCAGTGCTGGTTTTCATCGCAGATTTTGTACGAATTCCGTCGGATACGCGGCGCATGGAGTTGGAAGACAAGAACCGCTATGAGCGCCTGACCGAGACGCTGGGAGCGCATTGCGGCGTGGTGGAGCTGGCGCGGGTGAGCGAAGAAGATGCCATGCGCTGGACTGCGGCGACGGCCCAGGAGGCCGGCAGCCGGATTGAAGCTGACGCGGCGCGGGAACTGGTGGACGCGCTGGGTGCAGACATGATGCTGATCGCGTCGGAGCTGGAGAAGCTGCTTCTTTACACGGAGGGGCGCGGACGCATCACGCTGGGTGATGTGGAGACGATGGTGCTGGCGGCGAAGCAAAGGTCGCTGTATGAACTGACGGATGCAATTAGCCAGCACAACAAGGCTCGGGCATTGGCGATTCTGGACGGGCTGCTGAACAGCTCGGATGCGGGCGAGGATGCGGCGATAGGGCACTTGTACATGCTGGCGCGCACGTTTCGCCAGATGATGGTGATTCTGGAAAAGAATGTACGGGACTCGCGTGCCATCTGGCAGGCGCTGTGGCAAGGCTTCCGGATGCCGCCGTTTGCAGCGGATGATCTGATTCGTCAGGCACGGCGATACAAGAGCCGCAGGGAGCTGACGCGGGCATTGCGGCTGATTGCGCGGGCTGACCTGGAACTGCGCTCATCGCCGCCGGACAAGCGCCTGGTTCTGGAGCGACTGGTCTACGAGTTGGCCGCAGAGCCGAAGGCGTTGCAAGCGGGCTGGGCCTCGGCTCAGTTGTCATTTGAGGGGTAGGGCGTTCGATTGCTACTGCAGGCCGCGGGCTTGCATGGCGGGCCGGTAGTCCTGGTCGGCCTGCTGGATGTGGTTGGTCAGCCAATCGCGCAGAAAATGCATCAAGTGAATATTGAGGGTGATTTCACCGCGATGGTAGCGGAGGACGTAGCTCTCGACCTGACGGGTCAGGTTGCGGTGCCGAAGCTGGTGCGCCGTGAGGTCGGTGTAGTTGGCAGCGGTCATCATGGCCTCTTCGGCTGCGAAGTGCTTTCTGGTGTAAGTGAGCAGTTTCTCCAGAATCTGTCCGGAGATGTCTTTAGCTTTTCCCGCGAGCATGGCGTCGTGGAGGTCATTGATGATGTCGACGAGCTGGCGATGCTGACGGTCAATGGAAGGGATGCCGACGGAAAGTGCCTGATTCCAGAGGATGAGTGGCATTCAAAGACTCCTGCCGCGGAGGCGACATGCATCTTATCGTCCAGTTGCAGCAGAAGTTGAGCGAGGGCAGGCGGCGGTTTACTCGAGGATGACCTCGGGTTGGGGTTCATGGCTGCGAGTTGTGAGGACGATGGCGGCAGTGAGGATGAGCGCTCCGCCAGCGAAGGCGTGGGGGCCGAGATGCTCGCCGAGGAGCTTGACGCCGAGGTAGGATCCGAGGGCGGGTTCGATATTGAGGAAGACGCCGGCGCGCGATGCAGGGACGCGATGGATGCCCCAGTTCCAGAGAAACGTGGTGGTGGCGGTGCAGGCCAGACCACTGATGGCGAGAGCGGTCCACGCGACGGGGCTGACATGGGCAAAGGCAGGCCATGGATGAGGGTTGCGGGTCACTGAATTGAAGAGGCAGGGGCCGACCACCCAGAGAGCGAGCATGACGGTTCCCGTGAGGATGGTGTAGGCCGTGACCACGATGGGGCTATGGGTTTCCATGAGCTTTTTGTTGAGCAGGATCCAGGCAAGCGCCGTGCAAAGCGAGAAGACGACGAGCAGATCGCCCTGCAGCGAGGGCTGTCCCTGTGCGGTTTGGGTGTGGTGACCGCCCAGCACGACGAGTGCGGCGCCGATGGTGGAGGCGATGAGTGCAATCCATCCGATGATGTCGAGGCGCTCTCCGGCGAAGAGGGCGGCAGCTACGCCGAGTAAGACCGGCATGGAGCCCACCATGAGCGAGGCGTGGCTGACGGTGGTTCGCGCGAGCCCGTGGAACTGAATGAGGAATTGAACCGGGATGCCGAAGAAGGCGGCGATGAGGAGAATGCGGGTCTCAGGCCAGGTGAGGCGTACGCGATGGAGAAGCGCGACGGGCAACATGCCGAGGCATGCAAAAAGGAAGCGGTAGAGCACCATGGATTCGACGGACATCTCGTTGAGAGCGAGACGGCCGAAGTAGAAGCCAGTGCCCCAGAGGCATCCGGCGAGGGCGCAGGCTCCGTATCCGAACATATGGATGCGTGCGCTGGAAGATGAAGAGGAAGGCATCACTGATTTTACTTTCGCACAAAGGGCAGATGGGACCGATGATGCCGAGGTTGGGCCGATTCGGCGAGAATAGCATTCGATGACGATGTGGATCTCCGGAATAAGAGGGTGGTTTCGCGCGAGCCATTGGCTTGCAATGCTTGCTGTACTTGCGTGTGCCTGGCCTTGGGCGGAGGGTCTGGGTGGAATCCGCCACAAAGACGCAGCAGCGCCCGAGGCTGTGAAGCGACCGTGGATGGAAGCCACCGAGCCGCCCCTGATGGCGTTGGATGTGGAGTCTCTCGGGTTTTATCCTCCGGGCGCGTACTACGAGGGGCAGCGGGAGAGCCTGGTTTCGTTGGATTTTCTGAACGAGAACCGGATTCTTTTTACCTTTCGCACGCCGGGGTTGCTGCATCGCAGTGCGAATGCGGATGAAGAGGAGCGGCAGATTCGAGCGGTGGTGCTGCGGCTGCCGACGGGTGCGGTGGATGCCGAAGCGGTTTGGACGCTCCATGATCATGCGCGGTACCTGTGGATGCTGAAGGATGGGCATTTTTTGCTGCGCGATTTGAACGACCTGAAGCAGGGGGACGCATCGCTCGCGTTGCATCCCTTTCTGCACTTTCCCGGGCCTCTACTCTGGCTGGAGATGGATCCTGACGATCAGGTGCTGCTGACCAATTCGCATGAGCCGCAGGCGTCTGCGCAACCGAACACGGGCGCCGGCGGACAGCCGGCGATCGCGGACTCGCCCGCGGATGCGGGTCCGCCAGAGATTGTGCTGCGCGTTCTGCAGCGGGCGACCGGACAGGTGACGCTGGTGAGCCGCGTGCACAACACGGTGTATCTGCCGATGAATGCGACGGGTTATGTGGAGACGACGCAGCAAAATCCACGACAGTGGCAACTGACGCTGCACGACTATGCTGGCGGGAGCGCGCCGGTGGGCACGCTGACCACGACTTGCGATCCGCGTGTGGACTTCATTACGCAGAACAAGCTGCTAGCCACGGCGTGTAATCAGGACGGGACGATCCGGCTGGCCGCCATGTCAACGACGGGACGCAAGCTTTGGGATGTGCCGACGGCGCCCAACCAGGTGTGGCCGGTGTTGTTTGTATCGCCGGAGGGATCGTGGCTGGCGCGCGAAACGCTGTTTATGGCGCATCCGATCGATGCCTTCTCGCCGCTGAGCTTTGACGATGTGCTGGGGCAGGTGGTGGAGGTCTACGACATGGCAACGGGCAAGGTGGTGGAGCGGGTGCCGGCGAGCCCGGTGCTGGACGGTGGGGGCAATGTGGCGATATCGCCCTCTGGCAAACGACTTGCCGTGCTCGATGGCGGATCGATCAAGATTTATGATCTGCCGGGGAGTGGAGCGGAGCGGGAAGTGCGGCGGCACTGAGGGGCGGGCTGCCGGGGTGCAGCTTTTGCCGAGTGTGTACACTGGTCGATGGGGGTGGTCTGGTGACCACAGCGACTGTTCATTACCTGGCGGCGGCAATCACGGATCGGGGGCGCAAGCGGCCTTCCAACGAAGATGCCTTCGGCTACTCCGTTGACGATGGCGTGTATGTGGTTTGCGACGGGATGGGCGGAGCGGCGGCCGGAGAAATTGCAAGCTCGCTGGCCGTGGACGAGGTTCTGAAGCTGCTGGATCACCAGGGGCCGAATTCGAAGTGCGAGCCGATGCCGGAGGCGATGGAGAGTGCCATTCTGGCAGCCAATGAAGCCATCTATACACGGAGCCTGCGGAACCAACGGCTGAGCGGAATGGGAACGACCCTGGTGGCGCTGGCCGTTCGCGAGAAGCATGCGTGGGTGCTGAACATCGGAGACAGCCGCTGCTACCGGCTGCGGCATGGGGCGCTGGAGCAGATCACGGCTGACCACTCCCTGGTGGAAGAGCAGGTGCGGAATGGACGAATGTCGCGTGCCGATGCGCTGCGCTCACCGTTGAAGAATGTGATCACGCGGGCGCTGGGAACGCAGGGCCGCGTGACTCCTGACTTGTTTGCGCTGGAGACGGAGCCCGGGGATCTCTTTCTGCTGTGTACAGACGGCCTGACACGCGAGCTTTCTGACCGCACGATTGAAGCGCTTCTGAGCGAGCGGCGCAGTTTGGCCGACCACTGTACCAACCTGGTGGAGGCCGCCAAGAAGGCTGGAGGTCAGGACAATATCACCTGCCTGCTGGTTCACGCCGAGGCGTAGTGAATGCATTCGCGGTTTCACCCGCGTGTTGACTCTTGAACAATCGATAGCCGGCTAGCGGAACATGGCACCCATGTTGGCGCGGATGACCGGGTCTTTTGCGGTCCCGGTGATCGTGAGGGGAATGCCATTGCTGGTGTTTTTCTGAAAGCGGCTTCCCAGGAATCCGCCGAGCACATTGATGGCCTGATTGGCGACGGCGCCCGCGGCGTTCGAAGAGGTGATCTTGGCCTGCATCTGGAAGTTGAGGGAGCCGCCTGGGGTGATGGTTCCATTGCCAGTGGCTGAGCCGATCTGCGGCAGGTTGCCATAGACTCCGCTGAACGATGTGATTTGCGGGGTGGAGTTCACGGTGGTGCGAATGACCTGAATCTGCGTTCCGCCATTCGTTTTACCGAAAAGATTGAGGCCTTGCAGTTTCGAGCCAAGGTCGAATCCGGCCAGGAGGGTGTTGTCGATTTCTACAGGTCCGGCGATGGAGGTGGCAGTAGCGGGCCCGGTGATGGCGAGGTTGGTGGAGAGAGTTCCGCCGCGCAGCTGCGATCCGGAAGGAAGCTGGATGCCGAAAGCAGGGAGCAGAGATTCCAGCTCATCGATCGGGAGGCCGGGGGCGTTGAGATGCATATTCAGCAGGATGGCCTGAGGCGTGAGGTGGTAGTCGCCGGAGGCGTGGACGGAAACCGAGCCGGTGTGAATGGCGATGTCGGTGATCTTGCCGGTGCGAGCGTCGAGATCGTCGGTGGCAGCGAAGTCAAGCTGAACAGGGCGGGGCGCCGGTGAGCCGGTGCGGGCGAGTTGCAGGTGGGAGGCAACGACCTTCCCATTGGCTTTGAGGTTGTCGCCGTCTGAACTGACCTGAGCATCCGCGTCGGCCACCATGGCGATGCCTTGAGAGGGATCGAGCACACCGGCTGCGACGGGATCAAAGCTCTTAAGCTGGAGGGTGCCCTTAAAGGGTGTGTCGGCGGCGTCCTTTTGGGAGAGCGGGCCTGCCTCGCCACTGAGGGCGAGAGAGCCTGATCCTGGCAGGGACGCGGTGAGCTGAATGGGAACGGAACGGACGAAAGAGAACTGTTGGACGCTCAGATTGAGATTGGAATAAACGAAGGGCCTGCCAGTGGCCGGAAGAGACGTTAGAGTGGCTGTGCCGTTTTTGATCTGAAGCTCTCCGACGGTCAGGTCCGGCAGGGCGGTTGGCTTTGAGCTGGCGGCGGAAGACGTGCTTCCGAGGCTGGAGAAGTTCCACTTGCCGCTGGCGGCATGAATGATTTGAATGCTCGGCGAGTCGACGATGACTCTGGTGACGCGGATCTGATGATGAAGCAGAAGGGGCATGACCTGGACGCCAATGTAGAGCTCATGGGCCTGGAGAAAGGGAGCGGTGCTGAAGGCCGGATCGTCGGAGATGGCGATGTCCTTGGCGACGAGACTGCCGGACAAGAGCGAAAAACCGAGGTGGCCGAGGGTGACCTGACGGCCGATGGCTGCAGAGATTTTGGCTTGAATCATGGGGCGAAAGGAGTCGGCATTCACGAAGAACGGTGTGATGACGAGGACCGCGATGATGACGACGAGCACAGCGACAATTTTGATCCAGTGTTTTCGCATGGCATCCTCCTTCAAATCCGTCGTGCAGGAGGAATTGTAGCTCGCCGGGGTGGGGGAGAGAGGAAACGGGGTCTGATCAGGGAGTGGAGTCCGCAGTGGATGTAATCGACTGGGCCCACTCCATGGCCTCAATTGTGGCCTGGGCGACGAACTCCTCGTCAAGGGAAAGTCTCTCGCAAATGCGAACGATGGCGCCCCACATTCCGGCGTCTACCGCGAGGATGAGGTCATAAAGAGTGGCGAGCGGTCCCTGGTGTTCGAGGAGGGCGGCGGTGATGGCGGGGTCGAGGTGGATCCCGTCCAACACGCTGCTCATCGGCATTTCAAGGACGGCGTCCATGAGGGAGAGCAGGCCGAGTAGAAATGTGTCGGCGTTGTCGATTCCGAGCTTGAGGCCGATGAGTTCTGCGAAGCGCGCCCGGAGCAATGTGGAAAGAGCGAGGTCGGAAGGGCGGTTCTGGGCTGTGTCGAGGAGGATGCTAAGCCGGCACCAGCGCCGGAACTGATCTTCGCCGAGGATGTTCAGAGCCTGGGATACGGAGCGAACCTCACTGCGGAGACCAAAGGCAGCTGAATTGATGTAGCGCAGAAGGCGATAGTAGAGAGTTGCATCGCGTTTGAGTAGATCTTCGACTTCCTTCCAGTCGAGGTCGAGTTGTCCGATGATTTTCAGCAACTGAAGAGCAATGAGGCGGCTCGGGCCCATCGGGCGGGTGGTGAGGGTTTCAGAGCGGCGAAAGAAGAATCCTTGAAAGTAGTGAAAGCCGGACTCGCGAGCAGCCTGGAAGTCCTCCCATGTCTCGACGTGGTCTGCGAGGAGACGGGAGCGGCGAGGGCGATGGAAGTTGGTCAGGGCGTCACGCTGTGGTGCTGGAAGCTGGTGCATGTTCACTTTGAAAAAGTCGCAGAGCTCAAAAAGGGACGCACGAGGATCTTCGAGAGTGACATGTTCGAGGGCGATGCGATAGCCGGACTGCTTGAGGTTGTGGCAGGCCTCGATGATGGCAGCGGAGGGCTGGACGTCGGGTGGCAGTTCAGCGACGGTGAGCTCCGGGGGGAGCAGGTTGAGGTGCCCCTCGAGCAAGGCCTGCTGGGAGCAACTGATGAAGGCGAGACGATGGTCGCACAACGTGTTGATGCCGAGGAGGCTGGAGACGTCAATCAGGGCGTTGATCTGGGCCGCAGGGGGTTCGAGGTCCAGAGTCTGTTTGCCGGGGGTGCGAAGAAAGAGCTTGTATCCGATGACCTTCTGATTGGCGGTGAGAATGGGTTGCCGTGCAGCAAAGCGGGCAGCTTCGAGATTGCCAGATTGCGTTGAGACGGCCATTCCAATGCTCTCCTGGATGCAAGTGCTGGAGCTGCGATTTGCAGACTGATTGATTTATCGGACGCTGTGAGAATTCCATGACTCACCGGCGCTACAGAAGAAGTCCATGGTCTGGTATGAGCGGGCGAGCGACGACCGCCCTGGGAGGCGCTCATCGATTACCTCTGCGCGGAAATTGAAGTTACCTAAGCCCATAACTTTCCTGGGAATGACACAAATGTGGGATCAAGCAAGGGGTAAGATGTGGATTGTTTCACGGGCTTTCGATGCTTTAATGGGGATGCATTCCAAGCGACTCGATTGAATTCACGCGAGCGGCGCGACGATTTCGCTGCCTGGCTCGTTGATCGAGGATGAAGGCGGGGGAGTGCACAAGGGGCAGATTCGTCTGTATCGAAATTAGATTGAAGATGGTTCATAGACCCACCAACAAAGCGGGAGTATTTCTGGCTTCCCGTTTCCAAAGCTACATGGACAACCTAAAACGAACGACACTCAAGGACGGCTAAAGCGATGAATGGGCAAGGTTGGAGTCGGATTGGATTGCGGATTCAAGCTGGGATCGCAGTTCTCGTTGCGTGCATGATTGCTGGTGGAGCCGTTGCCAAGGCACAGGCGGTGCCTGCTCGGATTCAAGCCGGTGTGAGCAACTCGGCCATGACCGTGCTCAAAGGTTCGCTATCGCCGATGGTGCGGGCAGAGGCAGATGCGGGCAGAGTGCCTGCAAATATGCAACTGACCGGGATGACGCTTCGATTTAACCTGTCGGCCAGCCAACAGGCGGACCTGGCAGCGCTGCTGGCAGCGCAGCAGAATCCGCTATCCGCCCAATATCATCAGTGGCTGACTCCGGAGCAGTTTGGCGCGCGATTTGGGATGGCGCAGGCGGACCTGGATCAAGTTGAACTTTGGTTGCAGCAGCAGGGATTCCGGGTGGATTCAGTGAACCGCAGCCGCACGGCAATCCTTTTTTCGGGTACTGCCGGCCAGGTGGAAGCGGCGTTTCAGACGCAGATGCACTATTACAACGGGGTTGGGCGGAAGGATTTCGCTCCGTCGACGGCATTGTCGTTGCCTTCAGCGATTGCGCCGACGGTGGCCGCGGTGGAGAACCTGACGAGCTACCGGCCGGCGCCGTCGATTGTCACACGGAGGCAGGTGAACGGAAGCCCGGCATTCACCTCGAGCACATCCGGGAATGTGTTTTTTGCTCCTGGCGATATTGCCGTGGTGTATGACATGAAGACATTGACCGGGGGTGGCTATACCGGTGTTGGTCAGTCGATCGCGGTGGTGGGGCAATCCTCGGTTCAAGTGAGTGACATCGAGAACTTTCAGAAGGCCGCGGGGCTGACGGTGCAGGATCCTACGGAGTTGCTGGTGCCGCTTTCGGGGTCTCCCGTGGCGGTTGCCGGGGATCAGGGA
>JAJYAE010000013.1 GCA_021779695.1 Acidobacteriota bacterium | reverse complement strand
TAAAGGCCGCTGAATGGGTCCGGCGTGAACGGCGTGTCATCGTTGCTCCTCTGTTCTGCCATCTTAATGGCCGATAGGGAACAACCCTTCCACTCATCCCGCTGTCCGAATTTCCGAAGCCGGCTCACTCTGAGCGGCTGCGGCGGCGAGGTGGGCCGGTGAAATGTTGGATTTTTCCTTCATTGCAACCTTAGCGGCTTCGTCTGCAAGAACCTTCAGATCGCTTGCTGAATACCCTTTGTCAGCTAGCGAAAACGCAAAGTGACAAATGTCCTCCTTGCATGTAATCGGACGCCCATTTAGGTGGTGGAGCAACATCTCCGAAATCGCATCCCTGTCAGGGGTGACCTGCCCCCACGCCGGAACGCCACGAGAACTCAAAAACAGAGCCATAAGGCTTGTTTTGCGCCTTTTTTTGTTGCTCACCCGCCAGAATCGGTCCAACAGAGCCGTTGAACCCCGAGCGACCTCGGCTCTCGAATCAACCGAAACCTACCGCTCCACCAAACCCAGATGCCGGACCTTCTGGAATTCTGCTACTTGCACCACGGGCTGCTAACTTTGGTAACTTTACTCGGTTACTATATCGTCACCTTAACTAAGGACTTCTGAATGTCGCGCCATTCTTCGTTGACATTGACAAAATCCGATGCCAACATGTTGGCAACGCACCGCCTCCTGCTTGAACTCAAGCGTGTAGGCCTTCCGCGCTATCTTCACCATCTTCTTCATCCCTTCGCAGTGTAATCGCCCTGCTAAGGGGCTAGGGGGTACGTTTTGCGGGGGCAAGCCACTCCGGCGCTAGACGCCCACCAAAAAGGAAAGGAGCAGCCATTGAAGAGCAGATCACTGCTTGTGCTCATACTTCTCTGCATGACGCTTGTAGCGTGTGTTTCACAAGAACCCGCGGCCAATTCAAGGAATGTGCAATCAGAAACTTACTTAATCGCGCCCGGAGATCAGCTCGAGATCAAATTCTTCTACACGCCAGAGCTCAATGAAAAGGTTGCGGTCCGCCCAGATGGAGTGATCGGGATGCAATTGATTGGTGATGTTCATGTGGCCGGAAAGTCTCCTGAAGAAGCCACTGCTCTATTGCAACGTCGCTATTCTTCAGAACTCGTTGATCCAAAGATTGATGTGCTCGTTCGTTCTTTTGCACGTCAGCGAGTTTTTGTCGACGGCCAAGTGGGTCGTCCTGGAGTTGTCGAACTCGTAGGTCCGCTGACGGTGGCTCAAGCAATTGCCAGCGGAGGTGGCATGCTATCAAGTGCCCGCACAACTTCCGTCTTGATTATTCGGCATACGGAGCCTCATGAACCACCCAAAGTGATCGTAGTCAATTTGAAAAATATTCTGAAGCACAGCCCAAGTGCTGACGACATCACGCTGCATCCGTACGATATAGTTTATATCCCCAACTCACGAATAGGAAACGTGAATAAGTTCGTCGATCTGTACCTACGCAGGAACCTGCCCATGTATTTCGGCCTTTCTTGGCTCCCCTGACACACCAGACAGGAGATCGATATGGAACGGGAACACCGGGCTCTTCTACTTAACGGCTTGCAACTTGCTGATACGTCGGTCAACCTTGTCTGCTTCCTTGTCGCATATTCGACCGCACGAGGCGTGACGCCACTCGACGTCGTTGCAGAGCGTGTACGCGTCTGGCACTTGTTTGCTTTGTTCGTCTTGATGTTCTCCTGGTTCATTGTTCAAGCGAGTGTCGGTCTTTATCACTCGCGGCGCCTCAGCAGAAGACGAAGCGAACTTCTCGCTATAGCTGGATCTGTTTCCCTCAATGCTTTTATTCTCATGGTCGGCATTGCGATGTTTGGGTCTTACAACATTGCCTTGCCGGTCTCCGTATACTTCTGCATCCTCTCATTTTTGACACTGTCCAGCATGCGCATGCTGCTGAGGACAACATTGGCCACAGTTCGACGTCATGGAAGAAATCTACGGAACATTCTTATCGTAGGTTTTAATAATCGATCGTCAGCATTCGCAAACGAAATCCTCGTTCGCCCAGAACTGGGTTATGTCTTGTACGGCTTTGCAGATAATTGGGAATCACAACCCAGGGAAATGCCAGATTCATTTAAGCGAGTGACCGACCTAGCTGGCATCGCTGTCTATCTCAAAGACAACCCTATCGACGAAGTGGCGATATTCCTGCCTGTGCATTCCTTCTATTCCGAGATAAGGAGGTTAGTGGCGATATGTGCAGACACGGGGATCGTCGCACGAATAGGTGCTGATTTTTTTGATGTCGGTACTGGCAGTATTCATCTCGGAGGGCCATCTCATCCCAGTTTTATTACGGTTGCCCGTCACACTATCGACGGAGCTTCTGCATTAATCAAGTTTTTCCTTGATCGAGTCATCGCGCTCTTCCTGATTCTTCTGTTCTCTCCACTCCTGATCGCAATCGCCGTTGCAGTGAAGTTAACCTCTCCGGGACCTGCCGTCTTTAAGCAATGGAGAGTAGGTATGAACAAACGGCTGTTCAGGATCTACAAGTTTCGCACAATGTTCCAAGATGCTGAGCGCAGACAAGCGGAACTTGAGTCTTTGAATGAACTTAGTGGCCCCGTATTCAAGATACGTAAGGATCCCCGGATCACGCCGCTAGGTGCTTGGCTGAGGCGCACAAGTCTCGATGAATGGCCGCAGCTTTTCAACGTAATCAAAGGCGACATGAGTCTCATTGGCCCACGCCCTCTTCCGGTCCGAGATTTCAAAGGCTTCTCTGCCTCACCACATCTGCGTAGATTCAGCGTGCTCCCGGGCATTAGCTGCCTGTGGCAAGTCAGCGGACGCAACGATATTGATTTTGAAGGTTGGATGAAACTCGATCTTCAATACATCGAAAGCTGGTCGCTTTGGCTCGATTTCAAAATCATGGCGCTAACAATTTGTGCCGTTATCAAGGGAAGAGGAGCGTCCTAGCCTGTGGAGACTTCACACGTGAACGACATACAACTGACGGGATCGATCCATTCTCCGCGCGAAGTATTGGAGATTCTCTTCCGTCGAAAAGTGCCCATTATGCTCCTCTACTTCAGCGTGATCCTCGTTTGCCTGCTATATGTATTTTTCTGGCCTCCAACGTATCGTGCCAGTGTTCGCTTCCTGATCAAGAACACGCGTCAGGAAACCACGATCTCTGCGAACCCGAACGTAATTCGGACAAATGAGCGACAGCCCGTTAGCGAAGACGATTTGAACTCAGAGTCCGCTATTCTTCTCAGCCATACTGTTATCGAAAAGACAGTGGAGCAGGCCGGCATTGACAAGATGCGAGAGTATTGGGCATTACGTCTACTCCATGCACCACTGACTGCGGTGCGCCATCTCTACGATTTATATCATGGGAAGCCTGACAGAACGCCGTTTGGACGTGGCGTCAAGCGCCTAATGACCAATGCCTCCGTCTCAGTTGAGCAGCGCTCCGACATTCTTACCCTGAACGTGGATTGGGGAGATCCGCGATTAGCGTCACAGATTGCGGACATCATGGCGAAGAACTATCTGGCACAACACCTCGCCGTTAGAACAAATCCAGCAGCCCTTAGTGATTTCTTTCGAGATCAAGTTCTTGAAAAGCAAAAAGAGCTGCAACAAATTGCAAGTCGAATTGATTCGTCCAGCAGTGTAGGTGGGCTTGACGCCCTGGTTCACGAAAGAAGCAACGACCAAGATGAAGCCATGCTTGTGGACAAGGAACGCACGAGCGATCGCGCCAGTTTGGCAAAGTTGTACTCACAAGTAAGGGCGCAGCAATCCACTGAAGGTCATACCCCGCACACTGTCATTGCCACAGATCGAAGCGTTGTAAACGAGCAAGCCTTGAGTTCATTGCGCCTGCAAATTGTCGAACTTGAGCGCGCGAGAGTTGAACTTCTGCATAAATACGAACCGGACAATCGTTTCGTTACGCAAAATGCGCAGGAGTTGGCAATAGCGAAGGAGTCGTTGAAGGAAGCGCTAGTTTCCCCTGCACACGAGAAGACCGCAGTAATCAATCCCATACTGCAAATGCTGCAAACTCAATCCGCAACGGACAAAGTTGAAGTTGCCGGAACCAGAGCCCACCAAGCCGCGCTCACAAAAGCACAGAGAGCAATTCAGAGTAGGCTCAAACATCTCAAGGACCAGCAGACTCCTGTTGAACAACTTGATTTGGAGAAGAGATCTGCAGAGGCAGCCTATCTCGCATACGCCAGACAATACGATGAGAACCGCATAAATAACGCACTGGACGACAGCCGATTTAGCAATGTCGTAATGATTGAGCCTGTGCGTGTCGGAGACTCTCCCATCAAGCCTGCGGCCAAACTCATTTTTGAATTGGCTCTACCCCTCGGGCTTCTGGGTGCAATCGGATATGGATTTCTATTGGAGTTTCTTGATCACACTGTGAAATCCGCCATGGATGTCGTCTCACTTAACGCACCAGCACTTGCAACATTTCGCATGGTGGCTCCTCAGTCCGACTCTTCATCGCATGACTGATCCTGAGCCGTTTCAGAAGGAGGAGAATATGGCGATGCCGGTAGTTATTCTCTGTGGCGGTAAGGGTACCCGCTCGTACCCATACACCGACCAGTTCCCTAAACCTCTCATGCCTATAGCCGGCCGTCCAATTCTCGTTTATCTGATGCAATCTTATGCGGAGCAAGGCTTCACAGAATTTGTTTTAGCTGCCGGGCACAAAAAAGAAGTCCTTATGGATTACTTCGATGGCCGCTTTCCGGAGTGGACTGTACGGATCGTAGATACAGGCGACAACAGTGAAACGGGCGAACGCATCTGGAAATGCGCCCCCTATCTAGGTGATCGATTTATGGCAACCTATGGCGACGGATTAGCGAATGTCTGCTTTGCTGACCTTGTGCAATCTCATATCGCTTCTGGTGCTTTAGCCACATTGACCGCCGTTTCCCTTCGGTCACAGTACGGGCTAGTTCGCATTGAGGACGACGGGCGAGTGTCACGTT
Source organism: Acidobacteriota bacterium (assembly GCA_021779695.1). The sequence goes on along the minus strand of JAJYAE010000013.1, from coordinate 24,210 downwards.
TCGATGAGAAGCCCATGATCAAAGACCATTGGATCAACGGTGGCTTCTTTGTATTTGAGCGACTTGCATTTGAGCACTGGCATGGTCGCAGTCTTGAGTCGGAAGTCCTGACCGGCCTGGCCAAGTTAGGACAACTAAGCGCCTACTGCCATAACGGATTTTGGAAGTCCATGGATACCAGTAAGGATCAACAAGAGTTGGAAGCCATCTTATCCAAAGGAACCGCTCCGTGGACCATCCTATCCACGACTTCAGCGGCAGCGTCCGTTCACCATGACTAATCACAATACAAATCACTTTTGGAGAAGTCGTAGCGTCCTCGTCACCGGGGCGACCGGTTTTCTTGGCGGATGGCTAACAACTGAGCTCCTCCGCCGCGGTGCCTCAGTTGTTGCACTTGTTAGAGACCACGTCCCGCAGAGCATGTTCATGGCGAAGGGCCTAAGAGATCAAGCTGCTGTAGTCCAGGGAAGTCTCGACGACTTGCACCTCCTGTCCAGAACTATTGCCGAATATGAGATCGAAAGTGTCTTTCACCTCGCAGCACAGTCGATTGTGGGCGTAGCGATGAAGAATCCAATCGCCACACTTGAGACGAATGTAGCAGGCGCATGGAATGTGCTTGAGGCTTGCCGTCTAGGCGGAGTCAAACAGGTGCTCGTAGCTTCTTCTGACAAGGCTTACGGTACGCAGATTGAGCTGCCCTATTCCGAAGATCATCCAATGCAGGGGAAACATCCTTACGATGTCTCGAAGAGCTGTGGCGACTTAATCGCAACAATGTATTCCGTTAGCTACGGCTTACCTGTGTGCATCACTCGTTGTGCCAACTTGTATGGTGGTGGCGATCTAAATTTCAATCGGCTGATTCCGGGCATTATTCGGTCGTGCCTTACGGAACAACCATTCATTATTCGCAGTGATGGTAAGTTTGTCCGTGACTACCTCTACGTCGAGGATGCCGCATCGGCTTATATCCAACTAGCGGAATCGATGGCGGAAAAGCCGGAACTGCATGGCGAAGCATTTAATATCAGCGCGGGAGTGCGGGCCACTTCGATGGAAATAGTGGAGGCCGTACTCAGGGCCGTCGACCAGCGCGATCTTCCTATTCAGGTGCTGAACCAGGCCTCGCATGAAATTCGAGAACAGTATCTGGATGGTAGTAAATTCCGCGCGATGACGGGTTGGACTCCAGTCTACGCGTTAGATTCCGCGCTCGAAAAGACAATCGGCTGGTACAGGAATCATCGACCCTGGGCATCAGGCGAACCGATCCCGACTGGGGTGACAGCATGATTTTGAGTGTTTCCGATCAGGCTTACGCCGGGCTTCAGAAGTCTCCCATTGCCATTCCATGGAATGTAGATGAAGACATTCGCTTGCAGGCTCGCTATTTGCGCAATTTCCTGCAGAGACGAATAAACGGTGCAGTCTCCGTCGGAATTTCCTGCTTGGGTTGCGAAGAGGGTGTGAGTTGGGTGGCAGCAAAGCTCGCATGTGCATTTGCGGAAAACAGAGAGCGGACCCTGCTCGTCGATTGGAATCAGCGTCATCCTAGCCAATTGGAAGCGTTCGATGCACAACGGAATGAGATTTCTGTGAGCGTTATTCCGGGCCTGCGCTACTTTAAGACCGTCATGCCGGAGCTGCTGATTGCAACTCCCGGTCAGGAACTCAAGGATTCTTACCCGCGTCCCCAGGATTGGAGTTTAATTGTCGACTTCGATTGTATGAAGCACTCAGCGGATGTTGGAACAAATCGGCTCCCCATTGACGGGGTTGTTTTTGTGATTGAGTCCGAAAAGCAGCGTCGGGAAGCGATTGCGAATGCTCTCGAAAGAATCAGACTCTCCAAAATCGAAGTTTTTGGAGTTGTCGTTAACCGAAAGCGCCAGTATATTCCCGAGGCACTTTACAGGCTTCTATGACCGTGCCAGCGCACAGCGAATCAATGCGAACTGGACTCGCCACGGCACTGATTTCCGTGTGGAGCGGAGCTTTGCTCGCCCTCACTTTGACGTATGCATCGTCTGCAAGCGGGAAACAGGCATTCGCGACTATTGGACTTGTTGCACTGATTGGCTTGAGTGCCGTATTTACGCTTTGGACAAGAGTGTTTGAAAGCGCAACGCTTTTCGCGCTCTCGGCTACGCTTGCTGTCAGCATCAAATACCATCCTATTTTTCGCGCCGACCACATTGGTGGGGCCATCGGAATTCAAATTACGATAACCCACGTTCTGGCTGTCCTGCTTCTGCTGTTCTACTGGGTATCACAAAATGAACGAAAGGCCTGGAAGATTTCAATCGACAGGCCAATTGCATTGAGCTTTGGCGTGTATTTTCTACTGGCCTTGTTCTCTACCTTTGGCGCCAAAGATATAGAACTTGGAATCTTCGAATTAGTCACTCTTGTGCAGTCATTTCTGCTCTTCGTGTTTGTGGCAAATATTCTCACTACGCGGCGACGCGTCGCCTTGTTCGTCTCGGGTTTATTGGTAGGGCTAGCACTGCAATCAGGCGTTGCACTCATCCAAAAGCAATTCCCGGGTCGGTTCAACTTTCAGTTTGCAGGCGGACGGCAGGATACGGAACAGGCCGATGCCCAGGGAAATCTTGACTTGCCTGATCAGGACCTTGGTACGACCATGGTGCAAGGCCAGATAGAGCGACGTCCTACTGGGCTGCTCATCCATCCAAACGTTCTCGGTCTTTATTTGACTTTGACCATTCCTCTGGCAGTTGCAGTCCTGCTGCTCGCTGAGTCTCGATGGAGCCAACTCCTCGCCGGCGGCGCACTCGCGCTCGGTGTGTACGCACTCTACTTGTCTCTCTCAAGAAGCGCCTGGGCAGGAACTGCACTCGCCCTGCTGATGTGCGCCTACTTGGGCCACCGCCTGAAACTCACATTCAATTGGCAACAACGTCTCGTCATTGCCGTTGCTTGCCTCGCAGTCGCGGGTATCATCGCGGCAAAGTCTTCCCTCATCCTTCATCGCATTACCGGTACAGCGGGAGAAGCAGTAGACTTCCGCCTTAATCTGGACCGCGCTGCCGTTCAAATGCTTGAAGACCATCCATTCTTCGGTATTGGACTCAACAACTTTACGGGGTTCATTGAGCAGTATGACACCACGGGAATGAGTCACTACACTCAGTTCCCTGTGCATTTGCTTTATTTGCTGGAAGCGAGCGAGACAGGCATTCTTGGGGGAATCGCCTTTCTTATATTCGTCGCTGTCACTTGCATTCACGGATATCGTCTTTCGTTACTTGCTCATTCTCTTGAATACCGCGTCCTCGGGGCATTTCTCGTAGCCGGACTAATTGGATTCTGGTTTGCGGAAACCACCGGCTTTGTATATCGAATTCCCATAGTGACCACGTATGTCTGGTGTTGTCTGGGACTCATCTGCGCACTACCCAAACTCGAATCACAAGTGACCGCATGAGACAAACGAACTCACAACCAGAGAACCAGGGGCTGATTCGAAACACCCTGGCGGCAATCGTCGTCAAGTTCACAAGCCCCGCCTCTATGCTCCTACTGGTAGTGGCAATCGCTCACCTGCGCACTCCGGCAGTTCTAGGCGAGTACACGTTCCTTGTGTTGCTTGTACAACTGGCTGAGCTACTAAAGTGCATGGGCCTGAACACACTGGTGCAGCGTGAAGCCGCAAAATTCCCCTCTGACTCGCTGCGCTGGTGGAAGAGCCTTGTGCGGGTTGGGAATTGGGGATGCCTCTTCGCTGCACCCCTTCTATTGATCGCTGTAGTCATTTCCTCTCACGGTATTCTTTCGCCAGATTCATTCCTCACTTGTTTCGTACTGTTGCCCGGCCTCTGGGCCTCTTCGTACACGGTCTCTAACGAGGCTCTGTTTTTCGGCCTCGGCCGTGTCTCCGATCTGGCAATCGTAACGGCGATTGAAAGCTTCGCACGGGCTATTCTCTCTGTCTCAGCTCTTTACTTGCTGCACGTCTCCATCGTTGGCCTAATCTGTATCTATTCGCTCACGCGCGTGCTTTCGGCGCTTGCCGGCGGCGTGTTACGTAGGCGTCTGCACCTTCAGCACGCCGCATACAACAAAGAACTCACACGCACTATCCTGAAAGAGTCGATCCCATTTGTAACCGTCTTCGTAGTACCCCTGGTTCTTTTTAGAATGGATATTCTTGCGCTTGGCCTGGCTGCGACAGCCTCAGAAGTCGGCACTTACAGCGCAGCATCAAGATTATTTACGCTCGCGCTCCTGCTTCCTGACGCGGCCATGTCGACTCTCTTTGCAAGTTATTCGCATGCGACGGTTGCAGGTAAAGATCGTTTCCAATCTTTGGTAATAACTTCAAGCAATGTCATAGTATCCGTGGCGACCTTAATGGGTGGAGTTGCTTATCTCGCAGGACCGTTTGTGATTGAGGTCCTGTTCGGCAGGCAGTTCGGCGAGAGCGCTCCTATCTTCCGCATCTTGATCTGGGCCCTTCCACTATTCGCATTCAGTCGTTCTTTTGGAGATGCTCTTGTTGCGCTCGGCCGCCAATCGATCACTGCAACACTTGTGGCATGCACCACCATTGTGTCCATCGGAGTCTATGCAGTCTTGGTGCCTCGACTCCACGGCATGGGAGCTGCGCAAGGCTTTCTTTCTTCAGCAATCATTCTCGCTATTCTTACCGGCATTGCGTTCTGGCAAATTCAGGGAATCGAGTTCTATAAGATCGCCTTCCAACTTTTCCCTGTTGTTGCCGCCATTCTTGCGACAACTCTTCCCGTCAGCCCTTTTATACGCACGGCCATCATGGTTGCCGTCATTCTGACCACAGTGGCCTTGGTGCTCAAAATGATCATCAATAAACGCATTGATATGGAAACACCACAACCCGCGGAAGCTGAGAGGAGTTGAACATGGACGTTTCAGTCGTGATCCCAACATTCAATCGCTATGAGCTTCTGCAACAGACGCTGAAGCCTTTGCTGGTTCAGGAAACAACGGCGCATTATGATCTCAATTTCATCAGCAATGGTTCGACAGACCAGTCGACCGAGCTTCTTGAATCAGTTTCTCGCGAGCATCCTGGCAAGGTCACCTTTGAATGGATTGAACCAACCGGCGGACCATCTGCGCCCCGTAATCGTGGCATTCGCAAAAGCAAGGGCGGCGTCGTAATCATTCTTGACGATGATGTACTGCCACACACGGATTTGGTTGAAAGGCACTGGCGCTATCACCTCGAACATCCCGAGCCGGAAGCTGCGGCACTCGGCCATGTCTACGTGCCAGACCGTCTGCTGGACGACCCGATGTCGTTGTTCCACACCTTTCCATACCACGAAGTGGAGAATCAGAAGAAACTCGACTATCTCCACTTCTGGACTTGCAACGTCTCATTCAAGCGCGACTTCATGTTAGAGAATGGCATGTTTTCTGAAGACATGCTTTATTTCGAGGACGTAGCAGTCGCCTACATGCTCGAAAAGCACGGCATGCATCTTCGCTACCTTCCTGACGCACGTGGCGAGCATCTCCACACACTTAAGCCATCAGATATTGAGAAGAAGGGGCGCTTCACCGGTCAGTGGCTTTACAAGACTTCGAAGATCCTCGATGACGTCGCATTCAACAGGCGCTTCGGGATCTTCGATCCTCGCGTGGGATATCCATTCCTTGCATGGAAAGCTCTCAAGCGTATCGGTTTTCGCCTTACAGACAACCCTATCACCCGTGCGGCACTTGTGCTCGCAGGTGCCAAGGGGAGCAAGCGTTGCAAGGCTTCAGACTTTTGCAACTACCTCCTGTTTCGCCGGAACATGATTGCCGGCTATACAGAGGCAAGAGCATTCGACAAAGCAGTAGGAGCTTCTACATGTGCAGAACAGGCACGTTATTGAGGCGTCTATCCCGTCTACTTACCCGGAAGCAGAGGTGAACAAGGATGAACTTGCAGGCTCAGGAAAGTGCAATACGCAATACGCGACCGCGCGCTTACTCGGTTAACAACCTCGAGTTCCCAACGGGGTGTCGTAAGATTGCCTCTCATCTCGCCGCGGCCGGATACAACCTCTGTGTGAAGGGAATTCCCTTCTATTTCATCCGGACCAACTATCTACGTTTAGCTGGAATGCAAATTGGAAACAAGACCGCACTCATGCGCGGTAGCACCATTTTGCGGCCTGAGAGAATTCAGATCGCCGATCACACGATTGTCGGCATGCAATGCTTCCTCGGCGGAGAGGCAGGACTTACAATCGGTTCCAACGTGAATATCTCCAGCTTTGTTGTGATGCTTGGCGGACGGCACGACGCTAACGACCCGACCTTTGCCTCCATTATGGAACCTATCGTGATTGAAGACTACGTATGGATTGCCACACGCGCCACAATTCTAGGCGGCGTTCATATAGGTCGAGGTGCAGTTGTGGCGGCAGGCGCTGTAGTCACCAAGGATGTTCAACCCTGCTCAATTGTGGGCGGGGTGCCGGCAAAACAAATTGGCGAGCGTGATCCGAACGCTTGCAAATATGAGTTCAACTACCACCCGTGGTTCTTTTGAGCATGCCAAATATGCCCCTGTTGTCGATCATAATCGTCTCCTGGAATGTCTGCGATCTCCTCGCGGAGTGCCTCTCTTCGCTGGATGCTGACGGCATCTTCAATTGGGCGCAAGTATTGATCGTCGACAATCTCTCCTCCGACGGAACTGTGGAGATGATCCGGAAGCAATTCCCGCAAGTCCAGCTGATTATCCCTGAATTCAATCTCGGATATGCGCGGGGGAGCAACCTTGGAATTGCTCGATCCAGCGGAGAGTATATCTATCTTCTAAATCCAGACACAGTCGTGCACCCTGGCGGAACACGTGCACTGGTAGATTTTCTTCGCGCTCATCCCGAATATGGAGTGGTGGGGCCATTGCAATATGACGGCAATGGGATCATTCGCTTCGATGCTGCTACCGCATTGCCCACTACGGGAAATGTCATTACAGACCTTACCAATATTTCCGGCTTATTCCCCAATGCGCAGATTCTCCCCAATCGAAAACTTACGTACTGGGATCACAAAGATGACCGCGATGTCCCTGGCATTGCGGGCTCGGCAATGCTGCTTCCACGCCCGGTAATTGAATGTGTGGGCATGCTCGATGACACCATGTTCATCATTGAGGACATGGATTTGTGCAGGAGAGTCACAGATGCGGGTTGGAAGATTCGCTATCTAGCATCCGCTTCCATTATTCATTACGGAGGACAGAGCCTTAGCAAGAGAGGAGCTCCGGACAGTTATATCCAGATCGCATTTCAATCGTTCTGGCTCTATTTACGCAAACATAATGGCAGCCTGCCGGCGTTCACGATGGTTGTGGTTGTCATGATCTCATCCATTGTTGCGTCAGTGATCTTCGGTTCACTGAAAATGCTTGGAGTGGTGCGCGCATCTCTCCACTATCGAACCGCACGTGCCGTCTTTCATTGGACACTCTGCTGGAAGTCACACTTCACGCATGACCTTGCCGCGCCGCTGAAGTCCTCTTTTTCCAAACAATCGGGGACGGCATCATGATCAGAATTGGAATTGATGCACACGGAGTCGGGGGCAACAGCCTTGGCTGCGGAAATGAATCCCATTTTTCGGGTCTGATTGGTGCTCTACTGCGCAGAGACAGTAAGAACGAATATCACATTTTTGTCAATCACCCTCGCGCATTGCAACAACTCGCGGTTCACCATCCCAACGCGAGAATCGTTCGTCTCAAACCGAACTCCCAATGGATACAGCGGCCACTCTCCCTTCCTCTGTACGTGAATAGGTATAAGATCGATGTGGTTCACTGCCCTTTTGTTCCTCCTCCTTTCGTGAAGGCAGCCCGCATCATCACCGTGCATGACATCGCTTTCGACTCTCATCCGGAGTGGTACACACCCGTTGAAGCAACGCGTATGAAGATTGTCGTGCGCAATGGATGCCGTATCGCAGACCGGATCTTTACAGTCTCTAATTTTGCGGCGAACCAGATTCGCGATGCTTACAAAGTGCCCAACAATAAGCTAGTCATCACATACAACGCCACGGACTGGCCTGACATTCCGCTGACGTCCAACACAGAACCTGAGCCATGGGGAGATGCACATTTCATTTTCTATCTCGGCCTTGTTCAACCCCGTAAGAATCTCGTACGACTTGTAAAGGCATTCGAGGATCTGGTTCAGCAGCACGATGTGGAACATCACTTGGTAATTGCAGGGAAGAATGGATGGAAGACATCCGAGTTGGATAGCACAATCCGTCACTCTCCCGTTAGAGATCGGATTCACCGAGTGGGCTTTATACCCGCTGAAAGAGCTGTGAGACTAATGGCGCGCGCGGGTGTGTTTGTCTTCCCATCACTACTTGAGGGTTTCGGAATTCCTGTCCTCGAAGCTCTCCATGCAGGTACGCCAGCGGTCGCCTCGTCCGGAAGCTGCTTCCCTGAAGTATTTGGTGACGCAATTCAGTATTGCGATCCATCCAATCCTGCCTCCATCGCAGATGCCATTCGCCAGGTCATTCAGGATGATGAACTCCGGAAGCAGCTCGTTTGGAAAGGTAAAGAGAAAGCTCGTGCTTATAGCTGGGACAAAACGGCAGCCGTGGTTCTTGACACTTATTTGGAGTGCGCTGAGCAAAATGCACGACGTTCGCGAACGGGCCAGGTGGTCGCATGATGCAATTGCGAGTTGCTCATTTCTATCCGTGGGTCTATCTCACCAGCGGCATTGAACGCACCATTGTTGAAATGGTGCGCCGAAGCCGGCACGCGCACACCATCTTCACGAATCATTTCGTACAGTCGGACACCTATCGTGAATTTGCCGGCATGAATGTTGTTCAGCTTGAGAAGGTATCCGTGAAGCGCTCCATCATACCCGTCTTGCGGGCGGCATTCACGTTGGCTTTGCAGAAGCTTCCTTTAGATCAGTATGACGTTCTTATGATTCATTGTGATGGACTTGGTGATCTTGCCCTTCTGCGCAGCCATCAAATTCCGTGCATTTGCTTTTGTCATACGCCCCTGCGTGTAGTATTCGATCCCATCTATCGCCGCCGAGTAAGAGCACGATATCGAGGCCTATTCCGCATACCTTTTGATTTGCTTTCTTCTATTTATGGTGCGCTTGACCGTCGTCTTTGGAAGCGTTACAAACATGTGATCCTTAACAGCCGCGAAACGCTCAAACGCGCTCAGCATGGCGGTTTGCTCGACAAAGATGCTTCATTTTCGATTCTTCATCCAGGTTGCGACCTCTCGCGATTCCGCCCCGGCGAGGAGCGGAAGAAATTCTTTCTCGCTCCTGGTCGAATCATGTGGACTAAGAACCTTGAAACCGCGATTCGGGGGTTCCTGGAGGCCAAGGCACACTGCCCGGAAATGCAGGAGTTTTCCCTTATTGTTGCCGGGAGAGTGGATGAAAAGAGCAAGCATTATCTCGCATTGCTCCGCGAACTTGTTATGAGCAGAGATGACGTCCAATTTCGAGTCAATCCTGAGGATGAAGAGCTTATTGGGCTCTACAGGAGCTGCTGCGGCGTGGTTTGTGTAGCTGAAAATGAGGACTGGGGAATCGTTCCGCTCGAAGCAAATGCCTGCGGGAAGCCTGTTATCGCAACATTTTCTGGCGGGCTGGCAGAAAGCCAGGTTGATGGTGTCACAGCACTCCTGGTCAATCCTGAGCCTGAAGCGGTGGGTGAAGCGTTTCGCACGCTTGTGCACAATCCGGTCCTGAGCGATGAGTTAGGAGCAAATGGATTGCTCAATAGCAAGCGCTTTGATTGGGGTCCCTTCGTCGAGAGCGTTGATGAGCTATTAGAAGGAATTGTGCGCAAACAACCAATACCCCACAATGTAGGTCGGCAATCCGAATCGGGCATATTCGAAAAGTGAAGATGTGGAAGCGGGAGCGAGGACGACAATGACAAGTAATGCAACCACAGCTTTTGATCAGCTGCGCGCTACCTGGGAAACTCTCGGAGATGACGACCCTTGCTGGGCAATCCTATCCTGGCGCGGAAAACGCGGAAAGTGGGATAAAGATGAGTTCTTTGAAACCGGCCGCGTTGAGATCGCCGAGCTTGTCACTCGGCTCAAGGGATTCGGCTTCATGCCAAGCGAAGGCCCCGTATTGGATTTCGGGTGCGGCATTGGGCGTCTTGTGCTTGCCTTTGCGCAGCACTTCGATACTGTGCATGGCGTAGACATTGCTGGGTCCATGGTGGAACGCGCGCGCCGCCTGAACCCTTTTGGCAAAAGAGTTGCCTACCATATCAATCAGAAGATCGACCTTTCACTCTTTCCAGATGCCACTTTTCGACTCGTCCATTCACACCTAGTGTTGCAGCATATCCCGCCGGATTGCTCAAAAGCATATATCGCCGAGTTCTGCCGTGTGCTCAAACCAGGGGGCGTGGTTGCCTTTCAGATCCCGAGCCACCATGCGGTGACGCTCAAAACTGTGACTGAGCGAGTTCTGCCCAGATCTGCCACAGCCCTCTTGAAGCGCACAAAGAATCGTCAGGAAGCATCGATGGATATGTACGGAATCCCTCAGAACGAAGTGCAGGCGATTTTGAATAGGGGATCGCTCAAGATCCTTGAGATTGACGCACCTGCCGAACCAATCAATAGCTGGTACAACCGTTGGTACTTTGCCCAAAAAGCATAAAGGGAGATTAAAGTGTGCAGAGGATAGGAATTGCATTACTGGCCGTTTTGTCTCTAACATCAACCAGTTGCGCACCTGCGCAAACGGCATCAATCGTTGTCCATCCTTCGGTCAGCAATGGAAAAGTCAGCGATTTGCTCTTCGGGGTAGGGGTTGAATGGACTGAAAACGGAAATCGCATTTTCGATCCAAACGCCCATTCCGTCCGCAAAGACATCGTTTCAGTTCTTCAGCCATTACACCTTTCTGTTGTGCGTTTCCCGGGCGGCATTCTAGCCGATTACTACCATTGGACGGATGGAATTGGTCCATACAACAAGCGGCCGGAGCGCAGACATCCCATTGACAATTCAAATCAGGAAAACACTTTTGGCACCGACGAATATATCGAGTTCTGCCGAGCCATTGGCGCTCAGGGCCTCATCACTGCTAACTATGGTACCGGCACTCCGTCTGAAGCTGTGGCTTGGCAAAAGTACTTCGCGACGCGCGGCTTCTCCGTTCGCCTATGGGAGATTGGTAATGAAATCTACCTCTCTGAACCGCGCGAACACGCGAGCGTTCCAGGTAACGATGAGAGGATTTACCATTCCGCTGATCAATACGCACGTGACTTTCCCCAATGGATGTCATATCTCAAAAAGGCAGACCCACAAGCCCGAGTTGGAGCTGTCGCAGGAACCTGGAACACAAGCAGTCAGAATCGTGGATGGGTGGAACACATTGCGCATATGGGCGTTCGCCCTGATTTTGTAGCATTACATGACGCTTTTGCACCGCTCATTCTGCATTCGTATGACTTCAATAATGCAACAAAAAGAACAGAAGCCTACCGCGCCATGTACGCAGGTGCGCTTTCGACAGGCGACGATATTGAAAATGTCAAGCGGATGCTTCCCAGCACACCGATTGCAATTACGGAATACTTCCCATTGTTTGGTGCAGGAGGCTCGCAAAGTGAACTACTCGCCATACTCGACCAGTCCAGAACTCTTGCGGCAAGTCTGTATACTGCATCCCTCTTTCACGTATTCATGCGGGATGGCGTCGACATTGCCACATACAATCTCGCTGTAAGCAAATGGTTCGGTGCTCTTGTCCTCGATACAGACGAGGGAGTAATCCGATCTCCCCATTTCTACGTATTCGACCTCTACCGCAATTACTTCGGAAACAAGCTGGTCGGTATAAACACAATTGGAGGCGTCACTTTTTACGCTGAGCATATTGGTGTACCTCAGGCGCGGTCAGGTGTGCCTGCACTCGACTCGATTGCGTCGCTTGATGACTCCGGTAGATTGGTGCTTGCAGTCATTAACCGCGACAGCATATCGGCTATGCCCTCGAAGATCACTGTGGATGGGCTCCCATCAGGCGCACAGGCTGAAGTGAAGACATTGAATGGACCCGCAGACAATGCTGTGAACGGAAGGTCGTTGAGTCCTTCGACACGCGGTGGTCCAGCAGATAGCATCATCGTCAAAACAACCTCCTGGAACTACAAGCCGGGCGAGGTTTACTACTTCCCTCCGCACAGTGTGACGATGCTCCGTTGGGAACCACCGAACTAACGTAAGCGTACGTCCTGTCCCTCTTGACGCCGAACAGAGAAGTGGCTCGGGAGAATCGGACAGGGGTTTAAGTGGAGGATCCGTTCTTTTGCAGCCTAAGATGGCTGAGAAGAGGAGACCCAATGAGCCGACGTCCGCGCAGGAATCATACGGCGGAGTTCAAGTCGAAGGTGGCGCTTGCCGCGCTCCGGGGCGAGAAGACGCTTTCGGAGCTGGCCGAGCAGTTTGACGTTCACCCCAACCAGATTACGCAGTGGAAGAGCCAGTTGCTGGAAGGCGCGGCGAGTGTGTTCGGCGGCGAAGCCAAGGCAGTGCCGTCCGGCGAGCCGGTTGACGTGAAGACGCTGCACGCCAAGATCGGTGCCTTGACGCTGGAGAACGATTTTTTAGAGGGGGCGCTCACCAAGGCCGGGTTGCTGAGCGCAAGGCGATGATCGACCGCGAGCACGATCTTCCCATCCAGAAACAGGCTGAGGTTCTGGGCATCAGCCGCAGCACGGTCTACTATGAGCCGCGCCCGGCGTCAGCCGAGGACCTGTGGCTGATGCGACAGATCGATGAGCTGCATCTGAACTACCCGTTCGCGGGCAGCCGGATGCTACGCGATTTGCTCAGCCATCAAGGACTGGAGGTAGGCCGCCGCCATCTGCGCACGCTGATGAGGCGGATGGGAATCGAGGCCATCTACCGCCGGCCCAACACCTCCAAGCCCGAGCCGGGACACAGGATTTATCCGTACCTGCTGCGCAGCCTTGCCATTACGCGGCCCAATCAGGTCTGGGCCATGGACATCACCTACATCCCGATGGCACGCGGGTTCGTCTATCTGACCGCGGTGGTGGACTGGTTCAGCCGCAGGGTTCTTGCCTGGAAGCTGTCGATCACCATGGAGGCCGCCTTCTGCATCGAGACACTGGAAGAAGCACTTTCCGGGAATGAAAAACCGGAAATCTTCAACACCGACCAAGGCAGCCAGTTCACCAGCCAGGCCTTCACCGCACGGCTAAAACAAGAAGGGATCGGGATCAGTATGGACGGCAAGGGCCGCTGGCGCGACAACGTCTTCGTGGAGCGCATCTGGAAGTCGATCAAGTACGAGGAGGTCTACCTGCACGCCTACGCCTCGGTCGCAGAGGCCAGAACTTCCATCGGCCGCTACCTGGATTTTTACAACTCCATCCGCCCACACTCCAGCCTGAAAGCGCTCACGCCCGATCAGGTATACTTCAACCGCCTGCCTGAACCCATGGCAGCCTAAAAACAAAAAACAAGAACTTCCACTTAAGGAAAAAGCAAAAACTGTCCGAACTACCGGGACCACCTCAGTAAACTCCAGGCCGTAGCACCACGGGAACGGGAAGTTGGACCGAGAAGGGTGCTGATTTGCCTTGGTCAGGTTTGTCGTTCCTGATCCATATGCCCGGATGGATACCTTCAACATGCAAGCGAGCTCCCGAAAAGAGTGGCTTTGCCCGGATGGATACTGTTGAGGTCGTTGCTGTCTGGAGACTCGCTGGAGACTCAAACTGTTAGAACTTGTCCTTCGGACGCTGCACGAAGGACAATCGGCTCTCGCGTGCCCCTCCAAGATGCATTCGAGGGCCGTGCTTTCCTGGAGATTCGGATCTACCGAGCGACGAACTCGTGCTGGATCGTACGGGCAAGTCCCTCTTGCAGGGTATACGGAGGAACAAAGCCTGATTGGGCAACGCGGTCGGCAAGAAACTGTGTGCTCTCACAAAACTTCTTCACACGAATTGCACTGATGGGAAATGTCCTGTCGGTCGCGCGAGCGACGACATCCAGCAGATGACCGCCCGCCAAGGCTACCGATTTCGGAATCCGCAACGTCTTCTTCGAGCGCCCCAAACACCCGTGAATGTAGTCCACCAGTTCCGCAGTACTTATGTCGGGCCCGTCTACGTAATTAAATATATGAATTCCCGGACCAAATGAGAGGCTGTGGGCGAGAAATCCTGCGACATTGCCGACATATGCCATCGACTTCTTGTTCTTGCCCGATCCCACCATCAAAAACTTGCCCGAGGAAACCTGGCGGAGCAGATTATAGACGTTTCCCCGATTTCCCTCGCCAAAAACGACAGTCGGCCGAACAATCACAAGAGTGCGAGTGGGATCTTCATCCGCCCAAGCGCGATAGACGCCCTCCGCCTCCAACTTGGTTTTCCCGTATTCATTGAATGGCGCGAAAGGTCCGCCTTCATCCACCGGTACAGGCTGGAATCCATAAACGGCGACGCTGCTGGTAAAGATGATCTTCTGAATTCCTACTTTGCGAGCTACCTCGCATACTTGCGACGCACCGTCCACATTCGTCTCTCTATAGCGCGAAAGCGGTCGCACATCGTCGCGGTGTTCTGCTGCCAGGTTTATGATGGCGCAGACACCGCAAACCACATCATGGAGCGATTCGATCTGCCGTAAATCGCATTCTGACCAAAGTTCGGCGAACGCCTCGCTTTTGCGAAGATCTCCGATACGAACTGGCATCCCCTGTTCTATCAACAAGGAAGTGAGCCAAGCACCGATAAATCCGGCACCGCCAAGAATCGCCACGGGGGCAGTGGATGAAGCAATCGGAGGTTGTGGTTGCATTCAAGGCAATTATAATACTTCCAAACGGTGGTCTCAATCGCTGTTGGGCCTCCGGCCAGAGAAGGTCAAAACTCTAGTTTCGGATAGGGACCTGTTTCAACGTCGACTTGGCTAGGTGATTAGTTGTGGAAGGAGTGATTGAGAAGGGGATCTACCTACAACTCTATGAGTAAGATTACTGCATCGGTAGTCCTGTACAACACGCCTGAGCCCCAATTGACGCGACTTTTGGATTGCATTGCGCGATCATCTGTTCAAGTAACGACATATCTTATCGACAATTCTCCAACCGCTATGAATCTCCCGTGTCTGCATTATCCAAACACAAACTATATCAAAGCAAAAGCAAACAATGGTTATGGAGCCGGCCATAACATCGCTCTGCGGACGATCCTCGGTGAAGCTGATTTTCACTTCGTACTGAATCCAGATATCTATTTCGAACCAACAGAACTTGAGAAGATGATTCGGTTTATGAGAACTGATCTTGCGATTGGCCAGCTTATGCCAAAGGTTGTCTATCCGGACGGAAGTCTCCAATATCTATGCAAACTTCTACCCACGCCCGTTGACCTCTTGCTGCGGCGCTTCGCATTTGGACCGCTGAAAAGGGTTCAGAATGCCCGGGCTGAGAAATTCGAGTTACGAAACAGCGGGTACAACAGAGTTATGGATATCCCCTATCTCTCTGGATGCTTTATGTTGTTCCGGACTTCAGCGCTCCGGAGAGTCGGCCTCTTCGACGAGCGGTTCTTTATGTACCCTGAGGATATTGATATCACCCGACGAATGCATGCAGAGTTTCGCACCGTTTTTTTCCCAGGCGCTACTGTCGTCCATGATCATGCCAAAGAGTCATACAAGACATTTCGCGCCTTACGGATACACGTCTCGAATTCCATGAAGTACTTTAATAAATGGGGATGGATACGGGATCCCCAACGAACCAGATTCAATAAGGACACCCTCAGCCGGCTCCGGAATATGCCTGACCTAGCCACACTGCACGATTCCTCGAATACTAACGGGCCGAAATAGCCGAAAGTGTGCCAGATGAGAGTGGATTTGAGCGCTTGTAGCCGTTTACCCCTCAACCGGGTCGCAGGTCAGCTGCTATTCTGACATGTGCGGCACTAACATGTTTCCCCGCACTCCAGGCAAGAGATGAAGTCCGAATTCCTGCGGAATGAAATAGCGCGGCTGCGAAAGAGTTCGCTGGCACGCAGCACTGGGTGGATGCTTGCCGGACAGGGCCTGAGCTTTAGCCTTCAGGCGGGATATTTCGTCCTGCTTGCACGCCTGCTTGGAGCCGGACAATTCGGGATCTTTTCGGGAGCAACCGCCCTCGTCGGTATCGTGTTGCCCTACAGTGCTCTCGGCTCCGGCACGTTATTCATGCGCTATGTTAGCCAGGATAAAGAGCAATTGTCTGTCTACTGGGGCAATATCATCCTCTCTACTGTGGTGATCGGTACCGTTCTCACTATCTTGCTACATCTCCTAGCTCCTCATGTGCTTGATCCTGCCAGTGCTTCTATCATCATTCCTATTGCAATTAGCAACTGCATTCTTGGTCAACTCGTGCTTTGCGTCAGTCAAGCATTTCAGACATTTGACCTGATGCGGACGTCGGCACTTCTGAATCTTTTGACAAACTTCATGCGTATGGTTGCAGCGGCCGCTGCATTATTCATGTTCACCCAGGCGACCGCGCTACAATGGGCGCTTCTCTCCCTGCTGGTTTCGTCGCTGGCGGTTATCTCTGGGGTGGCTCTATTTTCCTATAAATTTACGAAGCCCAGATTTGACCTCAGGCTCTTCCGATCAAGAGCGTCGGAAGGGTTTAATTTCTCCATGGGAGGCTCTGCACAATCCATCTACAACGACATTGACAAGACCCTGCTAAGCCATTTCGGACTAACCGTCCAGAACGGTATTTACACACTGGCATATCGCGTGGTCGATATATCGACGATGCCGATTACTGCCCTCGATGTCGCGGCTCTGCCGCGCTACTTTCGACAGAGCTCGGAAAACCTCGCAAGCGTCCCGGCGCTGTCACTGCGGCTGGCGAAACGGGCTGCCCTTCTGGGGCTGGGGATGTCGATCTGCATGTTCGTGGCCGCACCCCTTGTCCCTCACTTGGTAGGCCATGAATTTTCAGCCAGCGTGGGCGCATTGCGATGGCTGTGCCTCATTCCAGCATTCCGAGGTGCACATCAACTCACTGGAACGGCAATCACAGGCATGGGCTACCAGCGCTTCAGGACCATCTTTCAGTTTACAGCGGCATTCTTTAACTTAGGTTTGAACCTCTGGCTTATACCCGCTCACGGTTGGCTTGGTGCCGCTTGGGCAAGCCTGGCCACTGATGGGTTACTTGCAGTCGCGAACTGGCTCATCATCCGAACACTCAGCGCACACCTGACGGCGAAGTCGATACCAGCCTAAGAGGCGGGCTCTTTTTCGCTGCATAGAATCACTTCATCGCTTCTGCCGACAGGCTTTCAGATACCAGCGATGCGATATGGCTCGACCATTTTCAGCCCTGAATGGAAAAATACGAGCCCGAGCAGCAAGACGATGAAAAGATAGCACACGGCGCCGAATCCTCGAATGAATCTGAACGGGATCATGATCAGCAGGATGTCGAAAATACCGAAAACTTCGGAGCCCCTCAGGGCCAACGTGTCATTGAATGAAAGAACGGCCTGAAGAGCAATGCCTAGCGCGGAGCAGAAGACGATCAAGTGTCCTTCAGCGGACAGCCGTTTCCACAGCAACAGGACTGCGATGGCTACGCCGAAGACCCTAATCAGAAAATAAACCGACAGGAGGCGGATTGACGTGGTTGTATCGGCTCCATTCAGATAGTCGGCGGTCCGCGCAAAGTCGGCGAGAGCTGCAAGAATGTTATGCATCGCGACGTAGGCGATCCCGAGGCTGGCAAGGATTGCCATAATCCACTTTCTGGATTCCATCTCGACTCCGCTGATGGCCAAAATAACAACTGGCAGCGCAATTAAAACCGACAGGTGAAACCCCAAGGCGCACAGATAGAGGATCGCAGCAAGCCAACGCTTCCCCCTCATAGCGGCAAAGACCGCCAGTGTCATCAGCGGAATGGCAACGGCCGCCCGGATCTCCGTCATCACCTGGGGCAGAAAGAAGCGGCAGATGACGAGATAGACGAAGACTGCGATCCACCTTGTTTCGACTGTGACCCTGCCAATACACCAGATTGCAAAAAGCGTTATCCCCTCGATTACGAGTAACACCGCGGTGAAATGAAGGCCCATCCAGGAAATCACGCTGCAGATCAGGACGTATCCGGGATCCTTGACGAAATCCGCAATGGTCACCGTATCGGACGCAATGCGATTGAACCAATCGAGATGGTTCATGTAGTCAAGATCTACGCCAGGAGCGCGAAGGCCGGCGAAACATGCTAATGCAATCAGAAGAGCCGGCAAATAAATCTTGTGCAACGCCGCTCGAATATGACTCTCCAGAGCGAAGGTCAGGCTTGCGGTGCATAATGTGCCGGCACAGACGAGATAATAGGGCCACATCGCTATCGGAAAGCTCCCATTCTGCAGGCTACGCCATCCAGAACGGCCCGGCACAGCAGTTTAAAACTGTACAAGTGCCGATTTGAGTGGATCGAGTAGAACACGATGTACTGGGGAATCTTTAACAGGGTGACTGAGCGCCAGCGCCATCCCATCGTACGGAGATTCAGGAGGTATGTGGCATTTCTGACAATGTAATAATTGCGTAAATCTGAGTGCAGATAAATATTCCGAGATAGCACCCGCGTCGTGGCATCTCCCAGATTGTGATTCATTACGGCCTTGGGAACCATATAACACTGGTATCCGTTAGCACGAGCGCGAAGCCCCCACTCGATATCCACCCAGTCAATGAATAGTTCGTCTCGCATGCCTCCAATCCGATTAAGAACCGAAATCCGGATCAGCGCTCCGGAGGCAATCAGGTAGTCGGCTTGAATCGGCTCAGCGGAACCAGGGTTCACACAGAGTTTTCTTACACTCAAAAGTGAATGGCGCACCACAGGCAGAGTTTGGTGGGTCTTTTCATCGATGAAGACAGGTCCAACTACTGCCACATTCTCTGAGCGAGCCAAAAGATTGGCCTCGGCATTAAGCAGGTTTGCAACCATTTCCGACTGTGGTTGGCTATCCTGGTCCATCAGCAATACATGCGAGAATTCTTCCTCCATCGCGCACTTAATTCCCCGGTTTTGGGCAGCGGCTATTCCTTGGTTGCCACCCATGGAGTGGTACGAAAACGGAACCTCATATAGGAGACGCGGTGGTTCCCCGTCGACGATCCCAGGAGTGTTGTCCATTAGGAAGACCTTATCAACCTGGGGTGCCAAGCTTGTCAGAAGCTGCGAGAGCGCGGCAATTTCCGGATGGAATAGAACAACAATGGCAGCCACTCTGGGCTGATTCATACGCGTGGTAGTGGAGAGATTTACAATTTGTTCAAACAACAGAGGTATTCCCCTCGAATGCGCCGGGACATACGATAGTCGCCAATGCGGATCGGGTATCGCTCGAGTCCGACCGAAGAAGCGATTCCATCGCATTTCCGGCCCGCTCCCACGAAAATTGTTGCACGAATTTGTTTCCCTGTGCCGCCAGACGAACACGCAGGTCACGGTCGTGGAGAAGGCGCAAAATGTTGGCCGCCAACGCGTGTGGTTCTTTGGCCGGGCTCAGCAACGCAGTGACCTCGTGTACAGCGTATTCCCGATGACCGCCGATATCTGTGGCAACCAAGGCGGCTCCCGATATCAGGGCCTCCGCTGGCGGGAGCGGCCATCCCTCCGCCCAACTCGGCGCAACAAAGATGGATGCCTCATTGTAGAGATCCCGCAATCGTTCCTGAGAAGGGCATTGAATGTACTCGATCCACTCGGGCAGCCCACGAGGCCGTCCAGGCACGCCGAAGAGAACCGGCCGTATGTCTGGCACATGGTCGCGGACGATCAACAGCGCCTTCAGTCCATCAGCCGATCCCTTCCAGTTAAGCGTATGGTAGAGCATCATAATGCGACCGGAAACACGATCTTCGGGAGGGGTTCGCATAATAAACTTCGAAAAATCGATTCCGTTGGGTATATAAACCGATGACTCACCGAGCCTTGTGGCGATAATCTCAAGCCATTTTGCGATCACGATTTTAGTCAGGGGCAACTTCCAGGTTGCGACAACTCTCTGTTCCGAGCCGGTCCAGGTTTCAAGGTGCTGGATCAGATAGAATTGGCGTCCCTTTGAGGCCGGATAACTCGCAACCCATTCAGCGGTTGGCCAGGCAGTTGCGACAATCACATCCCCATCCGGGATATTCTGCACTGACGGCGATCGAACCCAGAGAAGGCGAACAGACGAATCTATTGGAAACCAACTTGTGGGCTTGAAGCTATTCCTTCTGCGAAGATAGCGAAGCATCGAAACTACACTGCCCCTCAGACCCTTGTCACTGCAGCTTAGGGCAAGATGTACGACAGTTACGTCATGACCTCTTCGGGAAAGGTAATTCGCGTATTCATAGACCACCTTCACTCCCCCCACGGGAACATGACTCGACCCCGGCAAGACAAAGGTTATTCGGAGATGCTCAATCATCGCTTCAGTTACCGCCCTCCTAGTGGAACGAATAGATTCATTCCTCACTCCGCCGCGTCAGAGGTGCCCCCCCCCGCAGCTCGTTCAGATCATACTCCTGACGCTTCCGGGCGGAGCACTGGTGATCTTGGGCATGACCGCCGTTTGGATACGAATAAGTGACTCATGGTAGAAGAGAATGCCATGAGTTGCATAGATGTCAGGCATCTTTCGATAGTTTACACCTGATAATGCACGGGAAACATTTGTCAACCCCTGAGAATCCTATTCTACGAGAGCAGGGACGAGGAGTTCACGGCTTCGCGAACCGATTCCCATGGGTCACCCAAATGGTGAACAATGCAAACCAGCCTACGCGCCGTTGTTCCGCTGCTGGCTTTACCGCTGTAGGCGGGCTTGGATCTCCGGCGGGCAGACTATGCCCCCACAGGAGTGATCCGGAGCTCGATCTTAGCCAGCCGTTTGTGGTGCTGATAGAGATTCGCCAGGGCGAGCCGGCCCACAGCCACTCGTGATTTTTCTTCAAGCCGCGATAGCGTACCTTGGTAAAGCCGAACGCATCGGCGAAGCTGCGCTGGAGTTCGCGGCCAAGCTGGCCATGGGCGCCGAGGATGAGGATACGGAGCGGAACCGTCACGCGAAGACCTCGGCCTCTGCGAGGCGCGCTCCCTGAGCGTCCTTCTCGGCGACGATGGCGGTCTTGGCATCGATGGGCCAGGCGATGGCGATGTCGGGATCATTCCAGACGATGGTGCGCTCGCCCTCCCGCGAGTAGAAGTCGGTGACCTTGTAGGCGAAGCCGGCGACATCGGACAGGACAACGAAGGCGTGGCCGAACCCTTCGGGGATCCAGAGCATCTGGCCGTTGTCGCCGGTGAGCTCGACGGCAACGTGCTTGCCGAAGTGCGGCGAGCTGCGCCGCAAGTCGACGGCGACATCGAGGACGGCGCCATGCGTAACGCGGACAAGCTTGCCCTGCGGCTGAACGACCTGGTAGTGGATGCCGCGCACGACGTTCTTCTTTGAGAGGGAGAAGTTGTCCTGCACCCAGCGGCCGGGCAGGCCTGCTTCGGCCATGCTGCGCTCGTTCCAGGTCTCCCAGAAAGCGCCGCGAGAGTCGCGATGAATCGTTGGGGTGAGTAGCAGGACTTCGGGGAGAGCGGTTGCAGTGACCTTCATCCTTCGAACTCCGAGGGGGAAGTGCGCGGTTCATCGCGCAGGGAGAGCAGATACTGACCGTAGCCGCTCTTGCGCACGGGCTGCGCCAGCTCCTCGAGCCTGGCTGCGTCGATGTAGCCCATGCGGTAGGCAATCTCCTCGGGGCACGCAATCTTGAGCCCCTGGCGCCGTTCGATGGTCTGCACAAAGAGGGCGGCTTCGAGCAGCGAGTCGTGCGTGCCCGTGTCGAGCCAGGCCATGCCTCGGCTCATGACGTTGACCTTGAGCGTACCTGCTTCGAGGTAGAGCCGGTTGAGGTCGGTGATTTCGAGCTCGCCGCGCGGTGAGGTTTTCAACGAAGCGGCGAGACGAACCACGTCGGAGTCGTAGAAATACAGCCCAGTGACGGCATAGCGGGAACGTGGCTGTTTGGGCTTTTCTTCGATGCTGATGGCGTGGCCTTTCGCGTCAAATTCCACCACGCCGTAGCGCTCGGGGTCTGTTACAGGATAGGCAAAGACAACGGAGCCGGATTTGAGCCGGGCCGCGGACTGCAGCTCTTTCGCGAAGGACTGGCCGTAGAAGATGTTGTCCCCGAGGATGAGGGCGGAGGTGTCGTTGCCGATAAACTCTCGGCCGATGAGGAAGGCCTGCGCGAGGCCGTCCGGACTGGGCTGGACGGCGTATTGGAGCTCAATGCCCCACCGGGAGCCATCGCCGAGCAGGTCGCGGAAGCGGGGCAGGTCCTGGGGCGTAGAGATGATGAGGATCTCCCGCAGACCAGCCAGCATGAGCGTGGTCAGCGGGTAGTAGATCATCGGCTTGTCGTAGACCGGGAGGAGCTGCTTGGAGACGACATGCGTGACCGGGTGGAGGCGGGTTCCGGAACCCCCGGCAAGAATGATGCCCTTCATGCAGTTGCCCTTTCCCCGTAGTTCTTGCGGATCCACTCAAGATAGGCGCCCGTGCGGACGTTCTGCACCCACGCGTCGTTCTGCAGGTACCAGGCGACGGTCTTGCGAAGCCCGCTCTCGAAGGGCTCGGAGGGTCGCCAATCGAGTTCGCGAGCAATCTTGTTCGCGTTGATCGCATAGCGCCGGTCGTGGCCCGGCCGGTCTTTGACGTACGTAATGAGCTTGCGCCGGGAACCGAGCGCCGGATCGGGACGGTGCTCGTCGACCAGATCGCAGATCGCAGTCACCACGTCGAGGTTCTTACGCTCGCTGTTGCCTCCGATGTTGTAGGTTTCGCCTGGACGGCCGCGCTCAAGCACGGTACGGATGGCCGCGCAGTGATCTTCCACAAAAAGCCAGTCGCGCACGTTCTGACCGTCGCCGTAGACAGGCAGGGGCTTGCCTTCGAGCGCGTTGAGGATCACGAGCGGGATGAGCTTTTCCGGAAACTGGAACGGGCCGTAGTTATTGGAACAGTTTGTGGTCAGCACCGGCAGGCCATAGGTGTGAAAGTAGGCCCGCGCGAAATGGTCCGAAGCAGCCTTGGAGGCGGCGTAAGGGCTGTTAGGCGCGTACGGCGTGGTCTCAGAGAAGGCGGGATCGTCCTGGCCGAGCGTCCCATAGACCTCGTCGGTGGAGACATGCAGGAAGCGGAAGTGGCGGCGCGCATCTTCGTCGAGTCCGGTCCAGTATTTCCGGGCCTCTTCGAGAAGCGTGAAGGTGCCCTGCACGTTGGTGCGCACGAAGGCATCGGGGCCGGTGATGGAGCGGTCCACGTGGCTCTCCGCTGCAAAATGCACGATGGCGTCCGGCCGGAATTCGGCAAGGAGAGAGCGCACGAGGGCGGCATCGCAGATATCGCCCCGGGTGAGACCGTAGCGCGGATCACCGTTGACGGAAGCCAGGTTCTCCGGGTTCCCCGCGTAAGTGAGCAAATCGAGGTTGACCACATGCACATCGGGGCGGCCGCCGAGCATGTGGAGCACGAAGTTGGAACCGATAAATCCCGCACCGCCGGTGACAAGAAGTGAATGAACCCGCGTCATTGTTGAAAGAGACTCCTACTGGCCAGCACAGCCCAACCATGGGAAGCACAGCATGACCGTCTCCCCTGATGGACTCAACCGTCCAGCATTCTGCGATCAAAGGGCTCGGAAATGCACCTCCGAGCCAAAGTGGGCGCTATCGCCGCATGATGTCGTTCTGCTGTACGCTGGAGAACAGTCCAGCGTAACAAGCTCGGGAGAAGCATGCAGCCAAACCAAGAGATCGTGGACCTGCTCCGCTTCATTGTACGATGCGATCCTCGGGACCCTTCACAGGTGTAGCAAGAGAAGCGGTTGGATGAGGTCAACCTGTGAAAGTGATCAGCCACCGTCACGGCAGCCAACATCAATCAGGGTCGAGCTAATCAAATGGGAGTTCCCCCGGCTCTCCTAACAGCCCGTGGTGCAAGTCTGGATTCGTTTGTGCGCTGAGTCATAGTTTTGAAGTTGGATCAAAGGTAGCCTTTGAGTCATGGGCATGGGGACGCGTCAAGCGCAGCAGCGGCAGG
>JAJYAE010000226.1 GCA_021779695.1 Acidobacteriota bacterium | reverse complement strand
GCAACGCGCATGGCTGAGCTCCAGTTGGAGTGAATGAGAATGTCCGAGACAAGGTAAGCCGATTCGATGGCATGAGCACTTGATTTGAGGAACTGGGGTTGGATGCACGGGCGGGGCAAGATTGGAAACGCGTCTGGGAGAGACTGCAACGCAGGGGACGGGTAGTGCCTGAGGTGCTCTAGAATGCTGACACATGAAGGCAAGAGCCACCACTGAGGCGCTGTACGAAGTGTTTCCGGCATTGGCGGGCCTGCCGGAGTCGCTTCGAGCTGATCTGGACCGCGCCCCGGTGCTCACGGTTTCGGCAGGCGCTGTGCTGTTTGAGGATGGTGGGCCATGCCGAGCGTTTCCCCTGCTCATTGCAGGCCGGGTGCGCGTTGCTAAGGCGAGTACAGACGGTCGAGAGATCGTGCTGTACCGCATTTCTCCGGGGCAGATGTGCCTTTTGACGAGCAGTTGCTTACTGGGGGAGGCGCTTTACCCGGCGCGGGGGATTACAGAGACTGCAGCGAGGCTGGTGGCGGTAGGACCGGAGCTGTTTCACCGAATGCTGTCGGGCGATTCGGGTTTCCGCGCGAAGGTCTTTGGTCTCTTTGCGGAGCGCATGGCAGAGCTGATGGGCCTGGTGGAGGAAGTCGCCTTTGGGAGGCTGGATCACAGGCTTGCTGCATTGCTTGCCGGCCGCGCGCCAGAAGTGCGGGAAACGCACCAGATGCTGGCCGACGAGCTAGGCAGCGTGCGCGTGGTGGTGAGCCGGATGCTGCGGGAGTTTGAGGAGCGCGGATGGGTGAGCCTGGGGAGGGAGCGAATTGTGGTGCGGGACGCCGCAGCGCTGAAGCGGTTGAGCGAGCTATGAGGCGAATGCAACCTGAGTTGCATACGCGAAGGAGCGCCTGGACTAGGATGAGGGCCGTGACGCGAGGTTTGTGACGCCACGGAGGAACTGATGAACAAGAACGTAGGCAGTGGGGACCGGTTGGTGCGCGTGGTGGTCGGGGTGGCTTTGCTGAGCCTTATCTGGTTGCTGCACGGCAATGTGCGTTGGCTGGGATTGATTGGGATTGTGCCGCTTTTGACGGCGGCTATGGGCTTCTGCCCGCTTTATCTCCTGTTTGGCATCCGAACCTGCTCGAAGTAGTTGATGGCGCGAGGCCACAATGGCCGCAGTTAGGTGATGTCCTCGGTGTCAAATAGCGGTCGGACGAGGCGCTTTTTGGGCACACCGTGGACGCTGCTGAGGAGGTCTTCGACTACGTCCTCGAGTTGGCGCTGGCTTTCGATTACGGCGCTCATGCTCTTGAGCCCCTCGCTGTCGACGACGCGCTCAACCAATGCAACGGCGTGGCACTGGGCGACGTGATCAAGCCCAAGCCCTTCAGGTGTTTTGGCCTTCACGCTCACCTGGTCCAGCTTGATGCAGAGCAGGTCGGCGATACGCGCGCGCATTTCGCCAGCGATGGGAGAAATCTTGGGTGCGGCCAGCACGAGAGTCGTGTCGATATTCAGAATGCGGTAGCCGGCGTTCTGTAGTTCTTCCATGGCGAGATTGAGGAAGATCGCGGAATCCGCATCCTTCCAGCGCGGGTCGCCTGGAGGAAAGAAACTGCCGATATCACCTGCGGCGACAGCGCCCAGGAGTGCGTCGGTAATGGCGTGAAGGAGAACATCGCCGTCAGAGTGTCCCGCCAGACCTTCGGGGTGGTCGAGCTTCAGGCCACCGATGTGAAGCGGCACTCCGGGTTTGAATTCGTGCGAGTCGTAGCCAAAACCGATGCGTGTGTCACTCATGCTTCAGGGTCTCCGCGGCAATCTCAGGGCGTGCGCTGGCGCAGGTAGAACTCTGCCAGTTCCAGATCGCCCGGCTGGGTAATCTTCAGATTAACCTGCGAACCCGGCACCACGGCGACGGGCAGTCCGGCGCGCTCGACTACAGATGCTTCGTCGGTGCCGACGAAGCCGTCTGCGGTGGCCTCGGCGAAAGCTTTCTGAAGCAGGCCGAACCGGAAGCCCTGGGGAGTCTGCGCAAGGACGACGAATTCGCGCGGAATGGTTGCGGTGATGAGAGCGCCGTGGGCAGTGCGCTCGACCTGCTTGATGGTATCGATGGCAGGCATGCCAACGATTGCGGCGCCTTGCTGTTCGACCGCGTCGATGGTGCGCTCAATGGTGACGGCGTCAATGAGGGGGCGGACAGCGTCGTGGACGAGCACGATATCATCCTGCGCAGCGGGCACTGCGGCGAGAGCATGGGCCACGGACTCCTGCCGGTTGTCGCCGCCTTCTACGACCCGGACTCGCCCTGTGAATCCATACTCGGCAATCTGGGCTTCGACTCGCTCGATTTCGGTCTTTCGCACGGCCACAAAAATAGCAGTGACGCGATCGACGGCGGCAAAGGCTCTTAGGGAGTGAATCAGTATCGGAATACCGGCGAGGGCGAGGAATTGCTTCGGTTGCGGGCCTGCCATACGGGTTCCAAGTCCCGCAGCGGGAAGAATGACGAAGACTTGCATAACTCGAGGAGTATACAGCGTGTGGCAGCGGGATGGACATGGCGCTCGGCCGATGAGGCGCTATGATCGCAGTGATGTGTGCCGTGCTTGCAATTGATCGAACACTGCTGCGGCCGGGCCTGAGAGTTGCCGTGGGAGTGTCGGGAGGAGCCGATTCCGTGGCTCTGTTGCGCGCCCTGGTGGAAGAAAGCAGGGAGCTGGGCCTCGTGGTGCATGCCGCTCATCTGCACCATGGACTGCGGGGCGAAGAGGCAGACGCCGATCTGGCTTTTGTGCGCGACCTGTGTGCGCAACTGGGAGTTCCTTGCTATCTGAACAGGGTGGATACAGCTACCGAAGCTCAGTCCTCGGCCGGCAAACAGGGTGAAACCCTGGAGGAAGCGGCGCGGCGGCTTCGTTATGTATGGTTTCGCGCGTTGATGGCAGAGGGCAAAGTGGATGCAATCGCAACAGCGCACACGCTGGACGATCAGGCAGAGACAGTTCTTGCCAAGTTTCTGCGGGGTGCCTGGACGGAGGGACTGAGCGGGATTCATCCGTTGATCGAGTTCGAGGAAGGGCCGGTGGTTCGGCCGATGCTGGGAACGACGCGGGGTGAAGTGGAAGCGTACCTGCGAGCGATCGGCCAATCCTGGCGGGAGGACTCAACCAATCGCCATCTGACGTTTACGCGAAATCGGATTCGCCACGAACTTCTGCCGATGCTGGAGGAATGGAATCCACGGCTTCGGGCGCATTTGGCGCAAATGGCAGAATTGGCGCGGGATGAAGACGCGTGGTGGCGAGCGGAGATGGCTCAGCAGTCCAAGCATTTGATGCTGCGGGGAAGACCGGTGCGCGGAGGCGGCCGGGCGGGAGATGAGGGAATTGCGCTGGACGTGACAAGGCTGGCTGCGCTGCCGGTCGCTTTGCAGCGGCGCTTACTGCGCTTTGCGTGCGGAGAGGTGGGAGCCGCGCCGGATTTCAGCACTACGGAGGCGCTGCGCCAGCTGACCTTACGGGGCAAGGCAGGACAACGGCTGGACTTATCAGGCGGGCTGCGGGCGGAGCGAACGCCGCGCGAGTTGCGACTGGCGAAGGGGGGAGCCGAGCGCAGCAAGACTGCATTGAGGGAGTATCGCTTTGCTGTACCGGGGACGGTGGAAGCGGAGGAGTTTGGCATTCGGCTGCGCGTTGAAGCGAGTGAGCCGGAAGGTGCTGCCACAGGGCCGGTGCGGACTGCGTGCCTGAGACGATGGAAGGCGGGCGACACCGTGCGGCTTCGCTACTCGAGCGGGTTAAAGAAAGTGAAGGAAGTGCTTGAAAGAATGCGGGTTACAGGCACAGGCCGGGCGGGGTGGCCAGTGCTTGAAGTGGATGGCAGGATTGTCTGGATGCAGGGAGCGGAAGTGGAGCCGCTTCCTGGGATGCGGGTGATTGTTGATGAGCCCGAGAATCGGGTGGTTGAAGGGGCAGTGGTGTGGAAATCAACTTGATACTGTAGTACCTTGAACGGATCGCTTTCTCCGACGCATTGATGCGGCTCAGAGTACAATTTGAGGAACTGCTCATCGGCGGGTTGGGGGCGGTGTCTCCGCTGCCAGCGCTGCAATTTCTGTGACTTCATGGTACGGCGGAGCGTCTAAGAGGATGAGCTAGGGAGAAGGGATGGCGGATTTCGCTACCCCTCCTGCCGGGAAAGAGGAATTCTGGTGAATTCGACCGTCAAAACGATCATGTTCTGGGTCTTTATCCTCATCTGCCTGATGCTGCTTTGGGGTGTCGTGCAGCGCGGGACGACGATGGGGAAGGACACGGAGGTCTCCTACTCCGACCTGCTGGACAAGATCGATGCAGGACAGGTGCAGGACGTCACAATTCAGGGTACGGAACTGCACGGGCACTTGAAGGCTACGCCGAAGGAGCAGTTCCACACCACCATTCCGCAGAGCACCGACATGCTGATCGACAAGCTGCATGCGGCGAAGGTTGCCTTCACGCTGAAGGACCAGCAAAACAACATTCTTCTGCCACTTCTGCTGAATGTTGGCCCGATTATTCTTCTGATCGCGATCTGGTTCTTTATGCTGCGACAAATGCAGTCGGGAGGGAACAAAGCGCTGTCGTTCGGCAAAAGCCGAGCGCGTCTGCTCTCCATGCAGCAGAAAAAGGTGACCTTCAAAGATGTGGCCGGCGTGGACGAGGCCAAGGAAGAGCTGAAGGAGATTATCGAGTACCTGCGGGAGCCGCAGAAGTTCCAGAAGCTGGGCGGCCGCATTCCCAAGGGCGTGCTGCTGGTGGGCCCTCCGGGAACCGGCAAGACCCTGCTGGCGCGGGCGGTGGCAGGCGAGGCGAATGTGCCGTTCTTCTCCATCTCCGGTTCGGATTTTGTGGAGATGTTTGTGGGCGTGGGCGCCAGCCGCGTGCGCGACTTGTTTGAGCAGGGCAAGAAGAATGCGCCCTGCATCATCTTCATCGACGAGATTGACGCGGTGGGCCGTCATCGTGGCGCAGGTCTCGGAGGCGGACACGATGAGCGCGAGCAAACGCTCAATCAATTGCTCGTGGAGATGGACGGCTTTGAGTCGAACGATGGCGTGATTCTGGTGGCAGCGACGAACCGGCCTGACGTGCTGGATCCGGCGCTGCTGCGGCCTGGCCGCTTTGATCGCCGCGTGGTGGTGGGTCTGCCGGACGTACGTGGGCGCGAAGAGGTTCTGCGCGTGCACATCAAGAAGGTTCCTGTTGGCGACGATGTGAACTTGAACGTGCTGGCCCGTGGCACGCCGGGGTTTTCCGGAGCGGACCTGGCCAACATGGTGAATGAAGCGGCGCTGAACGCGGCCCGTGCCAATCGCAAGCAGGTGGTGATGTACGACTTCGAGCTTGCGAAGGACAAGGTGCTGATGGGCGCGGAGCGTAAGTCGATGTTGCTGACGGATGAGGAGAAGCGGGTGACGGCCTATCACGAGGCGGGTCATGCGCTGGTCTCCATTCTGCGTGAGCACTCCGACCCAATTCACAAAGTCACAATCATTCCGCGCGGGATGGCGCTTGGCGTCACAGTCTATTTACCAGATGACCGCCATAACTATACGCGCGAGTATCTGGAGACGCGTCTTGCGACAGCCTACGGCGGTCGTGTGGCGGAGGAGATTTTCCTCAACCAGATGTCAACCGGAGCAGGCAGCGACATCGAGACGGCTACAGATCTGGCGCGGCGCATGGTGTGCGAGTACGGAATGAGCCGGCTTGGACCGCTCACTTTCGGAAAGAAGGAGGAGCAGATCTTCCTCGGTCGAGAGATCGCGCAGCATCGTGACTTCAGTGAAGAGACTGCGCGACAGATTGACCAGGAAGTGCGCCGCCTGATTGACGAGGCGTACCAGTCGGCACGCAGCATCCTGGAATCGAATAAGGACGCAATGCACCGCATTGCGGCGGCGCTCCTGGAGCGCGAAACGATTGATGCTGAAGAGGTCCAGATGCTGATCGACGGAAAAGAAC
Source organism: Acidobacteriota bacterium (assembly GCA_021779695.1). Next base: position 1,170 of record JAJYAE010000226.1, on the reverse strand, counting down.
TGCCTCCGATTCGATCGGCTCTGGCATCGCCAAGCGATTCGGGTGGCAGCGGCGGCCAGCAGGTGCTCAAGCCCGAGAGTCGTGGTGGATCGGGAACCTTCCCGGAAGGATCGCCTTCGCCTGCATAGGAGTGTCAATTTAGAGCCAGCAACAAAGAACGGCCGCTCACTTTTGAGCGGCCGTTCTTCTTGAGGAGCAGAGTTTGGATAGGAGCGAGTGGATAGCTGCCGCAGCCATCACTCTATGCGAATCTCAGAGAGGCTTCCCGATTGCTTCGAGCATCCGGGTGCAGCGGCCTGACGGTAAAAACCTCGACGTCGATGCTTCTAGAAAATAAGCTAGAAAATCTTGTAGCCGAATCCGGTGCTGAATCCGTAGGGTGACAATGTGCCACGAACCCAGTTGGGCATCTGCTGATACTCGAAGTCAATGGGGCGATACGAGAGACGCTTTGTCAACTTGAGATCGACGCCGCCACCATACGCCAGGGTAGTGAAGCGGCCGTAGGCGTAGTCGTATTCAAAGTTCATCTTCGTCATGCCGATGAGAACCTTGCCATAGGGCGTTGCGTGCATGAACCCGAACTCATGAATTGGGATCTTGGGGCCGATCAGGTAGTTGTCCTGACTGATGCTGAGGTACTCGTTGAATCGATTCCATCGGCCCTCGGCTTCCGCTTCCAGCCAGCGTCGCATGTGGATGTCAACGTATGCGCCCACGCCGAAGAGCTCGTTGGGGCTGGCCTTTGCCACGCCATTGCCCTGGTAGTCAGGCTGAAACGCGGAAAATAGCCCTCCGGCGGTGATGGAAAGCTGTCCGCGCGTAGCGGAGGGCGCAACCTGGGAGTGTGCCGTGATGGCACCTGCTGCGAGAAAACACACGAAGACCGATAGAACAAGACGATGCATAGGGACTAAGGAATTCCAGTTCAGGATGGCAACCTTTCTCTTGGTGCTCTTTCCAGAGCAATGGGAACCGTGCCGGACGATCAGGTAAACGATCGTCCGGCGGCCCGGTTGCGGGTTACTGTGGATTCGTGGCAGATGGTGCGGCGGTTTGACCGGCAGCGGGAGCAGCGGCCTGGACCGGAGCAGACGTCTGGTAACGCTGCAGCTTGAAGTAGATTGGCGTGACTTCGAGCGGCATCTTATCCCGCGGGTTCATCGGTGC
>JAJYAE010000225.1 GCA_021779695.1 Acidobacteriota bacterium | reverse complement strand
CGAGCAGGTCGCGCAGATCCTCGGCCTTCAGCCCGGCACCGTCCGCGTCCGCCTCCACCGCGCCCGCCTCGCCGTCCGCAAGCAGATGAGCCGCATCCTCAACGGCGCGGCCGCCGGCTCTGAAGCAGCCACAGCCGAGCATCCCTCCACAAAGCGCCCTGACGCCTGCCGCGATCTCTTCGCCAATCTCTCCGAGTATCTCGACGGCCGCGTCGAACCGCGCACCTGCGACCAGATGCGCGCCCACATTGAGGGCTGTCCCTCCTGCGTCGCCTTCCTGCGCGACCTCCGCGCCGCCATTGACCGCTGCCGCGCGCTGGAGGTTCCTTGTGATCCGGCGATTGCCCAGCGCCTTCGCTCGATCCTGACCCGTGAGTACCTGCGCATGCTGGGGCTTACGCTGACAGAACATTCTTCTGCCCAAATGTAACGTTTGGCCGGCTCGTGGTCTTTTATCCAGTGAAAGCTGAGGTCTTCATCCTTTTATGGAAATCAAGGTTACCCATCTCAATCAGGTCAAGTTTGCAGTGCAGGCTCGCAACCACACGGTTGTTTGCGACCAGCCCGCCGAGAATGGCGGAGAGGACGTGGGCATGACCCCACCCGAATTTCTGCTGGCTTCGCTCGGCACCTGTGCGGCGTTTTATGCCGTGCAGTATTTGAAGACGCGCAAGCTGGGTGGTGAGGGCGTGGAAGTGACGGTTACGGCGGAAAAGGTGAAGCCGCCTGCGCGCCTGACTAACTTTGTCATCAAGGTGAGTGCACCGGTGCATCTGAGTCCGGAGCACCGTGAGGGGCTCAACCGCGCGGTGCATGCGTGCCTGGTGCACAACACGCTGCTGCATACACCGCAGATTGCGATCGAGCTGGATGTGCCTGAGCCTGTGGCAGGTTGAGTTCGAGATCGAGCTGCTTCCGTGAGCCCGGTGAAAGAGGCTTGCGATGGTCTAATAAGTGCCATGACGAGCCTTGAAAACTTTCGCCTGGTGGTTTTTCGCGCAGTTGCGGAGCAGCTCAGCTTTCGCAAGGCGGCGGAAGAGCTTTACCTGACGCAACCTGCGGTGAGCCTGCAGATCAAGGCTCTGGAAGAGGATCTCGGGGTCCAGCTTTTTGACCGGGCGGGCTCGCGCATCTCTCTGACGGCCGCGGGGACCGCGCTGCGTGAATATGCCCAGCGCGTGCATGCGTTGCTGATCGAGGCCGAGCAGCGGGTGACGGCGTTCAGCGGCGAACATGCCGGGCATCTGGCGCTGGGTGCCTCGACGACGATTGCGCAATATGTGCTGCCAAGGCTGCTGGGCAGCTTTTGCAGCGAGCGACCACGGGTTCAACCGTCGCTTATCAGCGGGAATACGGAGCATATTGTTGCTGCAATTCTTCAGCAGCAGATTGCGCTGGGGCTGATTGAAGGTCCTGCGCACAGCCGCGACGTGCGCACTGAGCCCTTCCTCGTGGACGAACTGGTGCTGATTGCACCTGCCTCCCACGAGTGGGCTGAACGCGGCTCAATTGAGGCAGGGGAGTTGACGGCTGCGCCGCTGCTGATGCGGGAGCGCGGCTCCGGCTCGCGGCGCGTTCTGGAGCTAGCGCTGGAGCGCCATCACATCAAGCGGGCCGCACTGCGCATCGCCATGGAGCTGGATTCGACAGAGGCGATCAAGTCTGCGGTGGAGGCAGGACTTGGGGCGGGATTCATTTCACGCTGGGCAATCTCAAAGGATCTCCGGACCGGGAAGAGCTTCAAGATTGTTGCGGTGGAGGGGTTGCGGATTCACCGCGAGTTTCTGATTGCTTTTGCGGCGAGCCCCGGCCCGCAAGGACTGGCGCAGGAGTTTCGACGCCATGTGCTGGCTGCGGTGCAATCCGGCACAAGGCGCGAGAAACCCCAGGCAGACTGATCGAAGAGCAGGCTATTTTGCGCGCTTGTAGAACGGTAGGGGGACGCGCCTGGCCTTGACGCGATTGCCGCGGCACTCGACGATCATCTCGTTGTCTGATGCGGCGGCCGCCTCCACGAGCGCCATGGCGATGTTGGTCTTGAGGAAGGGTGCGGGCGAGCCCGAGGTGACGCGACCGATCATTTCTCCGGAGAGGGAATGAACGGTATATCCGTCCCGGGCGATGCCACGCTCCACCATTTCCAGGCCAATGATTTTGCGCGTTGGGCCGCCCCGCTGCTGCACAGCCAGCAGCGCGTCGCGGCCGATGAAGTCGCCCTTGTCGAGTTTGAGCCAGCGATCGAGTCCTGCCTCCAGCACGTTAATCTCCTCGCCAATCTCGTGGCCGTAGAGACTCATGCCTGCTTCGAGGCGCAGCGTATTGCGCGCGCCGAGGCCGCAGGGCCGGATCGCGAACTCCGCGCCGGCTTCTAACAGGGCCTGCCAAACCTTGACCGTAGTGGCTTCATCGGCGGGAAGGTACAGCTCGAAGCCATCTTCGCCGGAGTAGCCTGTACGGGCGATCAGCACATTGGGCACGCCTGCTACGGTGCCCCAGGTGAACCAGTAGTTTCGGATTGCAGACAGGTCCACTTTGGTGAGCTTCTTGAGGGTTTCCAGTGCACGCGGCCCCTGCACGGCCAGTTGTGAGTAGTAGGTCGAGTAGTCGCTCAGGTGAATTCCCGGCATGCCTGCGACCTGCTGGCGGATCCAGGTGAAGTCCTTATCCTTGGTACCTGCGTTGACGACCAGCAGGTAGTCATTCTCGCCGAGGCGATGAACGAGGATGTCGTCGACGAAGGTGCCCTGGGGCGTGAGCAGGGCGGAGTAGTGCGCCTGCCCATCCCTGAGCCGCGAGGCATCGTTCATTGTGATTCGCTGGACGGCGGCGAGAGAACCGGGGCCACGGAACTGGATCTCACCCATGTGACTCACATCAAAGAGCCCGACGCCGGTGCGCACGGCCATGTGTTCAGCAATCAAACCGCCGCCATTCCCCGGATACTCCACCGGCATATCCCAGCCGCCAAAATCCACCATCTTTGCTTTCGCGGCGCGGTGCGTCGCGTTGAGGGCCGTCTTTTTCAGGGCTGCAACTGCCGGTGCCTCGGGTGTCGTCATCGTTTCTTCTCCCAAAACGTCGTAATCTCGTACTTAACGATAGGTCGGCGTCCGAGCCGGGTCAAACTGGCTCGTTCAAGCCGCCAGGGGTGCAAGATGACCCTGAACCTGAAGCAGCAGATTCCCTGGTCGATGGTATTGCTGCGCGCGTCCCTTGCGTTGCTCGTGCCGCTCGCGGCGTGGCGCATGACTCAGCCGCAGATTGTGCTGGGCTGCCTGATTGCCTTTGGATTTCTTTCCGATGTCTACGATGGAGTGCTTGCCCGCCGCTGGGGCACAGCGACCGACGGGTTGCGCCTGGCGGATTCCGTTGCAGATATGTGCTTCTATCTTGGAGTGCTGGTGGCGATTGTGCTTCGCCACGGGACCGTGCTGCGACACCACCTGGGCTTGCTGACTGCGGTTCTGGCGCTGGATGCCGGACGCATGCTGTTTGAACTGGTGCGGTATCGCCGCATCGCCAGCTATCACGCCTACTCCGCAAAAGCATGGGGCATTCTGCTGGCGGCTGCGGCGCTGACGCTTCTTTGTTTCGGCGGCATTGACTGGCTCATCACTCTCGCGCTGGCCTGGGGCCTGGTCTGCGACGCCGAGGGGCTCGTCATGTCAATGCTTCTGCCGCGCTGGGTTCGCGACGTGAAGTCTGTGGCGGCCGCGCTGCGGCTGCGCCGCGAGCTTCTGGACCCGCTCAGTCTGGGGGAGTCTACACCGTAGTGAAGTGTGCAGAGGCATGTCTTGCAGCTGCAGGTGCGTGTCGCTGCGCATCATAGGACAATGGAAGATCAAGAATGAATCATCCTCGCGGAATCGTGATGCTTCTGGCTGCGGCATTTGCCTTGTATCGCGGCTGGCGCATTCATACGGGACACTTGGCCGTTCTGGCTTACGCGCTCGGCATGCTGGCTCTGGCTCTCGCCATCTGGCATTTCACGCGCCCCTTCGACCCGCACGCAGCCGCATTTTACCGCCGGCGCGCTCGCAGGAACGACGTGACGCCGAGGTAGAAGAAGACCACGACGATGACCGCTGCGGAGACAAAGGTTCGGTGGTCCGGCCCATGCTGCCAGCTTGCCCGGCTGATCCAGAGGCGCGGCGCAAAAACCAGCACAGGCAGGAAAAAGAAGACGCCGGTGACTTCCAGCCAGATGGTTCCACCGACGCGGGCGAAGGGCCGCAGGAATCCGCCGACGCCGCGGACGACGCCCTGACTGGCGCGGCCTGCTGATTGGGCTGTGCTGCGGGAGCTGGCGGGTTGGGGCGCGGCGGCAGGCGCGCTGCTCATCCGCTCGCTGGCGACGCGGCCCGCCACGCGCAGACCGACGCCCAGCACGCGTCCGATTTTTTCCGGTTTCATCTTCGATATGATGGTAGCAGTGCCCCACCGGGTCGCGCCTGGCTCAGAAATCCGCGACAGAGCGGTTGCCCCCGGCGTCCGACTGGCAGTAATGTAATGAGAACCTGAGCGCTCCCGCGGCTTTCCATTGCGCCGGCGCCAAACCGGAGGTAGCCCTTGGCATCCCGTCGTGACGCCCATCTGCGCGAATTGATTCAGCAACTCGGTGAAGCCATCCACGAGTCGGTGATTGAAAGCGAACAGATCGCCGGGGTTGTGCAGGATATCCGGAAATATGGCTTTGATGTGCTGCTGATGCTGGAGGCCACTATCGGTCTGAATGAAGTGTCGGAAGAGGAAGCTGCAGCCAGCGAACTGGGCGAAGGTGCAGCGGACTCCGGTCCGTTTACCCACAGCGACGTCAACTTCCTCCGCTCCCTCCGCATCTCCGTTGAAGGCGACGAGGAGAGCAGCAAAGGCGGCTCGGACGCAGAGCCAGGTGGGAGCAAATAGCGAGAGTCGGCTGCATGCAATGCCTGGCTCTGCCAGTGCAACTCCACCGGCCAGTCCATCGGATACCTCGGCCCCCCAGTTCTTTTCTTCGAATGTCTTCCTTCTGATCCTGCGCAAATCAGGGTCGGCAATCCGCTCGTCTCTGTCATACAATCAGCAATCACATGAAGAAGCTTCCCCTGCCGCTCATGCAGCGCGTCCCGTGCGCCTGCGGCTTGCTGCGCGCGCTGCGCCTCCGCGGGTCAGAGCGTGAGGTTGTGCTCAGGCCCGCGCCCGAAAGGATGGCGCTCGCATGACCACTGCGCTCATCCTCGGCGCATCCGAGCCCCTCCTGCACCGGATCTTTACGCCCCTGTCGCTCACCGAGCAGATGAAGCACACGCCGAACCTGATCCTGGCAGTGCTGCTGTGCTGCCTGGCAACGGCCTACCTCGCTCTGTGGCGTGCTGCGCCCGATTTCCGCATCTTTCGCAACATGGGCATCTTTATTGCCCTTGTTGCCGTGGACAACTTCTCTCCCTACTTCGGATTCCGCGGTTCGACATGGACAGTGAGAGCCGTCACCGTCGTTGTGTTCGTCGAAATCGCAGCCGAGGCGATGCGCATCCGGAATCGCAGGTGGACGCGGTTCTTCTGGCCCATCTACTTATTTGCCGGGATCGCGGGCTGGTTTCCCGCGATGGCCTTTGTGCAGGAGTGGCCCATCGTCTTTTCAGAGGTCGCTCTGTTCATCCTCGTTGTCCAGGGACTCCGCCAGCGTGCGTCCACCAACAGAACGATCGCTTTCGTTTTTCTCGGCTACTTCTTTGTGCGCATGCCGCTTTCCAGCACCTTCCAACGCCTCACCGGCTTCGGAGGGGCCATCGACCTGGATGGCTGGGTTTGGCCCTACCCGGTCTTTGTCGTGATCCTGCTGGGATCCGTCATCCTCGCCGTCTTCGTGCGCGACCTCATACGCGACCGCCACGAGAAGATGCGCATGGCTTCCGAACTCGCCGCCAGCCGCGCCGTGCAGCAGGTCCTCATTCCCGAACAGACGCCCGCCGTGCCCGGCTTCCAGATCGAATCCATCTACAAGCCCTACGGAGAAGTAGGCGGCGACTTCTTCCAGATTCTTCCCCGTCCCGATGGCAGCGTCCTCATCGCCATCGGAGACGTCAGCGGCAAGGGCATGCCCGCCGCCATGATGGTCTCGCTGCTCGTCGGCGCCCTCAACGCGCTCGCTGAGACCACCTCCAGCCCCGCCCAGCTTCTCGCGGGCCTTAACCGCCGCATCCTCGGCCGCAACCACGGAGGCTTTACCACCTGCCTCATCCTCCATGCCAGCCCCGACGGCACATACACCGCCGCCAACGCCGGCCACATCCCTCCCTATCTCAACGGAGAACCACTGGCCTGCGGAAACAATCTGCCCCTCGGCCTGGTGGCCGATACCTCCTACTGCGAATTCACATTTCAAGCGAGTCAGGACGACAAGCTCACCCTGCTGACTGACGGAGTGGTCGAGGCGCGCAATCAATCCGGCGAGCTCTTCGGCTTTGAGCGAACCGCCGTCCTCGCCGGCCGCACAGCGGAGTCCATCGCACAGGCTGCCCAGCTCTTCGGCCAGGAGGACGACATCACCGTGCTGAGTCTAACCTTCGCTCCCGTAGGAGTGGCCCATGTCTAAGCGCGTATGGCTTCTCTTGTTGCTCTGGCCGGTCACTGCTTTCGCGCAGAGCATTGTTACGATTTCTCCTCAACAGTGCGTCTGGCGCGCGGGCGACAATCCAGCATGGTCCGCAACAACTCTCGATGAAAGCGGTTGGCAAGCCTCCGCGCAATGGAAGCTACCCCTTGAAGAGCCGCATCTGTGGGCGCGCTGCCATGCGGATTTAAGCTCGCTGCGCGGCACCGCGCATCCTGCCATACAAATCAGCCTGGATGGCGCTTACCAGCTCTTTGTGAACGGAGCGCCAATAGGCGGCGCGGGCGATATACGGACTGGCTTTTTCAGCATGAATACAATCCGGCAATATCCTCTGCCGCTCGCGGCGCTTCAAACCCAGCCGCACACCATCGCCGTGCGAATGACCTACCGGGATGTTATCTGGACCATGACCCCTCTGGAGATTCATGCCGGCGATGAGGAGGCGTTGGTGGGACGGCGCGCTGTCTTTGTCCTGGCTCGAAGCGAGAGTGACCTGCGCGTTGACGCTTGGTATCCACTGATCGGCGTGGTCGGGCTTATCCTCCTGAGCTTGTTCTACTACGACCGCAGCCGCCGGGAACTGCTGTACCTGGGCATCCTATGCGCCATTCAGGCCACTCAGGGGATCCTATGGTA
>JAJYAE010000224.1 GCA_021779695.1 Acidobacteriota bacterium | reverse complement strand
GTAGCCGTCTCCCCCGGCATCGGCTTCGGCGACTACGGCGACAACCACGTCCGCTTCTCCCTCATCGAAAACGAAGAACGAACAAGACAAGCGCTGCGAGGAATCAAGCAGATGCTGGCGAAGGGCATACCTGTGTCGTAAGGAGACTCCCTTTCCCTCTCGTTTGAACTAGACTGTGGATGTCCCTTCAAAGCGAATGGATCCGGCAAAGGCTGAGAGGTCGCAATGAGCCAAGCGCTCCAGATTGCATTTCCGACAAGTTTAGAAACAACACGGGCGACGAACGATCCAGTTTGGCTGTCTGTGCTGAGAGAGAGGGAGCAAACGCTCTGGCGGGCCGCACGCACTATAGGAATGCAGCCGCGTAACCACCTGTCCGAACGGGCAACTTTCATTCAAAGCGATGTGCTCAGGTGGCTGGCCGATCTCCCGCCGAATTCGATACATGCCGTCGTTACAGATCCGCCATATGGCATGGTTGAGTACGACGAGAAGAACCACTCAAAGCTACGGAAAGGTCACGGAGGCATCTGGCGCATCCCGCCGAGCTTCGATGGAGCAAAGCGCAAGCCCCTCCCTCGATTTACGGTGCTCTCGAAAGAAGAAATCTTGAATCTACACGGGTTCTTCACCTCTGTGGCGTATGGCTTACTCAAAGCGCTCGTCCCAGGTGGGCATGTCTTCATCGCTTCGAACCCCTTGGTTTCCACGATGACTTTTCACGCTTTCATGGAAGCGGGATTCGAGAAGCGCGGTGAGGTCATCCGGCTCGTTCAGACGCTACGAGGTGGTGATAGGCCCAAGGGAGCAGAGGAGGAATTCACAGACGTAACGGTTATGCCGAGATCATGCTGGGAACCGTGGGGCGTCTTTCGCAAACCGTTTGACGGCACAGTCGCGGAGAATTTACGCGAGTGGGGTACCGGGGGGCTCCGACGCGTCGGAGACGATGAGCCGTTCAAAGACGTAATCTCCTGCTCACCAACCCGAAGCCCGGAAAAGGACATCGCACCGCATCCATCTTTAAAGCCCCAGAGATTCCTGCGCAAAGTCGTTCGCGCTGCACTGCCACTTGGCATCGGAATCGTGTATGACCCCTTCGCTGGGTCGGGTTCGACACTAGCCGCAGCAGAAGCTGTCGGCTATCTATCGCTAGGCACGGATTCTGATGCCGAATATTTTTCAATGGCGAGAAAAGCCTTCCGGGCCTTGTCAATGCTACAGGTGCGCGCGGAATGAGTGACGTTCAAATAGTTCGAAATCAGCCAGACCCCAGAAACTTCAACCAAAGCGCGGAGATGCCGTTTGAGCTTCGACTTAAGGATTTTGAGCTGGCGATGCAGGACGTCTACGACTTTTTCTACGACGTGAACCTTCTGCTCATAAGCAAGGGGCTTAAGCGATTGGACGATACTCTGCGTCCCGCAATTATGTCAGGACTCCTCTCAGACATGTTGACGGCTAGCCTTGCAAAACATTCACGGACCCTTGTCCAGAACAGGTATTTCAATGGGCATCCTGACTTGCTTCTGCAGGGTGTCTATTCGAATGACAGTGTCCAATCAGGTATCGAAGGTGTGGAAATCAAGACGACAAGGAAGTCCGGTGGAGCGGTAGACACGCATGGCGCTCGCGAGCAGTGGATGTGTGTTTTCGTTTACGATATCGACGGCGATACCGAGCCGGCTATCAACCGGAAGCCGCTGACTTTTACAGAAATATATTTGGGCCACGTAACAACCGATGATTTCAGGCGGAACCCACGGGGCGAACTGGGAACTCGAACTGCAACGCTCGACCGCAATGGGATTTCCAAATTGCGCAAGAGTTGGGTGTACTTGCTGAACCGCAAGGAGCTGCCATCAGCTTCGGGATAGACGGCATTCAAGGCCGCTTCCCATCGCCGGGTTCCCGGGCATTGCCGCGTGCCCGAGCCCTCGCTTCTGAGACCTGGGATCGTACGCAACGAAAACCTCCAGTGCCAGCACCTCCGTTGCTATCCTTGCGGTAGGAAGATTTCCTACCGAGGAGGGTCGAAGATGGCTTCCATCGAGAAAATCAGCATCGCGCTTCCCCGGGAGATGGTCTCGCAGGTCCATCAGGCAGTCGAGTCCGGTGAGTACGCCTCCAACAGCGAGGTGGTGCGCGAGGCTCTGCGCGACTGGACCCAGAAGCGCAGCCTGCGCCAGCAGGGCATTGATGAACTGCGCAAAGTCTGGCGGCAGGCCCTTGAAGACAACACCCCCGGCATCGCACCGGAAGAAGTCCTTGACCGGCTGGAGCGCAAGTATCAGGCCATCACCGACGCAGCCGGTTACCCCAGCCCTCGCTTCTGAGCCCCCGAGAAACCAAGCCACTCCCACCCGCAAAAAATCCCCACCCGTTTTGCAGATCATTTCCCGCAAACGTGCACAATAGAAATAGACCGCTCCACAAGCGCGGTCCATCACCGGGCCGGGCAAAGGTACCCCCCCCTCCCCCCCCCTTAAATAATATTTCTGTTTTCCACAAAAAGTTTGCAGAGAATTACGCGCGCCCACCGCGACCGTTTCCGTCCGACGGCTGCGGGGTGCCGGGTGCCCCAGGTTTCGCTTCTGAGACCTGGGAGCCCACAACGCTCCCCAAGCCCGCCTGCTCGTCAGCGTACTTGCTTCATCGCATAGCTCGGCAAGCCGCCTCAAACTCCCCAAAGCTCGCCCAGTGCAGCGTGGCCGTTGCGTTGTCAATCATCATGCCAGACTTGAACGGAATCCCCTGTTCGTTTGGCCGGTCCATTACCAGTTGCTGCCCGTGCCACGTTCCCGCCAAGTCAAAGAAGCCGCGATACGGGTAGTTGATCTGGAAGGCCTTCTTCCACTCCAGCAACCTGAAGTCGAACAGGCTGTCGTCGGAGCTCGTGTAGCCGCCGTACATCGTGCCGCTCAGCTTCATCAGCTCCGTCTTGCCCGGCGCAACGCACAGCCAGCCCTGGCCCTGCAGGTCCGCGCTCACCCGCTTGCCTTCGCGGTGGGTCACGACGTGCCCGCGCTGCGGCCGCCCCGGAGAAAAGTAGAGGTACAGCGGATACGTCTTGCCGTTCTTCGCCACCACCGTGCCCCATCCGTGCCAGTAGAGCAGCGGCGTCGAGCGCCCGCCAATGTGCAGCGCCCACGGATTCATTACCACAATCACGGCCCACACGAACGCCGCCCCTGCAACCGCCAGCAGCAACAGCTTCGTCAGGCACCCGGTCAACCATCGCATCCGCCGAGTATACCCCGCGATTTCATCCACCGCCATGCAGGAAAATTGAACCCGGCGGGTGCCCCCGCGCGGGTTCGGGCCGTGCGCTGAGGCGCGGCACAGAGGGATCTCCCCCCTGTGCCTTCGCTGTGATTACTATTTGACAGGAGTCACATAGACCCCGGCATTGCTTAGCGTGGTGTCTGCATTGAGCATGCTCGATGTAACAACAAGCCAATCGCCTCGCAGGCCGTCGCGTTCCATGCCCACCGTTACGATGGAGGAGCCTTCCGGCGCTGCCGCCGGATCGATGTCCTGGCCGGGCATGTAGGTGTCAAGCACGGTCAGAATTGGAGACGCACCGGGCTTCTGGGCCAGATAGATTCCGTCGACGGGGCCAATCATGGCTTTGAAGGTCACCGCAAAGGTTTCTCCTGACTGCCCTGCAACAGCGATGAACGAAGAGGAGCGCCAGCGAGGAGGCTCAGGAACTACGTCATCGCCTACGCCGCCGGATTCAGAGCCGCCCGATTCGCCGCCCGAACTTGGCGGACGGCCTGAGAAGACCCAATAGATAAAGTCGCTGAATTCTCCGCTGTCGGTTTTGGTGATGGGAATTAGCGCCTTCGTGGTCATGTCATAAACAAAGATGCCCTGGTGGACAGGAATCTGTACTTCATGACCGTTGGGATACATCTCGTTACAGCTGGCGAGCATTTCCTTGTTGCCGTCGACACCACAGATGAGCAGCCGAGTACGCGTCCCGGTTCCCCATGCGCCCCAGAAGGAGACGTAACGGCCGTCGAACGAAAGGCCTTCGCCAAAGCGGTTGAAGGTGATGCCGTCGGCTTCTCCAGGAACCTGAGAGCCGATGGTGACGATTGTGTCGAGTGTTGGCGAGGGCGCGATTGGCGCAGAGTAGATGCCACCCATGGTAGGCGCATCTTCATTGTCCAGGCCCACAAAGACCACCGTTCCATTGGCAGCGCTGGGCGGCGCCGTGGAACCAAAGACAGTGGTCCCGCCTTCGGACTGGCCTGGGATGATGGTTTCGCTGTTAGCGATCAGCTGCACCAGCGATTGACCGTTGCCGCCGACCATATCGCGGAAGTAGACGCCCGTCTTCCCGGCGTCACCGACGGTGTAATTGCCTTTGAAGAGGACCGTGGAACCGCCGTCCAAAGCCGGTGAGCCGGGGAACTGATCAAAGCGTGTTCCCGCGGGTGCGCCCGGCACCTGGAAGTATTCAAAGCCCGGAGCTACTCCAAGCAGACTTGCGCCCGTAATCAGTTGCCCACTTGGATTGCTGAAGACCCCCGCGCTGCCGATGCGAGTCTCTGTTCCACCCTCAGGAGTATAAGTCTATACTGGTTGGGATTGCCCGCGTAATGCCACGGTAGCTGTGTGCTCATCAATCCGCGGGAATTACTGGAACTGGATGAAGGTGGATAGCTGGCTATCGTTTTTGTAGTAGGTGTTGTTGGGCTGAGGCACGGCCGTGGTGTTGTCTGTGATTCTGGTGATGTCTTGCGGCACGCCGCTCATATTGCGGACGTAGATTCCGACCGTAGGCCCTGACTGACCTTTGCTTTGGCCCTTGAAGACCACCAGGCCGCTCTGGTTCACCGAAGGCTGATTGTAGCTGTTGAACGTGCGCCCGTTGCCGCCGGGAATGGCCAGCGTGTTGTTGGCGACCGTTTGCCAATCCGCGTAAGCCTTCCCGCGCACCATCAGCATGACAACGTTGGATTGACCACCCTCCATTGACGGATTCGTTACGCTGATCGGAACGGAGCCCGGATTTTCAAGATAATCAGCGGGTATCTCCACACCAATTGCTTCTGGCAGTACGGACAATGGATCGACCTGTGTGATCCCTTGCGCCTCTGTCCCCACGTTCACCTTCACGCCGTCAACAAAGCCCGAGCCGAGAATGGTGACTTTCTTCGGCAGACCGCTGACCGTAAGGCTTGACGGTGTAATTGTCGAGATTGCAGGAACTGAATTCACCACGTAGAACGTGAGTGCGTTTGTCGTTCCACCCTTTGTGTCCAGATTGACCACCTTGACGCTGACAGTGCCCGCTGTGGTGACTTCATTGATTGGCACTGTGGCACGAAGCGTCTTATTATCAACATAGGTGGTGGGTAGCTGAGTACTGCCGAACATAACTTGCGCGCTGCGCTTGAATGAGGTTCCGGTAAGGGTGAGGACAAGCTCGCCTGACCCAGCCACGGCCTGCGTGGGGCTTAGAGCGGTCAGTGTGTACCTGCTTGTGGTTGGCGCTGTGGTCAGTTCAGATCCAGCCATGGGATAACAGGCCAGGGCAATTGCAAAAACAGCAAAGAGCTTGACTAGCATTCTCATTCCAACACTCCTTGGGTCCATTCCGGCTTCTTTGCCGCCGAGCAAGGAAGCTTCTACGCATCTGTGCATTTGATGTGCATGCCTTTTCGGAAATGCCCCTCGCTGCCAGACTCGTGCAATTGGGTGGCCACATTCTCTTCGGGATGTAAGTGATTGCAACGAGGAATTATTGAGTTATATGTGCTCCCATTGCATGAAAATGTTGTCGTCCAAATATTCCTACGACTAGTCAAAGCTTTAGGACAGATTGAATCCATCAGAGCCTCGCTATCCTCGGTGTGCGGCTTCCATCTCAGGGCGTGTGCATGTCAACTAACAAGAGGTATCCCAGAGCCAGCGTCCCCATCGTTGCTGGGGTGCAAAGCCTCCACTGAGCGAGGTCGAAGGTCTTGCTTCTGAGACCCGCGAAAACCACGAATCTCAATCAACTCGTTCGCCCGATTTCAGATCCGCAAGCCCATCTCCATGAGATTTTTTCTATGAATGCACAATCCATGGTGAAATCCACAGAAAAATCTCCATTTTGCACTTGCTTCCACAGACTGCGCCGGAGCAAAGTCTCTACCAGTTGGTGAACCTGTAGGGAGTTGGAAACAATGTTTCCGGCCCGGCGGGGAGATGTAAGCTTCGAGGGGAATCAAACTTTTGCCCTCGGCCTTTGCGAAGATCGAGCACGAGAGGGACGACGAAGAGTCAACTGCGGCCCAGCCGCAACTGGCGATTCGATGAAACTCAAACGCGAGATTGACGGTCAGCCGGGAAACAGGATTTGAAGGAACCCGAAGCAGCATCGACAGCCCGGCAGGACGATGCGCGATTCGATAGCAGTCAGCATTGAACGCACGGTTCGCCGGATGTTCAAGGCTTGATGGAACTCGATGAAGCATCCCCGGCCCTCGCAGGACGATGCAAAGTTCGGTGGTCGCCGATGCTGCGCCCCCGGCCCTTGCGGAGATGGAACGGAAGAAGGAAACCGTAGAATCAGCTGCGGCTGGGTCGCAGAAGAAGATACGGCGGAATTCAGAAGTTAAATCGCCGGTCAGCCGGAGGAAGCAACACCGGTAACGCTGAAGATTCATCGTCAGGCATCGCTGGATGGTGTTGGATCCGATGAACTATGAGAGCACCCGGAGAGCGCCAGAGGCCGCAAGGTCTCTGGCGTTTTCGTTTGTGGTGGGCTGCCCTGCTTCCTTTGTGCAAACAGCAAAGACGATAGCAGTAGAAGAACCAGCCATTGCTTCATGGATATCCTCGCGCCCATAGCAGTTTGCCGCATCGAAGTTAGGCAATGCGCAAAGGCGGCGCGAGCGCGCAAAATCACACTTTCCGCAATCTAGCTATCTACTTGACGCCACCGGCCGCAAGCGGTTGTGGTTTGGTCAATTTATCGAAGGGCACGGGGTCGATCTGAACCGCCTGTTGTGCTAATCGATAGAAGAGCTTACCGCAAGATGCGGAGGCGCGTCGATTGAAGCGGAAGGTGAATTCGTTGAGGTATTCGTCCAAATAGGCATGGCTGATGGCCCCTTGATGGGTGCCCATCAGCCAGCGCTTCAGCAACGAAATCACGCGATGGACCCGCGGCAGCACATGTTCGTCCTTGTCTTTGCCGAGCTGCACGTTTCGATCGTGAACATATCCTTCCAGCCCCAT
>JAJYAE010000223.1 GCA_021779695.1 Acidobacteriota bacterium | reverse complement strand
ACACCTACACCCCATCCATTCACGCCTATGGCGCGCAGAACCTCTTCCGCGAACCGCGCAAGACCTTCCGCCTCACGGTTTCCACCACGTTCTAGTGCAAACCTTCAGGCCGGGACGCTACAGCGTCCCGGCTTCTTTGCAGGAGTCTTGATTCCATGAAATCTCTCGGCTTTCTTCTGGTTGCCTTCGGTCTTGCGGCAACCCTGTCCGCAAGCGCGCAAACCACCTCTGGCCCGCAAAAGGTCGCCGTCATTGCCTTCCAGCAGGGCGTCACCCTCACCAACGAGTTCCAGCGCGACCTCGCCGACATCCAGAAGAAGTACCTGCCCCGGCGCACCCAGATCAAATCCCTCAGCGACCAGGTCGATAGCCTCAAAAAGCAGCTCCAGTCCGGTACCCTGAGCCCCGCGGATCGCGCCAGCCGCGCCCAGGCCATTCAAAGCAAGCAGAAAGATCTTGACCGTGCCGTCCAGCAAGCGCAAAGCGATTTCCAGACCGATCTCGAGCAGGACTTCGGCGCCGTCGCCGGCAAATTCGATCGCGAACTCGGAGCCTACGCCAAAATGCACGGCTACGTCCTTGTGCTCGATGCCGGCCGCAAACAGAATGAGACCGTGCTGTGGGCCACCCCGGCCACTGACGTCACCAAAGCCGTCGTGGACGAGTACAACACCAAGTCCGGCATCCCCGCTCCTGCCCCGCAGGCAGCCCCATCCGCTCCTCAGCCAACCGGCGCCACCCACGGCGCTGGAGCCGCTCCAGCCCATCCCTCCGGCGCCCATTAGGGCCCCGTTGCTCCGCGCTCAAACTGCGCGGTTTCCTGCACCGCCTGGGGCCGCGCCCCGCACTGCCCCAGGCCCTCTACACCTGCACCGCCGCACGTTTGACGCCCCTAACTCGCACCCATATAATCCTTGCTAGTTCCTGCTGATGTCTCCATCCGCGTCTGTTCCTGCCTCCGATTCATGCCTGAACGGAGCTCCCTGTTAGGAAGACCGAGAGGTTTGTCAGGAGGCACAGGCTTGCCTTCCGGCGTCGCCGCGAGACCTGCCACAGAGGAATCCTGAAGGAGTTTTCCATTCGCATGAAGCGCATGTTAGCCGTTGTTTTGATGTTGGCATCAGGTCTCACCCTGTCTGCCGTCGCACAGGCTCCAGCCTCCGCATCCACCGCCGCTGCCCCCGCCAAGATCGCCGTCATCGCTTTCCAGGTCGCAGTCGCCCAAACCAACGAGGGCCAGCGCAACTTCGCTGATCTGCAAAAGAAATACGAGCCCAAGCGCCAGCAGCTCAAAGCGCTCAGCGACGAGATTGACTCCCTGAAGAAGCAACTCCAGACCCAGAGCGCCACCCTTTCCGATACACAGAAGGCTGATCGCACTCGCGCCATCGACGAAAAAGAGAAGCAGCTGCAGCGCTCTGCTGAGGATGCCCAGAACGATATGCAGCAGGAGATGCAAGAGATGTATAACGCCCTTGCCTCCAAGGTCTATGACGTCCTGAATGACTACGTGAAGCAGCACGGCTACACCCTCGTGCTCGACTTCTCCCAGCAGCAGAGCCCCGTCCTCTACGCTGCCGAGGCCTCCAACATCACCAAGGACGTCATCACCGCGTACAACCAGAAGTCCGGTGTCCCGGCCCCCGCCGCGGCAGAGCCAGCCCTTTCGGCTCCCACCCCGGCCCCAAAGACCCCGGCCGCGCACTAATACCCGGCGCCCGCCCGAGCCGTCTCCCCAGCGTGACGGCTCGGGTCCGCCAAGCCCACCCAGCCTCCATCCTTCCCGGCACCCGCTTTACCCCCTCCCTGTGGAAAAAACTGTGGATCACTTTTGCGATGAATGCCTGAAAATTCAGGTTTATCCACTTGCCAATTTGGCTGTTGTTTTGCTAAACGCCGCAAGTCGCTCTTTCTAAGTAATATAGATCGAACGTCCTGGACGGCCCGTAGGCAAGCCCCACCCAGCCGCCTTCGCAGCCCATCTGGCGCAGCTTTCCACAGTTCTTGATGAATATTGTGTGACGAAGGTACACGGCGATGCTGGCGATACCTGTTACTTTTGCTGGTCTTCGCCGACCCGCAACACGGCCAGAAACGCTTCCTGCGGAATGTCCACTTTCCCGATCCGCTTCATTCGCTTCTTGCCTTCCTTCTGTTTTTCCAGCAACTTGCGCTTGCGGCTGATGTCGCCGCCATAGCACTTCGCCAGCACGTTCTTCCGCAGCGCGCTCACCGTCTCGCGGGCCACGATCTTCGATCCGATCGCCGCCTGAATCGCCACCTCGAACTGCTGCCTTGGAATCAGCTCCCGCATCTTCGACACCAGAGCCTTGCCGCGTTCGTAGGCAAAGTCCCGGTGCACGATGATCGATAGCGCATCCACCGGCTCGCCAGAGACCAGGATGTCCATCTTCACCATCGGCGATTCCCACTCGCCGGCAAGCTGATAGTCCAGTGACGCATACCCGCGCGAGATTGACTTCAGCCGGTCATAGAAGTCCAGCACAATCTCATTCAACGGCAGCTCATAGGTCAGCATCACCCGCGTCGGCGTCACATACTCAAAGTTGATCTGCTTGCCGCGCTTCTCTTCCACCAGCTTCAGAATCCCGCCCACATACTCCTCGTTGGTCAGGATCTTTGCCTGAATCACCGGCTCCCGGATGCTCTCAATATTGGTAGGCTCCGGCCAGCGCGAGGGATTGTCCACCTCCAGCACGCTGCCGTCCGTCAGCTTGATGTGGTACCGCACGCCTGGCGCCGTCGTGATGAGGTCCAGCTCGTACTCGCGCTCCAGCCGCTCCTGGATGATCTCCATGTGCAGAAGACCAAGAAACCCGCAGCGGAAGCCAAAGCCCAGCGCCACCGAACTCTCCGGCTCAAAGAAGAATGACGAGTCGTTCAGCCGCAGCTTCTCCAGCGCATCGCGCAGCAGCGTGTGCTCGTGCGAGTCCACTGTGTACAGGCCAGAGAAGACCATCGGCTTGATGTCTTCGAATCCCGGCAGCGCCTCGGCGGCCGGCTGCGCATCGTCCGTCACCGTGTCGCCAATCTTGGTATCGGCGACGTTCTTGATCGTCGCGGCAAAAAATCCCACCTCGCCTGCAGAAAGCTCGCCAATCTCCACCGGCTTCGGCATCAGCACGCCCATTGACTCGATATCAAACGCCTTCCCGTTCGACATCAGCCGGATGTGTTGTCCCTTCCGCATCGTTCCCTGCATCACGCGCACCAGCACAATCACGCCGCGATACGCATCAAACCACGAGTCGAAGATCAGCGCCTGCAGCGGTGCTTGCGGGTCGCCCTTCGGCGGCGGCAGCCGGTGCACAATCGCTTCCAGCACCTCTCCCACGCCATGGCCCGTTTTCGCGCTCACCGGAATGGCGTCCGTCGCGTCCAATCCCACAGCCTGTTCGATGGCTTCCTGCGTCCGCACGATATCAGCGGAAGGCAGGTCGATTTTGTTGATGACCGGGACAATCTCAAGCCCATGGTTAATCGCCAGATACGCGTTCGCCAGCGTCTGCGCCTCAACGCCCTGGCTCGCATCCACCACCAGCAGCGCGCCTTCGCACGAGGCCAGCGAGCGCGAAACTTCGTAGCTGAAGTCCACATGGCCCGGTGTATCGATCAGATTCAGTTGATAGGTGTTGCCGTCCTTGGCCTTGTACATCATGCGCACGGCGTGGGCTTTGATCGTGATGCCCCGCTCGCGCTCCAGATCCATGGCGTCCAGAATCTGTGCCTGCATCTCGCGCTCGGCCACCGCGCCGGTCATCTCCAGCAGACGGTCGCTCAGCGTCGACTTTCCATGGTCGATGTGGGCAATAATGGCGAAGTTGCGTAGGAAACGTGCGTCCATGCGAGGTTGGCGAAAGAAAGCGATGGCGCCATCCAGCGCACAATGCCTCTATGGCATAGCTTATCATCGCTATAGGGTTCATTCCCGGGCGCCCTTGCGTCCACCACCTATCAGCCGGCCTTTGTGCGCAGGCTGCAGAAGACCTTTCATCATCGTGCGCATGAGCAGAACATTATTCCGGAATCTGGTGGGCGCAGTCCTCGCACTGTGCATCGCGGGGTGTGCTCCGTCCAGCCACAAATCCTCGCCGCAGTCCTCCCCGCAGGCGATTGCCCCGGCCCTGCCCGCCACGCAGCAGGCCCCGGCTCAATCCTCCGCGTCGGCCGCGGCGCCGGCCCCGTCGCCTCAGCAGCAGCGCATCCAGGCCCTCATCGCCAACGTCGAAAAGACCTATGCCGCCGGACAGGCCGACTATCGCAAAGGCAACCTCCCTGACGCCAAGGCGCAGTTCGACCGCGCAGTCGATCTCATGCTCGCCAGCGGCATCGATATCAAGAGCAACCCGCAGCTCCAGGATGAGTTCGATCGCATCGTTGACTCCGTCAACGCGCTGGAGATGGAAGCCCTCAAGCAGGGCAATGGCTTTGCTCCCACGATTGAGCCCACTCCCGGAGATGTCGCCAGCGACGTTACCTTTGCCGTCGATCCCAACCTCGTCGCCAAGGCCCGCGCCGATCTGGCTACCACCAAGTCGGATCTGCCCCTCGTCATCAACGAGTACGTGGCCGCCTTTATCAACTTCTTCGCCTACACGCAGAAGGGCCACAACACGCTGCTTCATTCCTTTGAGCGCGCCGGTCGTTACAAGGCCATGATTCAGCGCGTCATGTCCGAGGAAGGCGTGCCTCAGGATCTCATTTACCTCGCCGTTGCCGAATCCGGCTTCCAGCCCCGCGCCGTCAATCGCAGCTCCGGTGCCGGCGGCATGTGGCAGTTCATGCCGTACGGAGACTACGGCCTCACCCGCGATCGCTACGTCGATGAGCGATTCGATCCGGAAAAATCCACGCGCGCCTATGCCCGCTACATGAAGTTCCTCTATGACCAGCTCGGCGACTGGTACCTCGCCATGGCCGCATACGACCACGGCGCAGGAAACATCCAGCGCGCCGTCCAGCGCACCGGCTACGCTGACTTCTGGGAACTCTACAATCGGCACGAGCTTCCGCGCGAAACGGAAAACTACGTCCCCGAAATCATCGCCGCCATCATCATTGCCAACCACCCCAGGCAATACGGCTTTGATGAGGTCACTCTCGATCCGCCCGTCCTCACCGACACCGTCACCATCAACTACTCCATCGATCTGCGCCTCGTCTCGGATCTCGTCGATGCTCCCGCCGATGAGCTGATCGCGCTCAATCCAAGCCTCCTCCGTTACACCACTCCCCCTGGCATCAGCTTCGATCTGCATCTGCCGGCAGGCGCCGCTGCGCTCTTTCAACAACGTGTCGCCGTCATCCCCGAGGACAAGCGCGATGCCTGGCGCTATCACCGCGTCACTCCGGATGACACCCTCGCCTCCGTCGCCAGCAGCTTCCACGTCTCCGTCGCAGAGCTCGCCGCCGCCAACGACATGACCCAGGATGAAAGTCTCTCCGGCGTTGAAGCCCTCGCCGTGCCCACGCGTCCGGCCGTCGAATCCGCTTCCCGCAGCATGTTGTACACCACGCGCCGCGGCGATACTTTAATCTCCATCGCTGACCGCTTCGGCGTCTCTCTCGCTCAGCTCCGCCGCTGGAATCACCTCAGCGGAATCCGCGTCGCTCCCGGCCGGCGCCTCCGCGTGGCTGAGCCCGCGCGCATCGTTCGCACCCGCCGCTCCCGCCATCACTCATCGCACACCGCGCAGGCGCTGCATGGCGATCCGCCCGCTTCTTCTGCGAGTGCCGCGCATCGCCGCAAATCCGCGCACACCGCATCGCCATCCAATGCAAAGTCCTCCTCCACGCACCACCGCAAATCAACGCGGCATCATCACGCAGCCTCCTCCTCTTCCTCCTCAGGTAAGTAAAAGGATTCGACGCCCCATTCTCTTTGCGTCTTTTGATAGCTTTTCTGCGTGAGCTATTGCTAGAATGAGGGCGCGCGCAGTGTGCTCTTGTTCACGCTGCGCAGATGCAAGACCCCAATCGGGGCAGCGGCCAGCCGCTGGAGGCTATGGGATGGACGAAGTGTTCAGGATGTACGCAATGAATGACGGCAACCACAATGCGGAGCCGGCTGAGTCGGACTCCGATCACGATGAAATCTTCGAAGACGAAGAAGAAGTTGAAACCGCTGCCATACTCACTTCCTCCGACGACGATGAGGATGAGGCTGTGGTGGAAGAAACAATTGTCGTAGTTGCGGCAGAACCCATCACGCAGAATGCCGCACCGAAGGCCCCCGTCAAAGCTCCCGTGAAGAAGGCTGCCCGCAAGGCGCCGGCCAAAAAGCATGCAGCCAAAAAGGCCGCTGCCAAAAAGCCCACCGCAAAGAAGGCTCCGGCTAAGAAGGCAGCCGCTAAGAAGCCTGCAAAAAAGGCAGCCGCCAAAAAGGTTGTGGCCAAAAAGGCCGCGAAGAAATCCGCCGCAAAAAAGAAGTCCTCTGGCGCGAAGGGCGGAAAGGCCGCTGTCAAGAAAGCAGCAGCTGGAAAGCGCGTCAGCAAAACCACCAAACGAGGTAAAAAGTTGGCCGTTAAGAAAGCAGCAAAGAAGGCTCCCGCCAAGAAGGCAGTTGCGAAGAAGAAGGCCCCTGCCAAGAAGGCGGCGAAGAAGGCAGTTGCCAAGAAGGCCCCAGCAAAGAAGGCGGCAAAGAAGGCAGCGAAAAAGTAACATCCCCAACACGCAGTACAAGGCAAGCAAAAGAGCCCGGCATCCCGCCGGGCTTTTTTGCGTCTGCCTGTCGCGCTTTACTTCTTCAATGCGTTGAGCGCCGCAAGCACTTCTTCCGAGTGGTGCGTCGGGTCCACCTTTGTCCACACCTTGACGATCTTTCCCTGCGGGTCGATCAGGAATGTATTGCGGTTCGCAATCTTGAAGCCCATAAAACTGCCCAGCGATCCGTACTCATCCACGACCTTGTGATCTGGGTCGGCAAGAAGGTGGAAGGTCAGCCCATCCTTTGTGCAGAACTGCTTGTGGCTGTCCACCGTGTCCACGCTCACACCCAGGATGACCGCGTCGTCCGCCTGGAACTTCGTCAGGTCACGCTGAAAGTTGTGTGCCTCAATCGTGCAGCCCGTCGTCATATCTTTGGGGTAGAAGTACAGCACAACCCACTTGCCAAGATAGCTCTTCAGCGAAATCGGCTGCCCCGTCTGCGACGGCAGGATAAACGTGGGCGCACTCTGTCCCACACGCGGCACAACCTCATTGGCCGCGCGCGCCACACCAAACGCAAGGGCCACCGCCAGAGCAGCAGCCACA
>JAJYAE010000222.1 GCA_021779695.1 Acidobacteriota bacterium | reverse complement strand
AGTAAAGGTACTTGTCGATCTGTTTAAAGCTGAACTCCCTTGGCAAGAAGCTGCTTCGGAAGTTCTCAACAATCTTTTTGAACTCCGAGTAATACCAGAGCTTTTCTCTCTGGAACTTAGGGATGAAGCCCTGCTTGCACAGCCACCAGAGACACTCATTGGCACAGGAATCGTAAATCGGAAACATATCCTGTCGATGCCAATTGCAGTACTTGGTGGCGAACGAATAGTTCCAGCGTCTGTTCTTGTTCGGAACTTCAACCTTGGCGATCTTTATGACCACCTCTTCGCTGCCGTCCCGAAGCAGGTCATCGACTTTGTTGCGACAGATGTGGTCAGCGACTTCCCACACAGTTGGGACCCGGCCATTATAGAGAGGAATCTGGGTGGAATAGAGAGCGTTGAGCGTCACTACCTTGAGGTACACATGCCGCGGATCATCGTTGGCAGGGAATGTGCTAAAGAGCTCGGTCAGTGCTCCTTCGAGTCCTTCATTTTCCTTGTCAAATTGTTCACAAGCGTCGTCAATATCCCGAGCTGTTGGACAGGTCGCTGTCTGGTTCATAGTTGGCCCTCGGTGGGAACAGTGATAAGGCGGCAATTCTATCGCGTTGGCACTATGTGTGGAAATGGAGCGGGCGCAGCGGAGGGTGTCCGTTGCGGCTGAGGTGTTGATGCGGGCGGCTGAGTAAGCCCGGCGGGTGAGGGGTAGTGGATTCCCAGGTCCCAGAAGCGGGACCTGGGGCACCCGGCAGGAGGAATGGGTTCCTAGTTCCTCAAGACATACCGAGAGAGGGTGTAGGTCAAGACAACTGCCCACAGAACGCTGTTGGCTGTGGCGATCGTCCAAAAATACTGATTTGCGACTGAACTGAAAAGGTAAACAAGAGGTGTTGCTAATATCCCCCAAAGCGTCCGCAGGAAAGCACTGTTCTCCGCGTAGCTCCACGCGACAAATTGCAAACTCCAATGGAGGGCGAGGATTCCGAAGAAGGTTAGCGCTCTAGCCAGTGGATACCCCTTTATCATGATGCGGCCGGGTGCGCCTTCGCGTTCTTTGCGACGGGTGGGATGCGGGATGCTCGATGACCGGCCCGGCAGAAGCAGTCTACACCGTACCGGCTGCGGGAGCATCGTGGCTGAAGAGCGGCGGTGGCCGAGGTTCGTGGTTTCCCACCCATGCCGCAAAGAACGCGTCATGGATGGGGCACCCGGCGGGGTGACCATGAGTTGGCCGCACCGCAGGTGCTACTTGTCGGTGAGGGCTTCTACGCCGGGGAGTTTTTTGCCTTCGAGGAATTCGAGGCTGGCACCGCCGCCGGTGGAGATGTGGGTGATCTGGTCGGCTACGCCGGCCTGGTTAATGGCGCTGACGGAGTCGCCGCCGCCGATGATGGAAATGGCAGCCTTGTTGGCCGCGACGGCGCGGGCGATGGCGTTGGTGCCGACGGCAAAGCGGGGAAACTCGAAGACGCCGGCGGGGCCGTTCCAGACGATGGTGCGGGCGGTGGAGACCACTTCTTCAATCGCCGCGACGGACTTGGGGCCGATGTCGAGGCCCTGCCAGTCGGCGGGGAAGTCCTTGCTGGTGTCCCAGGGCTGGGTTTTGGCGTCGGGGGCGAAGTTGTCGGCGAGGATGTTGTCGACAGGCAGCATGAGCTTGACGCCTTTGGCCTTGGCCTTGGCGAGCGCATCCTTGGCCATGTCGATCTTGTCTTCTTCAACGAGCGACTTGCCGGTGGTGACGCCGAGGGCGCGCTGGAAGGTGTAGGCCATGCCGCCGACGATGACGAGCGTGTCCACCTTTTCGAGCAGGTTGGAGATGACGTCGATTTTGCCGGAGATTTTGGAGCCGCCGATGATGGCGACGAAAGGTTTTTCTGGATTTTCGAGAGCTTTTCCCAGATAGGTGATTTCCTTTTCCATGAGCAGGCCGGCGACGGCGGGCTTGAGGAAGTGGGTGATGCCCTCGGTGGAGGCGTGGGCGCGATGCGCGGAGCCGAATGCGTCGTTGACGTAGACCTCGGCGAGCGAGGCGAGCGCCTTGGAGAAGGCGGGATCGTTGGCTTCCTCTTCGGCGTGGTAGCGGAGGTTCTCAAGCAGCAGCACCTGGCGCGACTCAAGCTGGCGGGCGAGCTCTTCGGCGACTTCGCCAATGCAATCGGGGGCGAAGGCTACGTTGATGCTCTCGCCGAGCTGCTTGTCGAGCAACTGGCGCAGGCGATCGACGACGGGGCGGAGGGAGTACTTGGGATTGGGCTTGCCCTTGGGACGGCCGAGGTGCGAGGCGAGGATGACCTTGGCCTTGTGGCGCAGGGCGTACTCGATGGTGGGCAGCGTGGCCACGATGCGGGTGTCGTCGGTGATGGTGGAGCCGTCCTCGGTGAGCGGGACGTTGAAATCGACGCGGATAAAGACGCGCTTGTTGGTCAGATCGATGTCGCGAATGGAGAGCTTGGACATGGGACGGTGCCTTCCTTGAAGATCAGAGATCAGGGGTCAGGGGTCAGGGGTCAGGGGTCAGGGATCAGAAAGCAAAAGCAAAAGCGAAAGCGAAAACAAAAACCGAAGACCAGAGACCTTAGACCTTAGATCAGTTGCGGGATGCAGGGGCTGTTACTCAGCGGGAATCACTGCTTCCATTTCCATTTCGATGCGCCATGCGGGGTTGAGGAGCGTGGCCACGACAACCATGGTGGCGGCGGGGCGCACATTGCCGAAGAACTCGCCATGGACGCGGCCGACGGCTTCCCAGTCCTCGGCATGGGTGAGATACATGCGGGTGCGGATGACGTGGTCGAATGAGGCTCCGGCTTTGGCGAGGGCTTCAGCCGCGATGGCGAAGATGCGCCGCGTCTGGCCGGCGGCGTCTTCATTGTCTGCGCCGACGGGGCCGGTGCCGGCGAGGTGAACGAGGTTGCCCACGCGCACGGCGCGGGAGAAGCCGATGATGGGCTCGTAGGGAGAACCGCCGCTGATGTTTTGTCGCATGGGAGTCTCAGAGATCAGAGATCAGGGGTCAGGGGTCAGGGGAACAACAATCCGGTCCCTGACCCCTGTCCGCTATTGACTGCTTTAGAGGCCCTTGCTGGCCAGGAAGCCGATGAGGTCAACGACGCGGTTGGAGTAGCCCCACTCGTTGTCATACCAGCTGAGGACCTTGACGCTGTTGCCGACAACCTTGGTGAGTGGCGCGTCTACGATGGAGCTGCGCTTGTCGCCCTTGAAGTCGGAGCTGACGAGCTCGCCGGCCTCGTAGCCGAGGATGCCCTTGAGCTCGCCTTCGCTGGCGGCCTTGAGCGCAGCGTTGACGGCCTTGGCGTCGGTGGTCTTCTCGCTGATGAAGGTGAGGTCAACGATGGAGACGTTGGGGGTTGGGACGCGGATGGCGAAGCCGTCGAGCTTGCCGGCGGTCTCAGGGATGACGAGCTTGAGCGCCTTGGCTGCGCCGGTGGAGCTGGGAATCATGTTGATGGCGGCAGCGCGGGCGCGGCGGAGATCCTTGTGCGGGAAATCGAGGATGACCTGGTCGTTGGTGTAGCTGTGGATGGTGGTCATGATGCCGCTGACGATGCCGAATTCCTTGATGAGCACCTTGACGACGGGGGCCAGGCAGTTGGTGGTGCAGCTGGCGTTGGAGATGATGTTGTGTTTCGCCGGGTCGTACTTGTCCTGATTGACGCCGAGGACGAGGGTGATGTCTTCGTTGCTGGCGGGAGCGGAGATGATGACCTTCTTGACGGTGGAGCCGAGGTGCGCCTTGGCCTTGGCTGCATCGGTAAAGTGGCCTGTGGACTCGACGACAATCTGCGCGCCAACCTCGGCCCAGGGCAGCTTGGCGGGGTCTCTTTCGGCCCAGACCTTGATCTTTTTGCCATCGACGGAGATGAAGTCCTCACCCGCGGCAATCTCGTTGGGCAGATTGCCCAGGATCGAGTCGTACTTGAGCAGGTGCGCCAGCGTTGCCGGGCTGGTCAAGTCGTTTACGGCAACAAAATCAATCTCCGGTTTGCCGAGCGCGGCGCGCAGAACGTTGCGGCCAATTCGGCCGAAGCCGTTGATGCCAACCTTAACTGCCATGTGTATTCTCCTTCGTAATCGATGAGGCTGAGGTTTTGAGGTCGAAAGCGTTCGGCGGCTGAAATAGGCTCCAGCAGGCAAATCCACCAAACCCTTGATCGTACCATCTGCGGCTGGAGAGACGAAATAAAAACGCATTCATCTTTGCTTCTGCGCGGACTAATGTCCTGACCATTGTGGGGAGTTGAGTGCTGGGCGGTATGTGACGAGATGCACAGCATTTGCAGCGCCCTGCACAAATATGGTATCCCGGTATCAATACGAAGGTGTTCAAAGCGGCATGAGACGACGTTCCAAACGCCCCCCAAATCTATCGGAATCCACTGGCAAGATCGGTCAGGAAATCCCTCCGAATCAACCACGGCCACTTGTGCCGCACTATCCCGAGGAAGCAACGCCGCCCGCGGCGCCGCGGGTCCAGGCGCCGCAGCGTCCGGCCCCGCAGCCGAAACCGGCGCAGCACGAGTGGCCGGAGCCCGCGGAACCGGGGCGGCTTGAAATGGAGACGCAGCCCGAGTCGCCTTCAGTGCCTCCGCCGGAGGCCGAGGCGGCTTCGCGTTCGCCGCAGGCTCCGAAGGGCTATGTGGTGCTGGCGATTGGATTGCCCGGATCGGGCAAGACGACGTGGTTCCGGCGGCGCGGGGTGACTCCGCTGTCGAGCGACCTGCTGCGCAACATTCTCTTCGACGATGTGGAGGAGCAGCGCTACCAGGGGCTGGTGTTCTCCACGCTTCGCTCGCTGCTGCGGGCAAGGCTGATTGCACGGATGCCATGGAACTATGTGGACGCGACGAATCTGTCGATCCATGAGCGGCGGCAGTGGATCAAGATGGCGAAGAGCTTCGGCTACGAGGTGCAGGCGGTGTTCTTCGATGTTCCGCTGGAGGTGTGCCTGGAGCGGAACCGCTCGCGCGACCGCATGGTGGCCGAAGAGGTGATGCGCAAGATGGCCGAGAAGCTGAAGCCGCCGGTGTTTGAAGAAGGCTTTGCCAAAATCACGGTGGTGCGCGTGAAGAGCGCGGGGTAAGAACCGCATGATGCAAACGAGTTTGGCGACAACCTTGTGCGCGCTTTTTGTGGTCTTTGCGGTCACGCCAAGCGCGTTCTGCCAGACCTCACCTGCAACCGGCGGAGAAGTTTCCAGACCGCAGCCTCAAGCTCAGCCGATTGAAGAGCGTGTACTGAGCGCTGACGAGCGATCATGCAAAGAATTCGTGCAGAAGTTTTACGACTGGTACTGGAACCGGTTCGCTGATGAGGCAAATAATCTGAATTTTGATTTGAGAAAAGAGCCCAATGTCTGGACGGTTGTGAAACACAAGCGCTCCGTCTTGAGCGCAGAGCTTTACCGCCTGCTTTCTGACGAAGAAAAGCAGATGAAGGCCACCCGCGAACTAGGCAATCTGGACTTCGACCCCTTCTGGGGCAATCAGGACGCACAGGGCCGGTATCTCGTCGATGAAGTTGCGGTAAAGGGTGACCGGTGCAAGGCGAACATTCCTCAGGGAAGCGAAATCGTGGAATTGAAGAAGGGAAGGTCTTCATGGGTCTTCACGAACATTCGGTATTGCTTCTTCGCTGCTCCCGATCGAAGGAACTGCCCGGATTACGATCTTCTGGGCATTCTTAAGCGATAGTCCTCAGAGAGAATTGCTCTACGCGACAGTAGCTATTTTAGCTAGAATAGCTATAACGGAGGCTGGCAATGATTACCAAGACTTCAGCCGAGGCACAGAATCAGTTTGGGCAGTTGCTGGACGCGGTGCAGCGGGAGCCCGTGGTGATCACTCGACATGGGCGGGTTGCGGCCTTGGTGGTGTCGCCGCGCGATATGGAAGAGTTGGAAGCCGCGCGCACAGCGAGGCGCAGCAAGATTGCTGCAGACTGGGAGGCGTGGCGGAAGAAGGCGAAGAAAAGCATGAAGCCCGCGGCCAAACAGCTAACCGACGAAGAGGTGGTTCGCCTGGTTCATGAGTTGCGATGAGCAAGCATGTGGTTTTTGATACCAGCACTCTGGTGAGTGCCGCGCTTCGCGCGGATGCGATTCCTCAGCGGGCTTTCCTCCTGGCAATCCTGGAACATCATGTGTTTGTAAGCAAAGAGACGCTGGGAGAACTGGATCGAGTACTCAAGCTCAAGAAGTTTGACCGGTATGTCGATCTCGATGTGCGCTCGGAATTCGTCAAGAAGCTGAGACGAGATTCCGTACATTGCACGGTGCCGAAGGAGTTGCTGCTCGCTGTGAGCGGCGTGTGCCGGGATCCAAAGGATGATCCGATTCTTGCATTGAGCCTGGCGGCCGGGGCCGAGATACTGGTAAGCAGCGACCGCGACCTGCTTGTGTTGCACCCTTGGCGCGGGATTCGGATTGTGACGCCGGCAGATTTCCTGATGGAATTTTCAAGAGAAGGAGACTTTCCCCGATGAGTACATCTACTGCACCGGGTCCCTATGTTGAGCCGTGGCTGCGCGGAACGCATGCGGAGGTTCCGGCGGTGGGTCGCGCGGTACTGCACGCCTTCGATCTGGCGCTGGACGACCTGACGAAATGGACCGAGGGGCTGACGGATGCCGAGGTTCACTCTGAGCCGCTGGGGCTGACGGCGATTTCCTACCACCTGAAGCACGTTGCCCGCGCAACGGACCGGCTGCTGAGCTATGCGGAGGGGAAGCCGATCTCTGCCGAGCAACTGGCGGCGTTGAAGGGCGAGCAGGGTGGCGAGGAAACGCTGGCCGAGCTGCTGGCCGAGGTGGGGGCTGCGTTCAGCGATGCGGGGGAGCGAGTGAAGGTGCTGGCCACGGCGGACTTCAACACCTTTCGCGGCGTGGGACGGAAGCAACTGCCTACCTCCATTGGCGGCGCGCTGATTCATGTGGCCGACCACACGCAGCGGCACGTTGGCCAGGTGGTGACGACGGCCAAAGTGCTGCGGGCGCTGCGCGGCTGAGGGTTGTCCCTGCCGCGGCGGGCTTTTCGAGATTCTCCTTATAAATCAATGAGTTAAAGCGCGAGTTGGGTGGGGCGAAGGCTCGCGCGGCGCTGCGCGGGGGCGGCCATGCTCCGGTGGCGCGCGGCCCTGCGCGCCCCATTTCTCCCTGAAATAGTTGATTATAAAAACCTTATTGTCGTTGCGCCGGAGGCCTGCCGAGGCTGGAACGGGTGCGCACAAAAGTTGCACAAAATGCGCGTAATGTACGCTGTGGAGTTCTTATTTGCATGAAATATGCAAATTGGGATGGTG
>JAJYAE010000221.1 GCA_021779695.1 Acidobacteriota bacterium | reverse complement strand
GTGGAGTGGGTGACAACGGGGCCGGAGTGGAAGGCTGCGCGGTCGTACATTCTGCACGCGGAGTTGTATGACGGCGAGAGCCAGGATGCGCGGCAGATGCAGGCAGGTTGGGATGAGCCGGGGTTTAAGGGCGCTCCTTGGACGAGCGCGGAAAAGATTGACCCAGCGCCTGTGAAGATTGAAGCGCAGGAGTTTCAGCCGATTCGCGTGGAGCGCACGGTGGATGCGGTCAAGATGACGGAGCCGAAGCCGGGCGTGTATGTGTTTGATTTTGGCCAGAACCTGGCAGGCGTGGAGCGGGTGCGCGTGCAGGGACCAGCGGGAACGACGATCCGGCTGCGGTTTGCAGAGATTCTGAACGACGACGGGACGCTCTATACCGAGAACCTGCGCACGGCGAAGGCGACGGACACGTTTACGCTGGCGGGCAAGGGTGTTGAGGAGTTCACGCCGCAGTTCACGTTTCACGGATTTCGATATGCAGAGCTAACGGGACTGCCAGCTGCGCCGGATAAAGATGCGGTGGCGGCGCTGGTGCTGCATACGTCAGCGCCGTTTGCTGCGGAGCTGAAGACGGGCAGCGCGATGATCAACCAGCTGTGGAGCAATATCGTCTGGGGGCAGCGGTCAAACTTTGTCGGCGTGCCGACGGATTGCCCGCAGCGCGACGAGCGGCTGGGATGGACAGCGGATGCGCAGGTCTTCTGGCGAACAGCGAGCTACAACATGGACCTGGCGGCATTTACGCGGAAGTTTGGCGCGGACCTGCGGGGAACGCAGGCAGGGACGGCGTTCTATGGCATTTATGCGCCGGGAACATCGAGCGAGAACATGGGCTATGGCGCGGGCTGGAGCGACGCGGGCGTGATTATTCCCTGGACCTCGTGGCTGCAGACGGGCGACACGAGCGTGATTGAGCAGAACTGGGCTGGAATGGAGAGGTATCTCGACCAGATTGCGAAGACGAACCCGGACGGGCTGTGGAAGAACTCGGGGACTCCGTTTGGGGATTGGCTCTCGCCGGAGGGCCGGACGAACCAGGTGCTGATTGCGACGGCGTACTGGGCGTATGACGTGACACTGATGCGCCAGATGGCGCATGCGACGGGACGCACGGCAGACGAGCAGAAGTACGCGGCGCAGTTTGAGAAGATTCGCGGGGCATTCCAGAAGCGGTTTGTGCATGCGGACGGATTTGTGGCGGGAGCGGACAACAGCCCTTCGCCGTTTGGCGTGATTAACAATCCCAATGCAAAGAGCGCGGGCGGCGATACACAGACGGGATACGTACTGGCGCTGCACATGAATCTGCTGCCGGAGAGCCTGCGCGCTGCGGCTGCGCAGAAGCTGGTGGACAAGATTGAGGCAAATGGCGGGCTGCTGGGCACGGGCTTTCTGGGAACGCCGTATCTGCTGGAAGAGCTGACGAAGACGGGACACGCGGAGCTGGCGTATCACCTGCTGATGAACACGCAGTATCCGTCGTGGGGTTATCTGATTGAACATGGGGCGACGACGACGTGGGAGCGGTGGAATGGCGACCAGATGAAAGGCGACCCGAGCATGAACTCCTATAACCACTATGCGTACGGCGCGGTGGCGGACTGGATTTATCGCTACGCGGCAGGCGTTGATGCGACGCCGCTGGATGCGGGCTTCCATACGGTGGTGCTGCATCCGGTGTTTGATGCGCGGCTCGGCAGGGTGGAGTTTCGGTACCCGTCGCAGTACGGCGCTGTGGAGTCGCAGTGGACGCTGGCGGGCAAGAAGGCGGAGTGGAAGGTGACGATTCCGGCGAATGCGACGGGGCTGCTGGAAGTGAATGCGGCGCAGGCTTCGCGTTATGCGCTGGATGGGGCGCCCCTGACACAGAGCGCGCTGGCGACGGCGACGGATGGCGGCTATCGGCTGGCAGCTGGGAGCTACAGCTTTGAAGTGGATGTGCAGTAGGCGCGGGATGCGATGGAGGTCGTGAGACAGGCATGACGTCAGTGATTACAGGGATTGGCTGGCACGTGATTGGCGCGAGCATGGCGGCGTCGTTTTATGCGCCGATTGAAAAGGTGCGGAAGTGGTCGTGGGAGACGACGTGGGCGCTCGCGGGCGTGTTCTCCTGGATCCTGCTGCCGATTGGCGTAAGCCTGGTGCTACTGCCGGATTTTCACGGATTCTATGCTTCGATGGGAACGGCGCTGCTGCTGCGCGTGGCGCTGTTTGGCGCGATGTGGGGCGTGGGCAATGTGAGCTATGGGCTGACGATGCGGCATCTGGGAATGTCCCTGGGCATTGGCGTAGCGATTGGCGTGACGCTGATTGTGGGCACGCTGGCGCCGCCGCTGATGCACGGGCAGGGAGCGATGCTCTTTACGACGCGGGGCGGGCAACTGACCATGGCAGGCGTGATGGTGGCGCTGATGGGCGTGGCGATTGTGTCGTATGCGGGACACCAAAAGGAGCGGCAACTGCGCGGGGAGATTCAGGAGTTCAACCTGGGGCTGGGGCTGTTCCTGGCGACGATGTGCGGGATTTTTTCGTCGGGCATGTCGTTTGCGATTGATGCGGCGAAACCGATGGAGGCTGCGGCTCTGCATCTGGGGGTGAGCCCACTGTATGCGGCGCTGCCGAGTTATGTGTGCATCATGGGCGGCGGGGCGCTGGTGAACCTGAGCTACTGCTTCATCCGGCTGGCGGCGGTGAAGAAGCTCTCCCTGCGCGCGGACCTGCGGCTGGCGCGGCCCACGCTCATGAAGAATGCGGCGCTGGCGGCGACGGGCGGGATCATGTGGTATCTGCAGTTCTTCTTCTATGCGTGGGGCGCGGCGAATATTCCGCAGCGGATGTCCTATGTGAACTGGATGCTGCATATGAGCATTTACGTGCTGTGCGGCGGTCTGGTGGGATTGGCGCTGGGCGAGTGGAAGGAAGCCGAAGGCAGACCGTTGCGGCTGCTGTGGGCGGGGATGCTGGTGATTATTGCCGCGGCTAACCTGGTGGGGCTGGGGATGGCTGCGTCGTGATGCGCGGCTAGTGCGCCAGAAAGTAGACGCCGATGCAGACGAAGACGGCGGCGGTCCAGCGGCGGCGGTCGACGTTCTCATGCAGGAAGAGTTTGGCGGCGATGGCGTTGGTGACGAGGGTGAGCGAGGCTGATGCGGGCGCGACGAGGCTCAGATCCATGTGATTGAGCGCGAAGAGCAGCGCGAAGAAGGCCATTGCGAGGAAGAAGACTCCGGCAAAGAAGAGCGGGCAGGTGAGAACGGCGCGGATGGCGCCCTTGAGGCCAGAGTGCGCGCGGATGATGTCGAGGTCGCCGATGGATTTCATTGCGGCTGCTGTGAGGACTTCACCGGTGGTGGAGCTGAGGATGATGGCGGCGATCATGCCGGTGGCAGTCCAGAAGCCGGGATGGGGCGCGGTGACAGGGAGCAGGGTCATTGGAGTTGCTCCTTGGGGATCGCATCACCGGCGGGCTGTGGGCGTTCTGTGAGCGAAGGTCCGTTGGCGACAAAGCCGACGCCGATAGTGATGAGTGCGATGCCAAGCCAGCGCTGGAGGGAGATGGTCTCATGCAACCAGAAGCGTGAAAGCAGGGCGACGATGACGTTGCCGAAGGCTGTGGCGGGCAGGACGAAGGTGAGATCGGCCCAGGAAAGCGCGGTCAGATAGCTGGCAAAGAAGCCGATGAGCAGAGCGATGCCGAGAGCGATCCAGGGTGTGAAAACGGCGGCGACGAGGGAAGCGGGTTGCGCAAGAGAAATGGGCGCAACATGCGTCATGCCGCGGGAGAGACAGGTATCACCGAGCGGGGCGCAGAGGGCGACGAGCGCGAGGATTAGATATTGCCGTGCGGTGAGGGTGTGATGCGCCATGCGAATGCTGGAATTCCTTTGGGCGGGCGGCTGGTCCGCAAGAAAAGGAGGGCGGACTCGCGGGGAGCCGCCCTCGGGATGCGATGCGGTGAATTTGTTACGCCCCGGCGCCGACGGCCGCGGATGAATCGCTGCGGCGGTTGCGTGCTTCCTTGACCATCTTGTTGCGCTGTGCGCGCAGCTTGAGGAAGGCCTTGGCTTCGACATAGAGGCGCGGAATATCGCGATTGACGATGGCTTTCCAGACTACGCGGAAGGCTGCCTTGGGACGGAAGTAGTACTCGTCGTAGAAGCGGTGCACCATCTCCATGACGTAGTCAACGGGCAGGCCGGGATACTCGATGTGTGCCATCTGGTGGCCGCCGCCGTCTTCCATCTTCTCGTTGGTGATGAAGCCGTTGGCCTTGGCGAACTCGTGGAACTCGGTGCCGGGGTAAGCATGCGCGATGGAGACCTGAATGGTCTCGACGTCTAGCGACTTGGCGAAGTTGATGGTGTTGCGAATGGATTCCTTCGTCTCGCCGGGCAGGCCGAGGATGAAGTCGCCGTGGATGACGAGGCCAAGGTCGTGGCAGTCCTTGGCGAAGGCGCGCGCCCGTTCGACGGTGGCGCCCTTCTTGATGTTCTTGAGGATTTGCGGGTCGCCGGACTCGAAGCCGACGATGAGCAGGCGACAGCCAGCGTCCTTCATGGCCTTGAGGGTTTCGCGGTCGGTGGTGACGCGCGAGGTGCAGGACCAGGTGAGGCCGAGTGGCCTAAGCTTCTCACAGAGCTCGATCGTGCGCTGCTTCTGGATGTTGAAGGTGTCGTCGTCGAAGAAGAATTCCTTGACCTCTGGGAAGTTCTCCTTGGCCCAGGCGAGCTCGGCGGCGACATCGTCTGTGGAGCGCTTGCGCCATGCGTGGCCGCTGAGGGTCTGTGGCCAGAGGCAGAAGGTGCACTGCGCCGGGCAGCCGCGCGTGGAGTAGAGCGCGATATAGGGATGGAGCAGAAACGGCACGTTGTAGCGCGTGACGTCGATGTCGCGCTTGTAGATTTTGGTGGCCCAGGGCATCGCGTCGAGGTCTTCAACCTGGGGGCGGTCGGGATTGTGGACAACCTTGCCGTCCTTCTTGTAGCTGATGCCAAGAATCTCGTTGAGCGGCTTACCCTGCGCGAACTCGACCACCGAGAAATCAAACTCGCGACGGCAGATGAAATCGAGGACGGAGCACTCATTGAGGGCGCGATCCGGGTCGGTGGTCACCGGCGGGCCGACGAATGCGACGCGAATGGTGGGATTCGCCGCCTTGATGGCCTCAGCGAGACGTTGGTCGCCCTCCCATCCCACGGTCGAGGTAAAGAGGACGAGGAACTCGTAGTCCTTGCAGATCTCAATCGTCTCCTGCGCCGTGACGTGATGAGGCGGAGCGTCGAGCAGGCGGGATCCTTCAAGCATACCGGCCGGGTAGGTGAGCCAGACGGGATACCAGTAGGATTCGATCTCGCGGGTTGCGGGCCAGCGGGAACTTGCACCACCGTCGAAGTTTTCAAAAGACGGGGGATTGAGGAAGAGGGTCTTCAGAGGCTGTGACATCTCTTTTATTCTACCATTCTGCTGATTTTCAAGAGCGAAAACTGTGCTGGTACAGTTACTTGCCGTGTAACTCGTTGAGCCAGTCCTGCATATGGCCAAGAGCACGGAGCAGGCCGAGGCGTGTCCTGGCCAGCTCGAGCCCGGCGTCGAGCGAGTCATCGTATTTCTGGCGCTCGTCGATGCGGGCCAGTTCTTCGGATTTAGGAGAGAGCTGGGGATTGCCCGGTTGGGAGGCTCCTTGCCCGTTGCCGTACTGCAATTGAGCGAGGACGGTGCGGAGCTGTTCCTGCGCGATCTGCTGTTTGAGGTGGGCAATTTCGGCCATGGTATCGAGTTCCCGCAGACTTCCGGTGAGCGTGGCAACCTGCACGTCGCTTTGCTTGCGGGCCTGCTCGGCTTCGACGGTGGCGCGCAGCGCGTCTGCCGTGGACTCGTGCCCTTTGGCCCGATGGCCCATATCAAAAAGAGGGATTTCAATCTGAATGCCGGAGGCGAAGTTGTTGGCGGGCAATGGGTGCGCGAAGAACGAGTTGACGCTGTTGAGGAGGGTTGTGTTGCGGTTGTATTGGGCGGCGAAAGTGAGCTGCGGCAGGTAGTTGATCTCCTCATCTCCTTTGGCAACGAGTTGCTTGGAGCGAGCAAGGAGGTCGGCTGCGTCGAGCCCCGAGTGGGCCGGAACAACGGTATCTGCTGAGATTTTAGGAATGGCGGGGATGCTGCTGTGTTCTGGGACGATGGTTTCTGCCGGGAGACCTGTAAGTGCTTCGAGTTCGGCGGTGAGTGTGCCCATACGGGACTCGAGTTGCTCGCGGTGGAGCTTGACCTGGGCAGCGGTGAGCTGGGCCTGGAGCAACTCGCTGAGAGGATCGACTCCGGCTTCAGCGCGTTGCTGTTCAATTGAAACGAGGCGAGCCGCGTCCTGCTCCTGCTGGTGGGCTGCTTGAAGTTCCAGGGTGTCGTTATCGAGCTCGATGTAGTCGCTGGAGGCATCGTAGGCGACCTGCTCGCGGGCATCCTTCAAGCTTGCCATCGCGGAGCGCAGACCGAGCCGTGCGGCTTCAAGATAGCGTCGTTGCGAGACGCTGAAGACGAGGGACTGGACGGTGGCACTCCAGATGGAAGGCGGAGTGCCGGTGAATCCGGTTTCCGGAAAGGCTGGAAGTCCAGTGCTGAAGAGGAGGGACGGGATGATGACGTCCTTATTTTCCGAGAGCAGAGCCTCCGCCTTGTCTGTATTGGCTCTCGCGATGCGGACAGCGGTGCTGTTTCTCTGGGCGAGATCGACGACTGTGACGAGCGAGACCTGCGCGCAGACGGGTGCGCTTCCGGCGAGCACGATTGCCAGGCCGGCGGCCAGGCATGCAATTCGAGCCGGGTGAAGCATTCGTATCCGGGAAGATCGATTCAAAGCTTCAACTCCTGAGCGGGCCTGTAGGTATGCGCCAATTTGAGAGCCTGTTCGCGGTCTTGCAGGGCTGCCGTCCGGTCTCCGAGTTGCGCGTGGAGGCGCGCGAGTTGCGTAAAAGCGGCAAATGCCGGCGCCTGTTCGGACTTGGATGGGCTGGCGAGATAGTTCTGGAGCAATCGAATGGCGAGCTGAGGATTGCGCCGTGCAGCGATGAGGTTCGAAGCGCCATCATAAAGTGCCATTGCGGCCTGGCGATCGCGCTGTGCAGATTGAAGAACGTTGTTGATGGCGGTGTCAAAATCGTTCCAGCGGTCCCGGCGGCGGTAGAAGCTGGCGAGCACGGTCCACTGAAATGCGGGATGGGGATCGAGGGTGACGGCCTGCTTGAATTCCCGCTCGGCGGCGCCGTAGTCCTTATTCTTTTCTGCGATGCGACCGCGGAGTTCGTGTGCGCGCGCTGGGGCGATCTGGTCGAGCTGATTGGCAATTTCGTATGCTTTGCTGTCGCCACCGCCAACGATGGCCGGAGCCTC
>JAJYAE010000012.1 GCA_021779695.1 Acidobacteriota bacterium | reverse complement strand
GCTGCATCCCGACCAAGTCGCTGCTCTTCAACGCCGAACTGTGGGACCACCTGAAGCACGCGGCGGACTACGGCATCGATGGAGTGGACGGGCGCACGCTGAACTGGACGGCCGTGCTGGCCCGCAAAAGCTCCATCGTCACAAAGCACACCAAGGGCCTGGAGTTCCTGGTGAAGAAGAACAAGGTGACGCTGATCTCTGGCAGCGCGCAGCTGACGGGCCCTGCGAAGGACGGAGTGCACACAGTGGCGCTGAGCGATGGCGCCGAGGGCGGACCGGCGGAGGTGAAGGCGCGCCACGTGATTCTGGCAACGGGCTCGGAAGCGAAGACAATTTTCGGGCTCAAGCCGGATGACCGCATTCTGACGAACATCGAGATACTGTCGCTGCCGGAGCCGCCGAAGTCGCTCATCGTGATTGGCGCGGGTGCGGTGGGCATGGAGTTCAGCTCCATCTTCCGCAGCTTTGGTGCGGAGATCACGGTTGTGGAATTCCTGCCGCGCGTGGTGCCGGTGGAGGATGAGGACGTGTCGAAGGAGATGACGCGGCTCTTCAAGAAGCGCGGCATCGACGTGAACACCGGCGCAAAGGTGGAAAAGATTGAGAAGACAGAGACGGGCGTGAAGGTGACGTGGACCGGAGCCAACGGCAAGACAGTGGAGAAGGAAGCCGAGAAGGTGCTGGTGGCCGTGGGCCGCGCGCCGCGCACAGAGAATGTCGGCCTTGAAAAAACGCGCGTTGTACTTGACCGCGGATTTATCCAGGTGAACGAAGCGCAGGAGACGGCAGAGCCGGGAGTGTTTGCGATTGGCGACATTGTGGCCGGGCTGCCACAACTGGCGCACGTGGCGATGATGAGCGGCATCGTGGCCGCGTCAAAAATTGCCGGGCGGAGCTTCAAGCCGGTGCGGCGCGACCGCATTCCGGGGGCAACATACACCGAGCCGCAGATTGGGTCTGTGGGGCTGACGGAAGCGCAGGCGAAGGAAAAGGGCTACGAGGTGAAGGTGGGCAAGTTTCCGTTCGCGGGCAACTCCAAGGCGACGATTGTGGGCAACCACGACGGCTTTGTGAAGATCGTTTCAGACGCAAAATACGGCGAGATTCTGGGCGTGCACATCATCGGGCCGCAGGCGACGGAACTGGTGGCAGAAGCGGTCGCAGTGATGGAGCTGGAAGGCACAGTGGACGAGTTGATGTTCATGATTCACGCGCACCCTACGTTGGCCGAGGCGATGCTGGACGGCTACGCCGCCGTGGAGGGCATGGCGATCAACGCCTAGCACGACTGCATTTTGGTGCGGTCAAAGCAGCCGCAAGAAAGCCTTGCCAATGGGTGCGGGGTTCGTGGAGGCTGAAGGTCTGGCAATCTGCCCTGAGTGGATTGCCGGCTTGTTGCGCTCGTCGCGCCTGTAAAGAGATCAGGCAGTCAGGCGCACAGCTTCCCCCGGAGGTTCCAGATGGCAGGGGCATATTTGCGGCGTATCGGAACTGCGGTTCCGGAGCACGACATCCACGAGAAATTCATTGCCTTTGCCACGGAGATGCTGGAAGACCGGCGGGCGCGTTCCATCTTTCAGCGAATCGCTGCGAAGTCTGAGATTCACCACCGCTACTCGTGCCTGACAGATGAGCCTGCGCGGAGCGACGCGGCAATGGATGCTTTCTCCTTCTATGCGGGCGGGCGGTTTCCTTCGACGGCACAGCGCATGAAGGTGTTTGAGCAGTCGGCGCCTGGGCTGCTGCGCAAGGCGCTGGACCGGCTGGCGCTGAGCGCAGAAGAGCGGAGCCGCATCCGTCATGTGATTGTGACGTGCTGCACTGGTTTTTATGCCCCGGGCATGGACTTTGACATCCTTGACTATCTGGGCTTGCCACCTTCCACTGAGCGGACGATGCTGGGCTTCATGGGCTGCTATGCGGCGATGAATGCGCTGAAGGTTGCGCGGCATGTGGTGCGGTCGGAGCCGGAGGCGTATGTGCTGGTGGTGAATCTGGAGCTGTGTACCCTGCACTTTCAGCCGACGCAGGATTTGAGTGAAGTGATTTCGTTTTCGCTCTTCGCAGACGGCTGTGCGGCGAGCCTGGTGACAAGCGAGCCAGGCGGATTGGCGCTCGAGAGTTTTCATGCGATGCAGATTCAAGACTCGCGCGATCTGATCACGTGGCGGGTGGGTGACCTTGGCTTCGACATGTTTCTCTCGACCCACGTGCCGGCGCGGATTGCGAAGGCGATGCGCGAGCACGGCGACGCAGTGGCCAATGGCAGGGAGATTCGTTTGTGGGCGATCCATCCTGGAGGGCGGTCAATTTTGGATGCGGTGGAAGAAGGGCTGGGACTTGCTCCCGATGCGCTGCGTACGTCGCGCGAGGTGCTGGCGTCGTTCGGCAACATGTCGTCCGCAACAGTGATGTTTGTGCTGGAGCGGATGATGCGCGAGGCGCGCACTGGCGAGGCTGGATGTGCAATGTCCTTCGGGCCGGGACTGACAGCGGAGATGATGCGCTTCCATGTGGCCTGACTCCCATTCGTTTGCGCAGCGGGCAGAGCTGACCGAGTGGATGGATGAGCCTTGCAGCTATTCAGAATTTCGCGCCTGCCTGCGAGACCTGATGCAGGTGAATCGCGTGGTCTTCTCCTATCGCCCGACGCTGCAGTGGCTGGAGCAGATTGTGAGGCACAACAAACGGCCGCTGCATATTCTGGACGTGGGCAGCGGCGCAGGAGACATGCTGCGGAAGATTGAGCAATGGGCGCGGGTGAAGAAAATCACGGTGCGACTGACTGGAATCGACCTGAATCCGTATGCGGCGCAGGCGGCGCGTGAGTTCGCCGGCAACGGTAGCGCCATTGAGTGGGTGACGGGCGAGGCCTTTGAGTTTGCGCCGGAGCACGGGATCGATGTTGTCCTCAGCTCGCTCCTTGCGCATCACCTGAAGGACGCGGAGATCGTGCGATTTCTCGCGTGGATGGAGCGCACGGCGGCTCTTGGCTGGTTTGTCAACGATCTGAAGCGAGCGCGTGGATCGTATGTTGGATTTACGATGCTTTCGCGCGTGATGCGGTGGCATCGCTTCGTGCAGCATGACGGGCCGGTTTCGATTCAACGGGCATTTTGGGAAGCGGACTGGGAACGTTATGCGAGCGAAGCGGGGTTGATGGAGAATGGGATTCGCATCTACGATGCGTGGCCGGGACGCTTGTGCGTGAGCCGGGTGAAGGGATGAGCTGGGAGCCAATGCAGAAGGCTGAGGCGCTCATTGTGGGCGGAGGGCCGGCGGGCGCGGCGCTGGGCATCGCGCTGGCGCGCCGGGGACGCGCCGTAACGCTGCTCGAGCAGTGCGCGACTGCGCACGACAAGGTATGCGGCGAGTTTCTCAGCCATGAAGCAGTTGGATATCTTGAATCGCTGGGCCTGTCACCCCGTTCGCTCGGCGCCGTTGTAATTCACGCGGTACGCCTGCATGGACGCCGGGTGATTGCGAAGTGCGAGTTACCCTTTCCCGCGCTTTCGCTGACGCGGCGTGCTCTCGACGAGGCGCTGCTGGCACTTGCAGCTGACGAAGGGGTCACCGTGCATCGTGGCAAACGCGTGGAGGCTCTGACGCGAGCGAGCAATAGCTGGCAGGCGCGTGTTTCTGGCGGTGTGGTGCATGGAGGACGGACAGCATTCCTTGCTACAGGGAAGCACGATGTGAAGGGCTATCGAAGGCCCGCGGGAAGGCAGAACAACCTCGTTGGCTTCAAGATGTACTTTCGTCTTGCAGACGTGCAGACGCAGTCGCTGAATGGCTGGGTTGAGCTCTTCCTGTTCCGCGGCGGCTATGCGGGCTTGCAGATGGTGGAGGGTGGGCAGGCGAATCTCTGCCTGGTGGTCACGCGCGAGCAGCTCGCGCGCTGCAACGAGACGTGGGGTGCGCTGCTGGAGCATCTGCGCGAAGCGTCACGACCTTTAGCGGAGCGGCTCGAAGGAGCCGCGCCATTGCTGGCCAAGCCGCTTGCGATCTCGTCGATTCCGTATGGACTGCTGCCGTGGAATGCGCAAGACGGATTGTGGCGGCTGGGCGACCAGGCCGCGGTGATTCCGTCGTTTTCAGGCGATGGCAT
The DNA here is from genome assembly GCA_021779695.1 of Acidobacteriota bacterium. The sequence continues at coordinate 26,362 of JAJYAE010000012.1, read as the reverse complement.
GTCGATGGCGTTGCATAGCGGCCTGTTGGCGGCGGAAATGTATGAGCGCGGCAGGAGTGCGGCTGAGTTTGCACTGGCGATGCGCACGCAGTTTCAAAACTCGGTGCGGCTGGCGACCGCGATTTCGCGTGTGATGGTGCAAGCGCCAATGGCGGCGCAGGTTGCACGGCTGTGGCCGGGGTTGCTGGGCCGCATTGCCGCGCGGACCCGGGTGCCCGCAGCATCGTTATTGACGGCTACTGCGGGCTTGCGCCAGAGTAAAACGGAGCTGAGGGCGGGATGAAGCGAACCTTTGCGGATCGATGGAGGATTGTGGTGGGGCTGGTTGCGGCAATCGCCGGATGCGCGGCGCTGCGCGCGCAGGCCACAAGCGTCCTGGGCGAGTGGCAGGAACCAACCGGATCGGTGCTGCGCGTGGACCGCTGCGAGAGCCGGGTGTGCATCTGGATTGTCGCGCTGAGCCGCCATGCAGATGCGCCAACGGACATTCACAACCCTGATTCAAGCCTGCGGGGGCGCGCCTTGTGTGGGCTGGAAATTGGAAGCGGATTTATGCTCCACGACGCGGCCCATGCAACGGATGGCACGCTGTACGATCCGAAAACAGGCAAGACGTATCACGGAATGCTGACTGCCAACGGCGGCAAGCTCGACCTGCGCGGCTACATCGGCGTGCCACTCTTCGGACGCTCGCAGACATGGACCCGGCCAGGGGTGCCTGTGAAGGGCTGTGCAATGGCGTCGGGCGGATGAGGCTGGGGGATTCATGGTTCCTGCAAGGCGTTCGGTATAATCGCCGCAACCTCATCGAAGAGTGCGGGCCTTGCCAGCGACGAGCCAGGAATTCTCGAGAAACGGAAAGCGGAAGCGTTCGATGGAGAGCTTCGGGTTCTCGCCGAAGGAGCTGCGCACCTTGCGCGCTCTGAACACGCCGGCGCGCATTCAGAGGTTCATTGACGGGTTGACCTATCAGTACGCGGATACTGCCGGGTCGCCGCGTCGCGTGCTGCGGGAGCGCAAGGGCCACTGCATGGAGGGCGCGCTGCTTGCCACTGCTGCACTGCGCGTGAACGGACATCCGCCGCTGCTGATGGACCTGGAGGCTGTGCGCGATGACGACCATGTGATCGCACTGTATCGTGAACGCGGATTGTGGGGCGGAATCGCCAAGTCCAACTTTGCCGGGTTGCGCTTCCGCGCGCCGGTGTATCGCACGCTGCGCGAGCTTGCGCTGAGTTACTTTGAGCACTACTTCAATCTCCGGGGAGAGCGCACTCTGCGTTCCTACTCGCAGGCCGTGAACCTGTCAAAGCTGGACGGCCAGCAGTGGATGACGGCAGAGGAAGACGTCTGGTGCGTTCCGGAGGCGCTGATTGCAGCGAGGCACTACCCGCTCGCTCCCGACCATGTTACGCGCGCGCTGCCGCGCGTGGATCGCCGCAGCCTGGAAGCGGGGATGCACGGGCGGGTGAAGCACTGACGCGATTCCAGCGTCAGTGCTCAAAACGCTCCTCAGAAGATGGCGTGCGCTGCGGGTCCTAAAGATCCATGGACTGGCTGGCGACGAGAGCCTGCGCCTTGGCAATGAAGTCGGCCAGAGGCAGGGAGCCCTGGTCGCCTTTGCCGCGGGTACGCACGCTGACGGCGTTGGCCGCTGCTTCTTTGTCGCCGAAGACGAGGATGTACGGCGTCTTCTGGTTGGCGAAGTCACGGATCTTGGCGTTCATCTTTTCGTTGCGCGCGTCCACTTCCACGCGCAGGCCTGCGGCCTTGAGTTCAGCCTCGACTTTGTGCGCGTACTCCAGGTGGCGCTCGCTGATGGGCACCAGGCCAATCTGCACGGGCGCGAGCCAGAGCGGGAATGCGCCAGCGTAGTGCTCGATGAGCACGCCAAAAAATCTTTCGACGGACCCGAAGAGCGCGCGATGCACCATCACGGGCTGGTGGCGCTCGCCGTCCTCGCCCACGTATTCGAGCTCGAAGCGCGCAGGCAGGTTGAAGTCAAACTGCACGGTGGAGAGCTGCCAGAGACGGCCGAGCACATCGACGAGCTTGACGTCGATCTTGGGGCCGTAGAAAGCGGCTTCGCCGGGGATGGTCTTGTATGGAATGCCCTTCGCCTTGAGTACGTTGTCGAGCGACTTAATGGCGAGGTTCCAGTTCTCGTCGCTGCCGGCATAGTGGGCGCGGTCGTTTGGGTCCCACGTGGAAAGCTCGACCTTGAACTCAGAGAAGCCAAACGTCTTGAGCACGGCTTCAGCAAAGTCAATGCAGGCCGCAACCTCGCTCTCAATCTGCGAAGGCATGCAGAAGATGTGCGCGTCATCCTGCGTGAAGCCGCGCACGCGCAGCAGGCCGTGCATGGTGCCGGAGCGCTCGTAGCGATACACGTTGCCCAGCTCGGCGTAGCGCGCGGGCAGGTCGCGATAGCTCTTGGGCGAGTTCTTGTAGATGAGAATGTGGAACGGACAGTTCATGGGCTTCATGCGATAGTTCGCATCGTCCAGTTCCATGGGCGTGAACATATTGGAGGCGTAAAAACCCTCGTGGCCGCTGGTCTGCCAGAGGTTCACGCGTGCCACGTGGGGCGTATAGACGAGCTGATAGCCGCGACGCAGGCACTCCTCGCGCATCCAGTCTTCCATGATCTTGCGAATCATGGCGCCCCTGGGATGCCAGAAGATAAGGCCAGCTCCGGCGAGCTCCTGAATGCTGAAGAGGTCAAGTTGTTTTCCCAGAACGCGATGATCGCGGCGCGCCGCCTCTTCGAGACGCGCAAAGTGCGCGTCCATGTCCTTCCTGGAAAAGAATGCCGTGCCGTAGATGCGCTGGAGCTGCGGGTTTTTCTCGTCGCCGAGCCAGTAGGCGCCGGCGAGGTTGGTGACCTTGACGGCCTTGACGCGGCCCGTGGAAGGCACGTGTGGGCCGCGGCAGAAGTCGATGAATTTGCCATTACGATAAAAGCTGACCTGCGAGCCGGGCTCAGTGAACTTCGTGACGAAGTGCGTCTTCATGAAGTCACCGTCTTTTTCAAAGTCGGCCAGCGCCTGCTCGCGCGGCTCGTACTCACGCACGAATGCTTCGTCGCGGGCGACGACCTCGGCCATCTTTGCTTCGATGGCGGCGAGATCCTCGGGGGTGAAGGGCTTCTCGCGATAGAAGTCGTAGAAGAAGCCGGAGTCGGTTGCCGGGCCGTGGCCTAGCTTGGTCTCTGGAAAGAGTTCGAGCACCGCCGTGGCCAGCACGTGCGCCGCGGAGTGGCGGACGACTTTGAGCGCCTCGGGATCGCTCTCCTTGATCAATTCAAGCTTTGCGTCCTCGGTGAGCGGTGCAGCAAGATCGACCAGGCGAGGCGACGAGGTGTCTTCAGCGGCGTACATGGCGGCCTCAGAGGGCGCGTCGGCAGCGGTCTGGGCGGCAGCCCCGGTGACCGGCGTGAGGCGCGCAACGACGGCCGCTGCGGCCAGCCGCGGCGAGATGGAGTTGGCGATCTCGAGCGGCGTTGTGCCGCTGGGGACCTCACGGACGGATCCGTCTGGCAGATGAATGGCGATCGTTTGCTTGCTCATGATGTCCTGTGGAGAGCCTGCCCTGGCAACCAAATGGCGCAAGGCTGCGGCAACTTTACAGAATATACCGGCGTGCGGGTGAAGACTGTGCCGCGCATCTGTTCAGTGCGTCCAAATTGAGGATTTTGCGTTGAATCTTTGGGATGGGTCTTGCCATAGGTAGCCAGGCAGGACTAGGCTGTTGACATGCGTCGATGTCGCTAGCGCCGTCCTGGTGTCTGCCGCGATGCACTCGTGCGCCCGACTCGCGCACAGTTTTCCTTGCCTGCAAGCCAGGCCCTCACACCCAAAGACACAACTGCAGCTGACTTCCCCCCTGAATGCCGGGGCAGAGATACAAGGAGAAGAAGATGGCGCGTATTGCCGCGAATGTAATGGAGTTGATCGGACACACCCCGCTGGTGCGTTTGAACCGTGTGGCGGCCGGACTGCCGGCTACCGTGGTGGTGAAACTTGAAAGCCAGAATCCGCTTGCAAGCGTGAAGGACCGCATTGGCAGGGCAATGATTGAGGATGCGGAGAGCGCGGGCAAGATCACACCGGGCAAGACGGTACTGATTGAGCCGACGAGCGGCAACACCGGCATTGCGCTGGCGTTTGTGGCGGCGGTGAAGGGTTACCGCATCATTCTGACCATGCCGGAGACGATGAGCACCGAGCGGCGCGTGCTGCTGCGGGCGCTGGGCGCGGAGATTGTGCTGACGCCGGGACCGAGCGGCATGAAGGGCGCGATTGCGAAGGCCGAGGAGTTGAAGGCCAAGACGCCGAACGGCTACATCCTGGGGCAGTTTGATAACCCAGCCAATCCGGCGATTCACTACGCGACCACGGGTCCTGAGATCTGGGAAGATACGGACGGCAAGGCGGATATTCTCATCTCCGGCGTAGGCACGGGCGGCACGCTGACGGGCGTGGCCAAGTACATCAAGGAGCGCAAGCCCTCGTTCAAGGCCGTGGCCGTAGAGCCCTCGGACAGCGCGGTGCTCTCCGGCGGCAAGCCGGGGCCGCACAAGATTCAGGGACTGGGCGCGGGCTTCATTCCGAAGATTCTGGATACACACCTGATTGACGAAGTGGTGCAGGTGACGAATGACGAGTCGATTGCCATGGCGCGCCGGCTGCCCATTGAGGAGGGCCTGTTCGTTGGGATCTCGTCTGGTGCAGCGGTGGCGGCGGCGCTGAAAGTGGCGGCAAAGCCGGAAAATGCGGGCAAGCTGATTATCGCTGTGCTGCCCAGCTTCGGCGAGCGCTACCTTTCGAGTGCGCTCTTTGACGCGCTGCGACAGGAAGCTCTGGCGCTGCCCGTGGAGCCCGTAACGTTGTAACCAACCGAGGCCGGTGCGGCCCGGTTGTCGCATCGGCCTCGGCCTGAGGATGCAAGACGATGGCCCTATTGGAGCGGATCCGCGAAGATGTTGCTTCTGTGCTGGAGCGCGATCCGGCTGCGCGTTCATGGCTTGAGGTGCTGCTGTGCTATCCGGGGCTTTGGGCCGTCTGGATGTATCGCGTGAGCCATCCGCTGTGGCAGTGGCATCTTCGGCTACCCGCCCGCATGCTGTCGCAGGTTGGCCGGTTCCTTACGGGTGTGGACATTCATCCGGGGGCGCTGCTTGGGCGGCGGCTGTTCATCGATCACGCCACAGGCGTGGTGATTGGCGAGACCGCGATTGTTGGCAGCGACGTGACGATCTATCAGGGCGTGACGCTGGGGGGCACGGGCAAGGGGCATGGCAAACGGCATCCGACGGTGTGCGACCGTGTTTTTATCGGCAACAACGCAAATATCCTTGGCAATATCACGGTGGGGGAGAACTCGCGGGTGGGCGCGGGTTCTGTGGTGCTGACGGATGTGCCACCGAATTCGACGGTCGTGGGTGTGCCCGCCCACATTGTCTATCGCAATGGCGAGCGGGTGCTGATTACCGATCCGCACGACATCAAGGATCCACTTTCTGACGCGCTGATCGCCCTCTCAGGGCGCGTGCAGGAGTTGGAGGAACGTCTTGGCGCAGTGACCCGCAAGGGAGTGCCCTTTGCCGCTGAAGAGGCCGAGCGCAGCGCCTACCGGGAGGAACTACAGCAATTGCGCGAGTACGTTTCGATGGGAGAAGGCATCTAAAAGGTAGGCCACCCAGTCTGGCCAGTGCTAGATTGGGTGCGACGCCAACTGGTGCCGGGGTTCTCCGCATTGTTGCGACTACTCTTCCGATTGCTGGCTGCATTGGCGCTTCCCTGCGCTGCGGCAACTATTCCAGGCGTCCAGCCTGCGCCCGTTCCAGACGGGATGCGCTCAAACCAATTCACAGTGCGGGTCAACGGCGTTCCAGTAGATGTGGCACACGCTGCGGCAAGCTACGACTACGTGAGCTTCAGCATGAACAAGCCTGTGCAGGTGGAGATCACTGCCGCGGAGCCTGACTTTTGGAAGGCCGGCGTGGATGTTGAGCCATGGCGGTTGGGGATACGGCCCGAACGGGATGGGCAAACGATCCGGTTCACCCTGGATGGTCCGGCAAAGCTCTCCATCTCACGTCCCTGGGACTTTCTGAATCACGCGAAGATGCTGTTTCTGTTTGCCACGGCACCCCCTGCGCCCGCGCCAAACGGGACCCACGTGCATGTGTATGCAGCCGGCGTGTATCACGAGAGCCTGAACCCGACGAGCGGCGAGACGCTCTATCTCGCTCCGGGCGCCTACTTCTTCGGCAGCCTGAACCTGTGGAATGTCCAGGACGTAAAGGTCCTGGGCCAGGGAACGATTGTGTATGACGGACCACAGGACCCCGACAACGATGACGGCTGGATGCAGAAGCCGGACTGGCACTGCATTGGATCCATGAACGCACACAACGTCGAGATCGACGGGTTAACCTGCATTGTGCGTTCACGCACGTGGTCGATCCAGATGAAGGACTCGACGGGCTTTGTCTTTGACGATCTGCGCGTGATCGGTGGCAATCCCGGTAATGCGAATCAGGATGGCATGGATTGGCTGGGCGGCGGAGACACTGTCGTCCGCAACGCGTTCCTGCGCAGTTCCGACGATGTGTTTGCCATGCAGGGCAACTGGGACGGTTACTCGGAAGCGGACATGCTGCGGCCGGGCAAGGAAGTGGCCAACATCCTGATTGAGAACAGCGAGCTTTCCACCAGCATCTCGAACGTGGTGCGCGCGGGCTGGCCGCAGAAGATCTACAGCTCGCACAACTTCACGCTGCGCAATTCCGACATTCTGCACGCGGGAATTGGCGCGTGCGGGCAGGACTTCGGTCTGCTCGGCATTTGGGGCGCGAACGGTGCTAGTGGCGAACACTCGGGATTTACATTTGAAAACATCTTCCTCGACAACTGGTACTCGCTGGTGCAGATGGAGCAGGAAAAGCCGGCGCTGCATGCTTTCATGTTTCGCAATATCTGGGCGCTCGACCAGCCTCCGCTCGTCGCATCGCACCTCATTGGCAATGTTTCCGCGGTCACCTTTGACAACGTCAAGCTGGGCCAGCATCGCGTGACAGGCGATGCCGAATTACCGCTTGAGAGTTGGGATGGTGCGCGGCAAGCCGCACAGTATCCGGCTCCCCAGGGACCGGTCGCATCCTTCACGGTGAGTCCACCTATCTATGGACCCCACGAGACGATCCGGTTTGAAGCCCCGAAGTGGCCACATGCGCAATACACCTGGCTCTTTGGGGATGGCGCAACGGCGCGGGGCAGAAAGGTGAAGCACCAATTTCAGGATGCACTGGGAACCGAACTCGACGGGGCCAATGGAGCTGGCCGCTTTCGTGTGCTTCTCCATGTACAAGACTCGCATGGCCATGAAGACTGGGCAGCGCAAGGACTGGTCGTTGTGGCGCAGTGGCATTCGGCAGAGCACAATCTTCCGGCACAGTTGCCGGGACTGGCATGGACCCTTTTTCCAGGAACGTGGACTGAACTGCCCGACCTGCGCACGCAGCAGGCCGTCTTTCGCGGCATCGCGCCAAACCTGACCGTCGACTCGCATGGGTTTACGCACTACGCCGTGTCGTGGGATGGATACATCGAGATTCCAGCGGACGGTGGGTACACATTTCACCTGCTGGCACGGGATGGGGCCAGGCTTGTGATTGACGATATGGAGGTGGCACGGACCGGACCGCCCTTCGCGCAGGTATGTGGCTCGCGCGGCAATGCCATGCGCTACGCTCGCGGATCCATCGGACTCCACGCAGGCTGGCATCGGCTGCATGTGGAGGGTCTCCACTCCGTCAGTCCAGGTACACCATTGCTGCAATGGGAGGGTCCGGGCCTGGAACGAAGCGACGTGCCAAGCGCCGCCTTTTCGCACGATGCGAGTACCGTCATCGCGCCTTGATGCAACCTGCTGATCGCACGCGCCGCTCGGGCTGCCGGGCTAATGCGGCAGCATCGTTGTATCCCATCCGCCGCCGAGCGCGCGCACAAGTCCGACACTGGACGCGAACTGGCGGGTGCGGAGATCGATGACCGCGCGCTGATTCTGAAGCAGCGCAGCTTCTGCTGTCAGAACCTCCAGATAACTTGTGACGCCACCTTTGTAGCGCGCATTTGAAAGGTCGAATGACTGCTGTGCCGCAGCAACCGCACGGTCTTCCACGGTGGATTCCTGCTCGAGAACGCGAAGATTGGAGAGCTGATCCTCGACATCCTGAAAGGCAAGCAGCACTGTGTTGCGATAGGTGTCCGCCTGGGCCTCGTAAAGGTGGCGCGCCTGGTCAGTCAGAGCGTGGCGCTGGCCCGCATCAAAAAGCAATTCCGTGGCCTGTGCGCCGAGCGACCACAAGGAACTCGGGCCCTGAATCCAGGTGCCCCCGTGCGTGCTCTCAAAGCCTCCCGTGCCGCCAATGCTGATGGTGGGATAGAAGGCGCTGATGGCGATGCCAATCTGGGCGTTAGCCGCATCGGTCAAGCGCTCTGCCGCGGCAATGTCCGGACGCCGCTCAAGCAACTGCGAAGGCACTCCGGTGGGAACCTGCGGCATTGGCAGATCCAGGGGCGCGGGCGGAATGCTGAAAGCAGAAAGATTGTAGGCGGCCAGGGTGCCGATCGCGTGTTGATACTGTGCACGGGCTTCTTCCACGTCGACGAGCTGCGCGCGGACTGTTTCAAGCTGGGTCTGCGCCTGGGCGACATCAACGGCCGTGGCAACGCCGCCGTCGAGTAGCTGCTGGGTAAGCCGCAACTGGCCCTCCAGATTGGTCACTGTGGATTGCAGCAGGCGCGCCTGCGCGTCCAGGCCACGCAACTCAAAATACGCTGTGGCCATCTCGGCATGCAGTGCCAGGTCCACCGCAGCCTGATCTGCCGCGCTCGCCTGTGCCGTGGCGCGCGCTGCTTCAACCGTGCGGCGCACGCGTCCAAAGAAATCCGGCTCCCAGCTGGCCTGCCCTGCCAGCACGATGTCGTTGTAATTGGTGGAGCTGCTGACATTTCCAAAGGGCCGGTTCGAAGAGAGCTTCTGGTGCGAGAAGGATGGTCCCGCCGATAGCGTGGGATAGAAGAGAGAGCGAGCAGCCGCGATTTGATCGCGTGCGGCAAGATAGTTCTCCACTGCGCCGCGCAGACTCGGGTTCTGCGCAGTCACGCGCTCTTCCAGCTGATTCAATTGCGGAACGTGATAGATCTCCCACCAGTTTCCACGCAGCATGCCGTCCGATGGCGAGGCAGGCTTCCAGCTCCCGCCAGCCGGATTCGCTGGTGGCGCAACGGCCCTCGCTCCGATTTCACTGTATGCGGCGGGCGCCTGGTACGCAGGACGACTGTAGTTGGGGCCGACCGGCTTGCAACCGCTCATCAACGCGGTCGCCGACAGCGCCAGCCACAGAAATGCAGCGCCGGAGCCGGATTCGTCGCGCAAGCGCGGATTCCCTTGAGCGGAGCCCACTTCCCTTCTCCGCATGGCTAGATGCCTCCCTCAGCCGGCTTATGATCAGAACTCTCCGGCGTTACCGCTTCTCCTTCAATGAGCGAGTCCGGCGGGTCTTGAATCACCTTGTCCGAATCTGAGATGCCGCTGATGATTTGCACCGTCGCGCCATCATCTTCACCAATGGTGACATGCACCAGGTGTGCTTTATTGCCGTCAACCAGCATGGCCACTTCCAGTCCCTCGCGACGGAAGATCAGCGCCGAAACCGGCACGATATACGATGGGATCCCTGCCGGCACCTTGAAGTGCATCTGCGCCAATGCACCGGGCATCAACTCGCCTTTGCGATTCTCCACGTCGACCTCCACCAGCAGCGTACGGCTGGTGGGATCAATTGCGTTCGCGGTCCGCACCAGCCTGCCCTGGTAGATCTTGCCGGGATGCTCCGGGAAGGTCAGATTCACTGTCTCGCCGACCTTCGCGCTTTGGGAGTACATTTGCGGAACGTTGGTGTAAACGCGCAAAGTTTGCAGGGCCTGCATGTGAAACAACTCACTGGTCGCGCCCTGGTCGATGAGTTGCCCCGTATCCACGTTGCGCGCCGTCACCACGCCATCGAACGGCGCATAGACCTTCTCAAACGATTGCAGCTCCGTGAGGCGCTGCACGTTGGCCTGGGCAGAGCGAACCGCGGCGGCCGTGGCGGCGGCCTGGCTCACAAACGTGTCGGTATCCTGGCGGGAGACTGCGTTGGTCTGGACGAGCTTGGAGTAGCGGTCCGCCTGGATCTTGGCGATTTGCGCATTGGCCTGAGCGGTCGAAAGGTCCGCGCGAGCCTGCTGGAGCTGCTGGTCAATTTCCGGCGTGGAGATGACCGCCAGCAGGGCGCCCTTTTTCACGTACGCGCCGATGTCGTAGTACCAATGGAGCAGGTAACCATTTGTCCTCGCATAGATGGGCGAGTCCGTGTAGGCAGTCAGGTTTCCGGGCAGAACAAAACTCGTCATGGAGCCGCCCCGCTTTGCAGGCAGGGCAATCACGGTCGGCGGCGCAAGCTCATCCGTTGTGCGCGCCAGGACTTTGTCTGTGTGGATACGGCTCAGGATCCCCATGGCAGCCAGCACAACCGCCAGGAGCGCAACAACAAAAACACCCACCAGAGCGGCGCGCGGAGAAATAGCGACGCCTTCCGGCGCATGCTCATGGTGAGCGGCCGCCTGCTTAGGCTTATCGCTTTGCGGATTTGGGGTGGTTGGTTGATTCATACTCGCTGCTCCAGTCAATCCGTTGAAAACCTAGTCAAATTCGTCGAACGCTGCAGTCTCATGGGCCTTGTATTGCGTCTTGCCGCGGCGCACCAGCCATCCATGAACAAGGGAAAAGAATGCCGGGACGAAAAAGAGCGTGGCCAACGTGGCCAGCAGCAATCCGCCAATGACTGCGCGGCCCAGGGGTGCATTCTGTTCGCCGCCATCGCCCAACCCCAGCGCCATGGGCACCATGCCGATAATCATTGCCAGTGCCGTCATCAGGACCGGGCGAAGCCGGACGAAGCCGGCATTCAATGCCGCCTGCCTTGCGTCTCCCACCAGCGCATCCAACTGCTCGCGCGCAAAGCTCACCACCAGAATCGAGTTGGCCGTGGCCACACCCATGCACATGATGGCACCCGTCAGTGCCGGAACACTAAGCCGCGTCCCGGTGAGGAACAGGAACCAGACGATACCGGCAAGGGCCGCCGGCAAAGCTGAGATGATGAGGAACGGATCCAGCCAGGATTGAAAGTTGACGACGATCAACAGGTAGACCAGCAGGATCGAAAAGACAAGTCCGCCGAGCAATCCGATATACGACCGGTTCATCGTCTCGCTTTCGCCACGCAGGGTGAAGTGCGATCCGCGGGGCAGATCCTTTTCATGCCCGGCCATAATCTTTTCCATCGCACGCGTCACGGCGCCCAGATCCGTACCATTCACATTGGCGTAGAGATCGAGCACGGGCTGGATGTCGTAATGGCTCACCGTGCCCAACTCCGTGCCCGGGTCGATGCTTGCCACATTCCCCAGAACCTGCACCGGGGAGCCCTGGCCCGGCGCATGGGTCGCCGGGGCCATGGACGGAGAGGCTTTCAAAGCATCCGGTGAATTCGGAGCAGCGCCCGGTGCCCCCGTGCCCGCTGTCTGGCTCATCTCAATCGCGGCATTCGGCACAGTAATGGGCATGTTGTTGAGTGCTGCCAGCGAGTCCATGCTGTACTGCGGCGCCATTACCGTGATGTTGTAGCTCACGCCGTTGTTGGGATCGAGATAAAAGGTTGGCGCGGTCTGAAAGCTGCCGCTCAAAGTGACAAGAAGGCTCTGGATGACATTCGCCTGCGAAAGACCAATATCCTGGGCGCGCGTGCGATCTACATTCACGGTGAAATTGGGCTGGTCAAACGGTTGTTGAATACGCGCATCAGCTACGCCCGGTACGTAGCGCATTTCATTCAGCACTCGTTCGGCAAGAGCCCGATTCCCATACAGGTTGGGTCCAACAATCTGAAGGTCGATCGGCGCCGCGAGTCCAAAGTTAAGGATTTGCGAGACGATGTCCACAGGAAGCTCGTAGAAAGTGACCCCGGGATACTGCTGCGCCAGGATTTTGCGCAGCTGATCAATATATTGCCGGGTGGGATGGTGATCCTTGTTGAGCTGAACCTGAATATCCGCGTCGGCAGTACCCACCGGGGCGGAGTTTGAGTACGAAAGATTCAATCCAGAGTAGGGTAGACCCACATTGTCCACGATGGTCGCAACTTCATTCGCGGGGATGAGTTGGCGAATGGTGGCATCAACGTGGTCGCAGAGTGCCGCAGTCTCCTCAATGCGCATGCCGGTATGTGCGCGCACGTGCAGTTTGATCTGGCCGGAATCGACTGAAGGGAAGAAGTCCTGGCCCAGCCACGGTCCCAGAACTCCAACGGACAGGACCGCAAAGACGAAGAAGACCGTCAGAAAGATGCGTGCGTGATCGACGCAAAGCGTCAGCAGGCCCAGATAGAAGCGGCGAAACTTCTCAAATCCGGACTCGAATAGGATCTGAAATCGCACGAAAGGATTGCGGCTGACACGCTTGCGCGCCAGCTCGACGTCGTCGTGCTCATGCAGCATGTACTTCGCCATGGTGGGGACCAGCGTACGCGACAGGAAATAGCTGGCAAGCATGGCGAAAACCACGGCCTCCGCCATGGGCACGAATAGATAGCGCGCCACACCGCTTAAAAAGAACATCGGCACAAAAACGATGCAGATTGACAGCGTGGAAACGAGCGCTGGAATCGCAATCTGCGCAGAGCCGTCGAGAATGGATTGCTCAAGTTCCTTTCCAGCTTCCAGATTGCGATTGATGTTCTCGATGGCCACAGTTGCGTCGTCCACCAGGATGCCGACGGCCAGGGCCATGCCGCCGAGCGTCATGATGTTGATCGTCTCGTGCAGCATCGCAAGGATGATGAGCGAGCAGAGAATGGACAGTGGAATCGAAACCGCGATGATGATAGTGGAGCGCCAGCTTCCCAGGAAGACCAGAATCATGATTGCCGTCAGGCAAGCTGCGACGATCGCTTCGCGTACCACTCCGTTGATGGCGCTGCGCACGAAGATGGACTGGTCAGAGAACGCATGAATCCGCAACTGCGGGGGAAGCTGCCCCTTGACGCGCTCAAGCTTGCTGCGAACGCCTGCGATGATGTCGAGCGTCGAGGCAGAACCGGTCTTGAGGATACTCATCAGGATGGCGCGGCGTCCGTCCACCCTCACAATGTTTGTCTGCGGGGGATTTCCATCGCGCACGTGAGCCACGTCGCGGATGTAGATCACGGTCCCATTCACGGCACGAATCGGGAGATTGTTCAACTGCTCGATGAGAGTGGGTGCGGAATTTGTTTCAACGGCGTATTCAAATTTGTCGATCTTAATGGTGCCGGAAGGAACGATGAGATTCTGCGCGGAGACAGCGTTCACGACATCGGCCGGAGAGAGACCTTTGGCCTGAAGCTTTTCCAGGTCCAGATCCACCATGATCTGGCGCTGCTTGCCGCCATAGGGGTAGGGTGTCTGTGCGCCCTCCACTGTGGCCAGCTGGGTGCGAATGGCGTTGGTGGCCAGGTCGTTGAGTTGCTGCTCATTCAGCCCCTGCCCGCTCAGTCCGAGCTGAAGCACCGGGACACTGGCCGCGTTGTACTGAATCATGAAAGGCGGATTCGTTCCCGGAGGCAATGCCCGCAGCATCGTCTGATTGATGGAGTCAACCTGCGCCACCGCAGATGCGATGTTGACGTGCGGCTGAAAAAAGATCTTGATCACCGCCACGCCGTTCAGGGACTGCGACTCGATGTGCTCGATGTCATTGACCGTGGTGGTCATGCCGCGCTCGCTGTTATACACAATGCGCGTGGACATCTCACTCGCAGAGAGGCCGGTAAAATTCCACACCACCGAGATGACCGGAATATCGATATTCGGAAAAATATCCGTCGGCATCGTGAGGATGCTGTAAACGCCGAGGATCATGATAAGCAGAGCGAAGACGACGAACGTATAAGGCCGCCGCAACGCAAGCCGGACAATCCACATAGGGCCGGTACTCGCTCCCGAGCCGGTTAGCTCACCATCCCGGCTTCCTGCCGGCCTGCAATCGATTACCGCGGCCAGCAATGCCGTGGGGTGGAAAAGCTCCGCCTCAACGGGTTTCTGGGTCGTTGAATGCGGCCGATCGGGCTACATTCACTCTCCCGTCCTGTTCGTTTCCAACGACCTGCCACCCTCGACAGCGAACTGCGCATGCGGAGTGGCTCGGCCACCTGGGTTGGGAGTCGTCGCGATTCTGTTAACCACTCCAACTGAATGCTGAAACTCTAATGGTAGTCGAAGAGACAGTGGTTGCGCGTCAGGGTCAGAACCGCTCCATACCGGGTTCTAGCACTTGAGACGCCGCCACGCTTCTTCACGTCGCATTTTCCAGAGTTTCTATTCCATTATGCGGCAATTGGAGCGCGCTCAAACTCACGATGCGGGGCGCAGAAGCAGAAAGCCCATCAATAAGCTGCCAGGATCGACATCGCCACAACTGCGGCGCCAATGAGCAGGCTGGGCGGATCTTTCATTGCGAAAACCACCGGATCCTCATCGAGCTCTCCCCGAGCAGCCAGCAGCCAGACACGCTGCAGCCAGTACAACATCAGGGGCACAATGAGCCAGAGCCGGGCCGGGTGGCGATACAGAACAGTGACATCCGGCCGCGCGATATACAGCATGAAGACCAGCACCGCCGCGTATGCGCTTGCGGTCCCAAAGCTGCGAATCTGCTCAATATCGTCCACCAGATACCCTCTGCCGTGTGCCTCGGTAGCACCCTGCTCGCGCAAATTTTCAAGCTCGCTGAATCTCTTCACCATGGCCAGCGAAAGAAAAAGAAAAGTCGACAACCCACCCAGCCAGGGAGAGATTACCGTTCCCGTCGCCGCGCCGCCAGCCAGCAGTCGCAGTGTGTAAAGCGATGACAGCAGAAGCACATCCACCACTGCCACCTTCTTCAAAGAAAATGAGTAGGCTGCCGTAAGGCAGACGTAGAGCCCGAGCCAGAGCGCAAAGAGCAGGGGTAAAAAAGGAAGCAATGCCAGAGCGGCGACGACGAGGACGACCGCTGCCCCCAGTCCGTGGAGGACCGAAAGATCCCCTGCCGCAAACGGACGCAACCTCTTGGAACGGTGCTGGCGGTCACTTTCGATGTCCAGCATGTCATTGACGAGGTAATTGGCGGAGGCGATAAAGCTGAAGCTGAAGAAGGCCGCCACTAATGCAATCAGGCCCCGCCCAGTGAAGTTGTGGGTCATCAGGAACGGCATGGCCAGTAAGACGTTTTTCGCCCATTGGTGAACCCGAAAGGCCTTCAGCAGGGCCTGCCACGGGGGGCGGCGGTCCTGAAAGACAGAGGCGATGCGGATGCTGCGCATCCACAACCCTATGCGCAACCCCAGCGTCGGATTGGCGACCATGGCATTTTGCGCATGGGTAAGCAGCACCAGATCAGCACGAGAGTTCCCTACGTAGTCAAATGCGGCAAAATCTTGCTGAACGCGCTGAAGTTTTCTGCTGGCGGTCAGATTTGTATCCCCGTTCGTCGCAAGTACTCCTTTGAACAGGCCCAGATGCGCAGCGACCCGCTCAGCCAGGGTCTGCTCCGCGCCCGTCGTGAGATAGATTGCGCGGCCATTTTTGCGCTCCTGCTCCAGGAAATGAAGAAGCGGGGTGTTATAGGGAAGATGGGCAGGATGCAGCGGAGCCTGATTGGCGACATGGGTCTTCAGCGCCGCACGTCCATGAGCGGCCCAGCGAAGAACATCCCAAAAGGCGCGCGGACCGCGCCGGGCGTATTGACAGAGGGAGTCAAACAGGGTGTCAGACTTCACGAGCGTGCCATCCAGGTCCACGCAAAGGGGGATGGCGGATTGGGAGGACAGACCAGCGGCAACGCTTTCGGACAATGATTCCTCGCAAGATCGCGAAACAACGACTTTGAATTCGATGCCTGGCATCCGCCCAGCTTGGCACCGTCTAACAGCAAGATGCCTCTCAGCAATCGGAAAACGGCGTTCCCACGGATTATAAAGGGGGTTTTGATCTCTCTTCAGTGAAATATCTGATGGCGCAAGGGAGTCCCGGCCGGTCTACCTGCTGAGGGGTTAAACTTTTAGCAGCGTTTGAACGTCCCACTAGTACGGCGCGCTGTCAGAGCCTTCCGAAATGCGGGTCTCAAGGTCGCCGCTGGCTCACCACCAAAACAAGACGGAATCCACACCATGCCCATGCTCGATACTACAGAGTCTCGTTTGCCCGCATCCAATTCCGCCGGACCAGAGCACGGCCACAAGAAGTCCGGCGCTCGCATCGTGGTCTATGTACTGTTGCTGGCGGTACTTGGAGTCATCGTGTGGCGCATCCATCAGAACCAGTTACAGGCTGCGGCCAAAAGCGCCAGCCAGATTGCAGCCCTGATGAACCGGCCCGCACCCGTTCAGGTGATTCCCGTCGAACAGAAGCCGATGCCTGTCTATCTTTCAGGCCTGGGCACCGTGACTCCTTATATGAGCGTCACGGTGAAGGCGCGCGTTGGTGGGGAACTGCTTCCCGTCAAGTTTACGGAAGGGCAGGAAGTCCAGCAGGGGCAGACCATCATGGAGATTGACCCCAGCCCCTACAAGGCCGCCCTCGATCAGGCCAAGGGGAACCTGGCCCATGACCAGGCCCTGCTCAAGAATGCGCAATCGGAGTACAAGCGCTATACGGCGCTCTATCAGGCCGGAGTGGTCTCCAAGGAAACGCTGGATGCCGACGAAGCTGCGATGGGGCAGTATGAGGGCGCCATCGCTGCGGACAAGGCCGCGGTGGACAATGCCCAACTCCAGCTCAACTGGTGCTATATCCAGTCGCCCATTAACGGCAAAATCGGATTGCGCCTCGTCGATCCCGGAAATATCATCGCGGCCAATACGACCAACCTGGTCATTATCAATCAGCTTCGGCCGATCGCCGTGTACTTTACCCTGCCGGAGAACCAGTTGCCTCAGGTTCTGCAAAAGCTGCGGGCGAATCCTCAAATGCCGGTGGACGCTTACGACCGAAGCGACACGCACAAGATTGCCTCCGGGCGGCTTCTGGCGGCCGACAATCAGATTGACACGACAACCGGCACGGATCGCCTCAAGGCTGTTTTTGATAACCCGGACGAATCGCTCTTCCCCAACCAGTTCGTGAATATTCATCTGGTCCTGGAAGATCGACCCAACGCAATCGTCGTGCCGACGGCCGCGATTCAGTCGGGCGTGCAGGGCACCTTTGTGTGGGTCATCGATACGGACGCCTCGGGCAAGTCTACCGCTCGAATTCAACCAGTTAAAGTGGGCCTGACGGAAGGACAGCTGACCATTCTGGAAAGCGGTCCGGAACAAGGGACCAACGTCGTGGTGGATGGCGCGGAGCGGCTCCGCCCTGGGCAGGTTGTCACGGTGAGCACATCGCACTCGGATCGCACAGCCAACCCTGCGCAGCAGAATTCAGCGAGCGAGAACCCAACTGCCATGCCTGCTAACGGCGCACCGAACGCATCGAGGACAAAAGAGTGAGCCCTTCTCGCCCATTCATTCTGCGTCCTGTCGCCACCTCGCTTCTCATGGTGGCGATTCTGCTTGCCGGGGCGGTTGGCTTTCAGCAGTTGCCCGTCTCCGCCCTGCCTGAGGTGGATTACCCCATCATTCAGGTACTGACCTTCTATCCCGGTGCAGGCCCAGACGTGATGGCCTCTGCCGTCACCGCTCCACTGGAGCGCCAGTTCGGCCAGATGCCGGGCCTCAAGCAGATGACTTCAGTGAGCTCAGGCGGCGGCTCTGTCATCACTCTCGAATTCAATCTGGAAGAAAACATCGATGTCGCAGAGCAGGAAGTGCAGGCTGCCATCAATGCGGCCAACTCCTTCTTGCCCACTGACCTGCCGAACCCACCGATCTACAGTAAGGTGAACCCCGCCGACGCGCCCATCATGACGCTGGCCCTCACCTCGAATAGCTTGCCTCTCGACAAGATCGAAGATGCGGCAGATACCAACCTCGCCCAAAAGATCTCGCAGGTGCTGGGCGTAGGCCTCGTCTCGATTGCCGGCGGGCAAAAGCCCTCCGTGCGCATCCAGGCCAATCCAGCCCAGCTTGCCGCCTACAACCTGAGCCTGGAAGATCTCCGGACAGCCCTGGCCGCCAGCAACGTTGACCAGGCCAAGGGCACCCTCAACGGCGCACGCCAGTCTTACACCATCGGCGCCAATGACCAGCTGCTTTCCAGCGCCGATTACAGGCCCGTGATTGTCGCTTACCGCAACGGAGCCGCCGTCCGCGCCTCGGATGTAGCCACCATCGTGGACGCCGCAGAAAACTCGCAGCAGGCTGCCTGGATGGATCGTCAACCTGCCGTCATCGTCAATATTCAGCGCCAGCCGGGCGCCAACATTATTGCCGTTGTCGATCGCATCAAGAAGTTGCTGCCTCAACTGCAAACCAGCCTGCCAGCCAGCGTGCAAGTGAAGGTACTCACCGATCGAACCGTAACGATTCGGGCGTCCGTCAAAGACGTTGAGTTTGAGCTAATGCTCACCATCGCGCTGGTCGTGATGGTCATTTTCCTCTTTCTCCGAAACCTGGCGGCGACCATCATTCCATCTGTGGCTGTGCCGCTGTCCATCGTCGGAACCTTTGGCGTGATGTATCTGCTGGGCTACTCGCTCAATAACCTGACACTCATGGCGCTCACGATCTCCACCGGCTTCGTCGTAGACGACGCAATCGTGATGATTGAGAACATCTCCCGATATATCGAAGAAGGCATGAGCCCGATGCGGGCCGCCCTGATGGGCAGCGAACAGATCGGTTTCACGATCATGTCGCTAACAGTCTCACTGATCGCCGTGCTGATTCCCCTGCTCTTTATGAGCGATGTGGTCGGCCGGCTCTTTCGCGAGTTTGCCATCACACTTGCCGTCACCATCCTGGTGTCTGCAGTGGTTTCGCTCACGCTGACGCCGATGATGTGTTCGCGCATTCTGCAGGACAAGGCCAACGCGCAGGAAAGCCGCTTCTACCAGTGGTCCGAGCGGGTTTTCAACTCCATCATCGCCGCCTACGGACGCACGCTGCAAACGGTCCTGCGCTTTCGATTGCTCACTCTTCTGGTCACGATCTCAACTTTTGTCGCGACTGTTTTGTTGTTCATCATCATTCCCAAAGGTTTCTTTCCAGTGCAGGATACTGGCGTAATTCTGGGCATCAGCGAAGCTCCGCAGACCATAAGCTTCGCCAGCATGGCCCACCGCCAGCAGCAGTTGGTCGATGTTATTCTGCAGGATCCGGCCGTCGAGAGCGTCTCTTCCTTCATCGGCGTGGATGGGACCAATACGACTCTCAACTCCGGGCGAATCCAGATCAATCTCAAGCCGCTGGAGAATCGTGATATCTCGGCCACGGGCGTCATCCGCCGACTGCAGGGCAAGCTGGACAATGTTCAGGGAATCCAGCTTTTTCTGCAGCCGCTGCAGGACCTCACCGTCGCAGACCGCGTGAGCCGCACCCAGTTCCAGTATTCCCTGGAAGATCCGAACCAGGCCGAGCTTGCCACCTACACTCGCAAGATGGTGGAAGAGCTGCGCAAGGAACCTTCCGTTACAGATGTAGCAAGCGATCTGCAAGACCAGGGCCTGGGCGCCGAACTGGTGATTGATCGCGACACTGCGGCACGGCTCGGCATTGCCATGGCCGACATCGACAACACGCTCTACGACGCCTTCGGCCAGCGCCAGATTTCCACCATCTTCACGCAGTTGAACCAGTATCACGTGGTGATGGAAGTAGCACCCGGTTTCCAGACGGCCCCTTCCACCCTGAGCAATCTGTACGTCAAGTCTGCCAACGGAACGCAGGTCCCGTTGAGCATGTTGGCGCACTGGGCGCAAACCCAGGCGCAGCTCTCAATCGGCCATCAGGGACAGTTCCCGTCCACCATCGTCAGCTTCAACCTTGCCCCTGGCAAAGCATTGGGCGACGCCGTGAAAGCCGTCAACCAGGTGGAGCAGCGCATTCAGTTGCCGACTGCCATCAACGCCAGCTTCCAGGGAACCGCAGCGGCCTTTCAGTCTTCGCTCGCCAATGAGCCCCTGCTGATTCTCGCCGCGCTGGTCACGGTCTACATCGTGCTTGGAGTTCTCTACGAGAGCTATATTCACCCCATCACCATTATCTCGACTCTTCCCTCTGCGGGTGTCGGCGCATTGCTGGCACTCCTGATTACGCACTCGGAGTTCAGCATCATTGCACTGATCGGCATTATTCTGCTCATCGGCATCGTCCAGAAGAACGCCATCATGATGATTGATTTCGCACTCGATGCGGAGAGGACTCAAGGCAAACCGGCGGAAGAGGCGATCTTTCAGGCTTGCCTGCTGCGCTTCCGGCCTATTCTGATGACCACGATGGCGGCACTGCTTGGCGGCTTGCCGCTGGCCCTCGGCGGTGGCGTTGGCGCGGAATTGCGACGGCCCCTGGGCATTTCCATCGTCGGCGGCCTCATCTTCTCGCAGTTGCTCACCCTTTACACCACGCCCGTGGTCTATCTCTACTTCGACAAACTGTCGCGCCGGCTGCATCTGAATATCCAGCAAACCAGCCTGCACGAAGAACCGGTCGCCGGCGACTGAGGAACTGCGCACCATGCATCTGTCCGCTCCTTTCATCCGCCGCCCGGTTGCGACCACGCTGCTGAGTCTCGCGCTTCTTCTTGCCGGCTCCGTGGCTTACTCAATTCTGCCCGTCGCATCCTTGCCGGATGTCGATTTCCCGGTCATCGGCGTCAGCGCGGGTCTTCCCGGCGCCAGTCCTGAAACCATGGCCTCCGCGGTCGCCACGCCGCTGGAGCGTCAGTTTGGCCGCATCGCGGGCGTCAACCAGATGACCTCAACCAGCGGCCTTGGCACCGCTTCGGTCATTCTGCAATTTGACCTGAACCGCAACATCGATGCGGCCGCGCGCGATGTGCAAGCCTCCATCAATGCGGCGCGCAGCCAGCTTCCCTCCTATCTGCCGCAGAACCCCGGTTATCGCAAGGCCAATCCCGCGGATGCGCCAATCCTGATTCTCACCCTGACTTCCGACATTGTTCCCAAGCCGGAAATCTACGACATGGCCGACTCAATCCTGGCACAGAAGATTGCGCAGATTGAGGGTGTGGGCCAGGTCTTTGTCGGTGGCACTTCACAGCCCGCGGTGCGCGTGGAACTGAATCCCATGCTGCTGGCCAACACCGGAATCGGATTGGAAGCGGTACGAACCGCCCTTGCCAATGCAAACGCCAACCGGCCCAAGGGCGCCTTTCAGGATGCGGGCCACCGCTGGGCCATCGACGACAACGATCAGATCTTCAAGGCGAGCGACTACGCGCCCATCATCGTCGGCTATAACAGTCAAACCGGGGCGCCGGTGCGCGTCGGAGATGTTGGCACCGTCAGCAACAGCATTGCAGACATCCACACCGCCGGCGTGGTCGGAATCAATCCGCTCAAAGGGCCCACCACCAAGCTCAAGACTGCGGTCATGATTATCGTCTTCAAGATGCCGGGCGCAAACGTCATCTCGACGGTCGATGGCGTCTTGCGCGCCCTCCCGCAGTTACAGGCCGAGATTCCACCCACCATCAAGCTCGATGTCGTCGCAGACCGCACCATCAGCATTCGGCAAAGCGTTCGCGATGTCGAAATCTCTCTCTTCATCAGCGTCATTCTGGTTGTGCTGGTTGTATTCCTCTTCCTGCGCGAGATATGGGCCACCATCATCCCCTCCGTCGCGGTTCCCCTCTCGCTGGTTGGCACATTCGGCGTCATGTACCTGCTGGGCTACACAGTGGACAACCTCTCGCTGATGGCCCTCACCATTTCCACCGGCTTCGTGGTGGACGACGCGATTGTCGTGATTGAGAACATCACCCGCTACATCGAAGAAGGGATGCAGCCATTTGAAGCGGCGATGAAGGGCTCACGCGAGATCGGATTCACGGTCGTCTCCATGAGCACGTCCCTGATCGCCGTCTTCATTCCGATTCTGCTCATGGGCGGGATCGTGGGCAAGCTCTTCCGCGAGTTTGCCGTTACGCTTTCGGTGGCCATCGCGGTTTCCCTGCTGGTGTCGCTCACAACCACCCCCATGCTCTGCGCCAAGTTCTTAAAAGCGCGCGATGAATCCCGGCACGGAAAGATTTACCGCGCCAGTGAACGCGCCTTCCTTTGGCTGCACCATGAGTACGAGACCGGGCTGCGCTGGGTGCTCCGCCACCAGTGGCTCATGCTGGGCGTTGTCTTTGCCACCGTGCTGCTCAATGGATACCTGTTCGTCATCGTCCCCAAAGGCTTCTTCCCGCAGCAGGACACGGGCCGCATTGGCGGCACCACCCGCGCGGCGCAGGACATCAGCTTCGATGCCATGCGCGACAAGCAGCGCGAACTCGCCCAGATGGTTCTGGACGACCCCGCGGTCGACACGCTTGTCGCCTTTGCCGGCGGCTCCGGCCCTGGCGGCGGCGCTCTCAATGTGGGGCGCATGTTCATCAACCTCAAGCCGCCCGGTGATCGCAAAGGCGTCACGTCAGACATGGTGGTGAACCGGCTGCGCAAAAAATTGACCAGCGTCCCGGGCGCAGCACTTTTCCTTCAGGTTCAACAGGAGATCCAGATTGGCGGGCGCGTTGCTGACGCACAGTATCAGTACACTCTTTCGGACGAAAATCTCGAAGAACTGAATCACTGGGCGCCTCGGCTGCTGGCGCGCATGCGTACCATGCCGGAATTGCGCGATGCCTCAACAGATCAGCAGGATCAAGGCCTTGCCGCCAATCTCGTCATCAATCGTGATACGGCTTCGCGATTGGGAGTCACCGCCACCGCCATCGATCAGACACTCTACGATGCTTTTGGCCAGCGCGAAGTCTCCACCATGTACACCGGACTCAATCAATACTTCGTCGTGATGGAAGTCGATCCGAAGTACCAGTTGAGCCCCGATTCCCTGAACGGAATCTACGTGAAGGCGGGCTCCACCGGAGCGGTCACCGCACTGCCGAATACGGGTACGGCAGGAAATCCCGCCGCGGCAGTGGCCGCTGCGGCTTCCACTGCCGCGACCCCAGCTTTCGCCGCTGCGCCTGCAGCCGTCACGTCAGCCATTTTTCCGACCTCCGGCGGCGCACTCGTCGCTACCACCACAACCTCTGGCAGCGCATCGGGACTGGGCCCCACGCTGGCCGGGACGCTTACAGGCGTCGGTCCTGATCTGAATGCCGCGCCTGCATCGGCTTCTTCAACAGCCGCCTCGCCAGCTTCCGCAGCCCCGGCGGCAGCCACTACCGCCGCGGCTGCAACGGGCGCCATGGTTCCGCTTTCGGCCTTTGCACAGTTTGCCAGCGAGCGCACACCGCTGGCCGTCAATCACCAGGGACAGTACCCTGCCGTCACCCTCACGTTCAATCTCGCACCCAACGTCGCCCTCGGGCAGGCGGTCACCGCCCTGGAACGCGCGCAAAGTGAAATGGGCATGCCAAGCACGGTCCATGCATCCTTCCAGGGCACCGCGCAGGCCTTTCAGGATTCGCTGCGGAATGAACCCTATCTGATCCTGGCGGCACTCTTCGCCGTTTACATTGTCCTCGGCATCCTGTACGAGAGCCTGATCCACCCGCTGACCATTCTCTCCACGCTGCCGCCCGCGGGCGTTGGAGCCATCATGGCCCTGCTCATCACCGGAACCGATCTAAGCATCATCGCCCTCATCGGCATCCTGCTGCTCATCGGCATCGTAAAGAAGAACGCCATCATGATGATTGACTTTGCGCTCCAGGCGGAGCGTGAACAGGGACTGGCGCCCGTCGACGCTATCTACCAGGCGTGCCTGCTGCGCTTCCGCCCCATCATGATGACCACCATGGCGGCACTCTTCGGTGGCCTCCCGCTGGCCATTGGCATGGGCTCCGGCTCCGAGCTGCGCCAGCCGCTTGGCATCACCATCGTTGGCGGGCTCATCGTCTCGCAGATGCTGACACTCTTTACCACCCCAGTCGTCTACCTCTTCTTTGACCGCCTGCAATGGAAAGTGATGAAGCTGCATCGACTCGGCTCGGAGCTTGAAGAGGCCTCGGGCGACTAGGCTCTTCCAGTCCATCTAAGCAAAATGGGGCAGAGCGCATTCCGCGATCTGCCCCATTTCTCCGCTCGAACGATTGAATTCCCGTGAAGCGCTCTATCGGGCGTAGATTGGCTCTTCCACCTGCGAGCGTTCGATCATCTGTGCCGGATAGTAAGCGTTCCGCGTGTACTGCTTCACCATTCGGTTTGTATTGAAATAGGAGCCGTTGAAGGCCAGCGTCGTCCGCATCAGGCGCGCCCACTGCTCTTTCGCATCCAGATACTGCGGCACCACCGCATTCTCCAGCTTGGTGTAGAGAGAGTTGGCCTCTTGTTCGTCGTTGGATCCGTCCTCAATCGCCCAGCCCGTGACGCCTTCGATGCACCCTTCAATCCACCACCCATCCAGAATCGAAAGGCTCGGCACGCCGTTCAGCGCAGCCTTCATGCCGCTTGTTCCTGAGGCCTCATAGGGCCGGCGCGGCGTATTGACCCACACGTCCACACCAGACGTCAGCAGCGCGCCCAGGTCCCACGCATAATTCTCCAGGTAAACAATCCGAAGCATATCATTTGAGAGCTGACCGGCAGTCTCAATAACATGGCGAATCAGCGACTTTCCAGGCGAATCCTGGGGATGAGCTTTGCCCGCGTAGAGGATTTGCAGCCCCCCTGCGCGCGTCGCAATTTCCAGCAGGCGCTCCGGCTGCGTCAGCAGCAGGTTGGCGCGCTTGTAGGTGGCCGCACGGCGCGCAAAACCCAGTGTCAGCACGCTGGGATTCAAGACCAGCCCGGTGCGCGAGGCGACCTCGCTCAACAAGGTTTCCTTCGCTCGCGCGTGTGCGTTCAGAATGTCCGCATCTGGCAGTTCAATGGCATTGCGAAGGTAGAGGTTGTCTCGCCGCCATGCCGGCAGGTGCGCATCCAGCATGCGCTGGAAGGGCTCGCTCACCCAGGTCGGCGCGTGCACGCCATTTGTGATGGAGTCGACTGTGTACTCGGGGAACATGCTGCGAGAGACTTTCCCGTGCTGCATGGCTACGCCGTTGGCATAGCGCGAAAAGCGCAGCGCCAGCAGCGTCATATTCAGCAAGCCATTCTCAAAGCAACCCAGCCTCTCGATGCGGGCAGTCCGTTCTCCTCCAAGGATGCGGATCGACTGCTCACTTGAAAAACGGTCATGCCCCGCAGGCACTGGGGTGTGGGTGGTGAAAACGCATTTGCGGCGCACTAGTTCAATGTCCGCCTCTGTCACCGTACCGGGATGGCCGCCGGCCATCTGGCTCTCAAGAAGCGCCTGCGTCAGCAGCGCGGCATGCCCCTCGTTCATGTGATAGACGTTTACACGCAATCCGAGCGCATTCGCCATGCGCGCGCCGCCCATCCCGAGAACGATCTCCTGCTGTAGACGGTAGTTCGTATCCCCACCGTACAAATAGTCGGTCAATCCGCGATCCCAGCCAGAGTTCTCGTCCAGATCCGTGTCCAGCAGATAAATGGGCACAATATGACCCGAACGGCCCTGAAGATCGTAACGCCACGCCCGCACTGCCACGACCCGGTCTTCCACCGACACCGTTACGCGTGCCGCTTCCTCAGTGCAGAAGTCGGTCGGGGTCCACGGCTGCACCTCTTCCGTCTGATCGCCGGCACCATCCAGATGCTGCTGAAAATACCCCTTGCGGTGAGCCAGCGTGAAGGCTACGAGCGGGACGCCCAGGTCTGCTGCGGAGCGCAGCGTGTCGCCGGCCAGCACCCCCAGGCCACCCGAATAAGTTGGCATTGCGGGTTGGATGGCAATCTCCATCGAGAAATAGGCAACCACTCCCGAGGTTGGAAATGGCTCATAAGAAAAGGGTTGGTTGGGAACAGGCTCCATCAGGCATTTCTCTCTGCCGCGTCTCTTGTAACGTGGCGAAAATGGGATCTAAAGCATTGGGGAAAAGCTTACCGGGCGCCATTCTCTTTGGCCCGGTCTTCGTACGGCTCAAGCCCTGCTTGATTTTAACAAGGAAGCAATGATTTCGAGGCCCAATTCCTGCTGTGGAACAAGCCGTCCGTATCTGAAAATCCGCGCCAAAGCGGCATCAGGCGGCCGGCTCACCGTCTGAACCCGTTCGCTCACGGCCACTGAAGTCCCTGGATCGACAATCTTTGCGCG
>JAJYAE010000011.1 GCA_021779695.1 Acidobacteriota bacterium | reverse complement strand
ATTTATTGGGAGCCATCTGGTTCATCGCCTGCGGCGTGAAGGTTATTGGGTGCGGGGCGTGGACGTGAAGCACCCGGAGTTCTCAGAGAGCGCGGCGCATGAATTTCTCCTCGGCGACCTGCGCGATCCAAAGGTGGCAGAGGCCGCCGTCGATGGCATCGACGATGTCTACCAGCTTGCGGCTGACATGGGCGGTGCGGGCTACATCTTCACTGGCGAGCACGATGCCTGCGTGATGCACAACTCAGCCACGATCAATCTGAATACAGTGGAGGCGGGCCGCAACGCGGGCGTGAAGCGGTTCTTCTACTCCTCCTCGGCGTGCATTTATCCGGAACGAAATCAAATGGACCCCGACAATCCCAACTGCGTGGAAGAGTCCGCGTATCCCGCGGCGCCCGACAGCGAATACGGATGGGAAAAGCTGTTTAGCGAGCGGCTTTACATGGCGTATGCACGCAACTACGGTCTGGAAGTTCATATTGCGCGGTTCCATAACATCTTTGGGCCGCAGGGCACCTGGAAGGGTGGCCGCGAAAAGGCTCCGGCTGCGATCTGCCGCAAGGTGGCCGAAGCTTCGGACGGCGGCGAGATTGAGATTTGGGGCGATGGCCGCCAGACGCGCTCCTTCCTATATATAGATGAGTGCCTGGAGGGCGTGCGCAGACTGATGGAATCGAAGTTCCAGGGTCCGGTGAACATCGGTTCCGAGGAAATGGTGACCATCAATCAATTGGCGGAGATGGCAATGCGCATCGCAGGCAAACAGCTTCGCCTTCGTCATATTCCCGGCCCGCTCGGCGTGCGCGGCCGGAATTCGGATAACCGCCTGATTCGCAAGGAGTTGGGATGGGCTCCGACGGCGCCACTTGAAGATGGCCTTCGCAGTACCTTTGAGTGGGTAAATGCCCAGGTTCACACCCAGGATGCGGCAGTAGCCGGTATCGCGAAGTAGACCATTCCAGAAGGCGAACTCCCCCTGCGGCCCGCAGCAGCCTTGCCGTGGGTAAGTTCCGTGCGCTCACGATGTACCCTTGGCTCTATCCCTCGTGCGCGCGCAGTTCAGGTTGATGCAGTTCCCGGCAAGGGACTATGGCGTTGAGGAACCGCGTTGTGGAGACGCCCGCGACAAGCGGGACAATGCGGACCTGGCCACCCCACGATGCCACCTCGTCCGCACCGGCAATGGTATCCGGTGTGTAGTCGCCTCCTTTGACCAGGAGATCCGGACGAACGGCGCGGATCAGACGCAACGGGGTGGCCTCATCGAAGAGAACCACGGCATCGACTGCGTCGAGGGCGGCCAATACCTGAGCGCGGCTGTGCTCTGGATTCACGGGCCTGCCCGTCCCCTTGAGGCCGTGTACCGATGAATCGCTGTTCAGGCCAACGATGAGACGATCGGTCATCCTGCGAGCCTGCTCCAGAAGCGTGAGATGCCCGACGTGAAGCAGATCGAAGCAGCCGTTGGTGAAGGCGACCCTTTCGCCGTTCTCTCGCCAACGCGCCACTTGCGCCAACACGCCATCGAGCGAGAGGACTTTTTGCTGCATGCTGGAGGCGGCCTCTCCGGCAAGCTCACGGAGCAGCTCGGCCTGACTCACCGGCGCTGCTCCGTGTTTACCGACCACGATCCCCGCCGCGAGGTTTGCGAGGCGGACGGCGACTTCCGACGCGATGCCAGAAGGAATGCAAAGTGCGAGAACTGCGATTACGGTATCGCCAGCGCCGGAGACGTCGAAGACAGGGCGGGGCGCGGCAGGCGCGATCACGTGGCCCGCCGGGCGGATCAGCGCGATTCCGCGGTCGCTGAGCGTGGCCGTCAAATACTCAAGCTGGAGCGGCTCGACCATCGACTGCGCATGTACTAGGAGCCGGTCAAGGCAATGCCGGTCCTCATTCAAGGCAGAAGCTAATTCCGCCAGGTTGGGACACACCGTGGTGGCGCCAGCGTAGCGGGAGAAGTCCTTGTTCTTGGGATCGACGACGACCGGCACTGCGCGCTCGCGCGCTGCCACGATAAGGTCGCGGCAGACCTCCCGGCTCAGCGTGCCCTTGGCATAATCGGAGAGCACAAGGGCGTCACAGGAGGGCAAGAGATCGAGCGCATGACTGAGCAGCTGGTGATACTCCCCGCTAGAACGCGGACCAGTCTGCTCAGAGTCAACGCGCAGCATCTGCTGCCCGCCACCAAGAATGCGCAGTTTGGTGGTCGTAGGAAGGCCATCACACGCGATCAGCGACGACGCAATGCCCTCCGCGCGCATTGATTCGGCGAGCGTCCGGCCTGCCTCGTCATCCCCTACAAATCCGCAGACATGGGCGGTGGCTCCAAGCCGCGTGAGGTTCATGGCAACGTTGGCGGCGCCTCCCGGCTGGCTCGTCTCGCGGGAGGCCAGCACAACCGGCACGGGAGCTTCCGGGGAGATGCGATTCACCTCGCCCCAGAGATAGCGGTCAAGCATCACATCGCCGACGACGAGGATGCGTCTGCGGGGCCAATTGCTCTCGATGAAGTGCGCCAGGCGTTCGCGATGCTCCAACACAGCGCGCCGACCTCCGTTGCTGGATCCGTGCGGCTCAGCCGCTGCTTTCAAGCGATCAGGAGTGGTCTTTCCCGTCGCCCGTGTGAAGCTGCGGCACTGTAGTCTCAGTGGGCATTGTGAGAAGACCGCTGTGCGCATAGGTCAAGAGCTTTTCGCGCGTGTCCGTGATGTCGAGTGTGCGCATGGTGAGCTGGCCAATGCGGTCGCGGGGCGAGAAGGTGGATTCGCCCTTCTCCATCGTCAGGCGCTCCGGCTTGAACGTCAGGTTGGGCGACTCGGTGTTCAGAATCGAGTAGTCATTGCCGCGGCGCAGTTCAAGCGTGACTTCGCCGGTCACGGGGTTCGCCACCCAGCGCTGCGCGCTTTCCCGCAGCATGATGGACTGCGGATCGAACCAGCGGCCCTGATAGAGCAGGCGGCCCAGCTTGCGGCCATTTTCGCGATATTGTTCGATTGTGTCCTCGTTGTGAATGCCGGTGATCAGGCGCTCGTATGCAATGTAAAGGAGCGCAAGACCTGGAGCCTCATAGATGCCACGGCTCTTGGCCTCGATGATGCGGTTTTCAATCTGATCGCTCATGCCAAGCCCATGACGGCCACCGATACGATTGGCTTCGAGCATGAGATCAACCGGATCCGGAATCTCCACGTCATTCAGCGCGATCGGCCAGCCCTCCTGGAAACGCACGGTGACTCTCTCGGGCTTGATGGCAATGTCCTCGCGCCAGAACGCGGTTCCCATGATGGGCACGACGATCTTCATGCTGGTACTCAGATGCTCCAGATCCTTGGCTTCGTGGGTCGCGCCCAGGATATTGGAGTCCGTGGAGTAGGCCTTCTCAGCCGACATCTTGTACTCGAAGCCTGACTTCCGCATAAACTCGGACATCTCCGCGCGGCCACCAAGCTCTTCGATAAAGGCCTCATCGAGCCAGGGCTTGTAGACCTTCAAATCAGGATTCACAAGCAGGCCGTAGCGATAGAAGCGCTCGATGTCATTGCCCTTGAAGGTGCTGCCGTCGCCCCAGATGCTGACTTCATCCTCCTTCATCGCGCTCACCAGCATGGTGCCGGTCACCGCACGACCGATAGGCGTGGTGTTGAAGTACGTAACGCCGGCGGTCGAGATATGGAAGGCGCCACTTTGCAGCGCAGCCAGCCCCTCGCGCACAAGCTGCGCACGGCAGTCGATGAGGCGCGCTTTGACGGCGCCATACTCAAGCGCCTTCTGCGGAATCTGCTCGTAGTCTGACTCGTCCGGCTGGCCGAGGTTCGCGGTGTAGGCATAAGGCATTGCGCCCTTCTGCTTCATCCAGTGCAATGCGGCGCTCGTGTCGAGCCCGCCGGAAAAGGCAATGCCAACCTTCTGCCCGGCCGGAAGATGTTCCAGAATATTTGACATGATGAAGCAGTCCCCACAGAGAATATCGATGTTGCAGAGGCAAGCAGGTCTGCGCACAAGGCAATCCTGCCTGCACAAAATCTGTTTGAGCTTCTCTTATTCTACTGGAGTTCTCCAGCGGCTCGAATCTGCAGCGCCAGCCGCTTTATTGCGTGGGACGCGGCCGGCGGGCATCCGTGCCTGGATGTGCTGAACTATCTCCATGCAGAACGGCCCATCGGGCGTTTGGTTGAAGCAGAGACGATGATATTTCGATCAATGCATCTCCAATTGCCGAGTATACCTGGCAATTGGAGATGGAAAAGACTGACGGAAGAAAATCCGCTGCTGCGAGGAAATCCCGAATCAACTGGAGTCGATCGATTCCGCAGGCGCGGCCTCGTGGCAGAACTCCCGATGGCACTGCTCCTGTTCACCGGCCTTGCCCTTTGCGCTTTGCCTTATTTACGCCAGTGGCGCGCCGCATGCAGCGGAGGATGCGCTCGCGTGTTTTATGATGGTCCGCATTGAGGATGGATCTCGTATGAAGCCCGCTAAAAAGGCATCGAGCAAAAGGAAGACGCAAGCTGGAGCCCGGACAAGGAAGCCGGATGGGGAGAGCGAAGTGCTGGCCAATCTTGCCGGGCTGCCGACGCAGGATCGCCGCCTTGGCGAACGGCTCCATGCCATCATTCAAGCGGCTGCGCCGGAGCTGGTGCCGAGGCTGTGGTACGGGATGCCTGCGTACAGCAGGAACGGCAAGATTGTCTGCTTCTTCCAGAGTGCTCATCGATTCAATACGCGCTATGCAACATTCGGCTTTATGCATGAAGCCACCCTGGACGAGGGCGCCATGTGGCCGACCGCATATGCCCTGAAGGAGATCACCGAGGCCGAAGAGGAGAGAATCGCCGCGCTGGTGAAGCAGGCGGTGCGCTAAGCCAGTCCGAGAATGCATCGCCATCGATTTGACGGCATCTGGTTCGGTTCACTGAAAAGTGAGCCAGCTCACAAATTCACGTGACAGTTGGCACATCCTGAGTAGAGTGATGGATGTAGCGTCGCCATCGAAGATCGATGGACGTTGAAGGCCCACTGTGCATACACGGCAGGTAAGGGCAGCATGAAAGCTCCCACGATCACATCAGCAGGCGCCACTCGGTCACAATTCAATGAGGTTGTAGGTTATTCCAAAGATTCCTGGGTACCACCCACCACCAGAATTTGGGCGTGCGTGCATTCTGGATACCTACCCACGGGGGCAAACCGATGCGACGTGTTCCTTTTTGCCTGACGAGTGCCGTAATTCTTATTATTGCCGTCTTTTTCCCAACCCATTCCATTTCTGAAAGCTCTTCGAAGGAGTTGCGGCCCGTCCGTAAGTCATTGCGGATTGCGGGTGCCACGCCGATCGGCGCCGATACCTGCGCGAGTTGTCATGCCGATGTGGCCAAGAGCTACCAGCACGCCTTTCATCAGCAGCAGGGCGTGACCTGCGAAGAATGCCACGGCAACGGCAGCCTGCATATGGAGGGCGGCGGAGACGTGACCAAGATCATCTCTCCCCAAAAGCGACCCGCCGCGGAAGCGAATGCGGTCTGTCTGAACTGCCATGCGCAGGACGCGATGACGCGCCATTGGTCGACAGGCATTCATGAGGCTAATGGGGTGCGCTGCATCGACTGCCACCAGGTTCACGCGCAGCCTGGGCAATCCGCGCACTTGGTTCCCGCGCGCTTCGACACAGCGACGCAGGGCGCGCAGCGTGGGAATCTTGTCTCGCCGGAGACGAATGCAATTGTCGAGTCGCGTGCGGCTTCAACTGAGGCATGCCTGCGCTGCCATCGGACCGAGGGAGCGCAACTCAGCATGCCCTATCATCACCCGCTGCGTGAAGGGAAGATGAGCTGCGCAGACTGCCACGACCCCCACGGAGGATCGGCGGGCCGGAATCTTCGTGTGTCGAATGTCAACGAGCTTTGCCTGCGTTGCCATGCGCAGTATCGCGGACCATTCGCCTATCAGCATCCACCTGTCTCAGAGGATTGCCTGAACTGCCACACGCCGCATGGATCGCCGAACACAAATCTCTTGACCGTCAGCGAACCTGCGCTTTGTCTGCAATGCCACAGTGGCCATCACAACGGAGCGGCGCTGCCGCTCGCCGACCGCTGCACCAATTGCCATGCGACGATTCATGGAACCGATGTGGCAACGCCCAGTGGCGGCAGCCGCTTCATGGACAAGGGGCAATGGGGTATGCCTTCAGAGCCTACGGCTCAAATGGTGAACACGGTCTCACAGTCGAAGTATGCACCACACGCTTCGTCGAAGGCTGCAACAAGCGTGGCAGCCGCAGCAACCGCCCTGGGAAGCGCCGCGGCGCTGCTCGGACCGAAGCTGCACCCCTTTCCCGGCGTTGCTTCGACAGTCGACCAAGGCGATTCTTCAGCAGATGATCCGGGCAGTGGCTGGTCCGCATCCTCCGCTGCCTACCGGTTCCTCCACATCTCAGGCTTTGCCAGCCGCGTGGGCGAGTACGACAGCTTGCAGCAGTCGGGCGGCACAAATATTTCTGTCGCATACGTGAACCCGGCAAAGCATCTCACGGCGGTTTCGCGCGGCGTCGTGCTCACGGGCACAGATTATTCCGTACGCTCGCAAGTGACCGTGAGCGATCGACTGCAGGCTGGACTCGATCTGCGCAGCCTGGTGCAGGAGCAGGACCACTACGTCTCTTACCTCGCTCAGTTGTCTCCCTCTGATTTTGGCTTGCCCGGCGCGGTGACGGATTCAATCCCGGCCAATGCAGTGTTCGCGGTGACGCGGCGGCTTGGCAACGGCTATCTGCGCTTCAAGCCCTCCGCGCTGCCGATTCATCTTTTTGTGAAGGGCGAGATGCAGGCCAAGACAGGGGAAACCCAGCTGACCTATCTCGATGAAAACTCTACGCCCGCAGTCTATGTCGGCGGCGTCAACACGACCTGCGGCGAACAATGCCACCAGGCCTCGCAGTTCCAGCCAGTCAACTACACCACGCGCAACATTGCAGGCGGGGCCGATTTTGCAGTGCATCACCTGATGCACTTCCTCTACGAGCACAAATTCAGCAGCTTCAACGACCGCCTCATCTTCCCGACGGTTACATACACCGGACCGTTCACTCCGGAAAATGAAGGATTCTCGACGGTGAATCCGCCACCTTCAGGCCCGGCTCCGCAGGACGTTCCGGTGGGAAGCTATTACTATGACATTCCCTCGCCCAGCCAATACTCCGCCGATACGGTACGGATGAACCTGACGACTTCGGAGACATTCCTGGTCAATGGGCAGGTGACCTACACCCGCGTTCGAAACACCTTTACGCGCAATCCGCAGAACTGGTTCGACACCGACGACACTGCGAGTTGGACACCTGAACAACGTTTGCGCCTGAGCGCCGATTTTCATCAGCAGAACATGATCAACGGCTTCACGCCGTACTACTCGCTCTATGGCAATGTCTCATGGCACCGCCATTGGGAGGGACTGCAGGCGGAATATGAGCTTCCTGCGGGACTAAGTCTTGAGATGAACTACAAACGCAGCGGAATTACGCGCTCAAACGCTGCATTATGGCCGCAAGTGTACTCGATGGATAACACCGATCTGCAAACGGTCATCCCTTCGACGACCAGTAATGAAGCGGGCCTCGCCGTGCGCTATCGGAGCGTGCTGTGGAATGCACGCGCGGGTTACGACTGGACAGGGACACATCATCCCGGTTATCTGATTATTCCCGGTAGTGACAACCGCATGTTTGCCAGTATCTGGCTCACGCCGAAGCCGTGGCTGACGTTCCAAAACGATGCCAGATTCGATGTACAGAACGCCTTTGCTTCACCGGCACTGCCCAATACGCCGACAGCAGCACAGGGATTTGGCGGCGATATTGCCGGATTGCCCTCAAACTTCCAGCGGCGCAACCGCATCTACGCCGAGACTGCGAGTGCGGAGATTCGCCCCTTGGCTCCATGGAATCTGAATCTCGGCTACTCCTACCAGCAGGAAAATCTGCGAACCTACATGGCCTTCCAGAATGACAGCTCAACAAACTATGTGGTCGACGAGCCTCTGGTGCCCTACAAGCAGCTTAGCCAGGTAGTTTGGGGTGACTCAACCTATACAGTGAAGGATCGGGTTGGCATCGACCTGCGCTTCACTCACAACGCATCGAATAGCGGATACCGGCCGGATCTGAATCCAAACGATGCAGCTTCGGTTGGTAACGCGGCTTTGATTCAACAGGGAGTCTTCGATCCCGGAATGTTCCAGTCTGCACTTGGGAATCTGGCGCTCAGCTCAACCCAGATTTCGGAAGTCCGCGTACCCCAGTGGCTGGGTGATGCCAAGGCGTATTACATCCTGCCGCATAAGGTTGAGGCGGGGGTCGTGTTTCATTACGGCAGCTACGGAAACTACTGGAATCCGAACCTGAACGGCGCTCTGCGTGTCATCGATGTGTATATCGGACGAAGCTGGTAATGAAGTGTCGCCGGCAGGTCATCCTAGGGCCCGCTGAATTTGCACGAAGCCTGAAAATTCAGCGGGCCTGGAAGACCAACTGGCGCTGGCATGCGCTCGATGCGCAGCGTCAACTCAAGCGGCTTCGTAGTTGCCGTGTTCCAACGCTGGGACGTGAAGCGGCTCTTCCCTGAGAAAGAGCCGCCTGCGAAGAATGCAGAAATGGCGATGAACCCTGCAGAATCGCTCTAGATGTCGAGGTTCTTCACATCAAGCGCGTTGTCTTCGATGAACTTGCGACGCGACTCCACATCTTCTCCCATCAACGTGGTAAAGATTGTTTCAGTTTCCGCAATGTCTTCCAGCTTGACGGAAAGGAGCGTGCGGCGCTCAGGATCCATCGTTGTCTCCCAGAGCTGCGAAGAGGTCATCTCACCCAATCCCTTGTAACGCTGTACCTGGTAGTCCTTCTTGCCCTGTTCGACGATGTAGCTGAAGAGCTCACGCGCGGTCTGCTTTTCCACCGGCTCGCGCGGGATGCGCGCGGCACGGCGTGCCGGCTTGGCTTCCGACGGCTGCACCGCACCTTCCTCAATCTCTTCTTCGTCTGCGGTGGACGACGCGGCCTTGGCGGCAAACTCGATAAGGAAGGGCGGTTCCAGATATTGCTTGATGAGGGTGTACTTCGCCATCATCTGGCGGAACTCGGGACTGGATGCCAACGTCCAATCAATCCGGCGTTCGGCACCCTGCGCATCGATGAGGCTGATGGACCATGTGTGATGCTCTTCGTCCTCCACTGGCTTGGCGAGCTTGAACTGGAACTCATCGGACAGCTCAGCAAGCTGCTTGTGCAGGGCCGCAAGCTTGGTCGGCACTTCGCCCTCGGTTTTTGAGGAGAAGTCGGAACGATGGGTCAGTTCAGCCCGCGCCAGCAATTCAGTCAGCTTCTCGTTGCGCATGCGCTTGTCGACTTTTTCTGCGAAGCCGAGATAGTCATTCAAGGTGCCCATGAAGCGGGTCAGGTCCGCACCCTCGATGCGGCTGGCAGCCTCTCCGTGACGCACAACCATGCCCTCTGACGCGCGATTGACCATCACCTTTACGAACTCGCGGTCATCCTTGATGTACTGCTCAAAGCGGCCCTTCTTGATTTTGTAGAGCGGCGGCTGGGCAATGTAAACATTGTCCCTCTTGATCAGTTCCGTCATGTGGCGGAAGAAGAACGTGAGCAGCAGCGTGCGAATGTGAGAGCCGTCCACATCCGCGTCTGTCATCAGGATGATCTTGCTGTAGCGCAGCTTCGACGGATCAAAGTCATCCTTGCCGATGCCGCAACCAAGAGCGGTAATCATTGCACGGATTTCTTCGTGCCCCAGCATCTTGTCGTAGCGTGCCTTTTCGACGTTGAGAATTTTTCCCTTCAGCGGCAAAATCGCCTGGAAACGCCGGTCTCGACCCTGCTTTGCCGTGCCACCTGCGCTTTCGCCCTCTACCAGGTAAAGCTCGCAACGCTCGGGGTTGCGCTCGCTGCAGTCGGCCAGCTTACCCGGCAGACCACCTCCATCGAGCGCGCCCTTGCGCCGGGTCAGGTCGCGGGCCTTGCGCGCGGCTTCACGCGCGCGAGACGCCTCAATGGCCTTGTTGATGATGCGCTTGGCAACGGGCGGATTCTGCTCGAGGAACATGCCCAGACGCTCGTTCACAAAGGCCTGCACGATGCCGGCAATGTCGGAGTTCAGCTTGCCTTTGGTCTGGCCCTCAAACTGGGGCTGCGGTAGCTTGACGCTGACCACCGCCACCAGACCCTCACGCACATCGTCGCCGCTGAGGTTCTCTTTCATGTCCTTGAAGAGTCCGAGAGACTGGCCAATCGCGTTGATGGTCCGGGTCAACGCTGTGCGGAAACCGGAGAGATGCGTTCCGCCGTCGACCGTGTTGATGTTGTTCGCAAAGCTGAAGACGGTCTCGGAATAGCTGTCGTTGTATTGCAGCGCAAGTTCGATCTCGACTCCGTCGCGCGCAGCCTCCATCATGATCGGCTTGTCGTGCAAGACCTGCTTGCCGCGATTCAGATGCTTGACGAACTCTGCAATGCCGCCCGCGTACCGGAATTCCGTGTGGCGCGCCTCACCGGTTTTGGAATCAGCGTTGCGCTCGTCCGTCAGCGTGATTTCAAGGCCCTTGTTCAAGAAAGCAAGCTCACGCAGACGCTGGGCCAAGGTGTCATAGTTGTACTCGGTCGTCGCAAAGATGGACTTGTCAGGAAGGAAGTGCACCTTGGTGCCACGCTTTTTTGTCTTGCCAGTTTGCCGCAACTCACTCACAGGAATTCCGCAGCTGTAGTCCTGCTCCCAGGTGTGATCGTCGCGCCAGATCTCAACATTGAACTCCTGGCTTAGCGCGTTGACGCAGCTCACGCCCACGCCATGCAGGCCACCCGAAACTTTATAGGTGGAGCTGTCAAACTTGCCCCCCGCATGCAGCTTGGTGAGCACCACCTGCACAGCGGGCATCTGTTCGCCATTGGGCAGGGTCTTCATGTCGACTGGAATTCCGCGGCCGTCGTCAATCACAGTGATGGAATTGTCGACGTGAATGATGACGTCAATCTTCCTGGCGAATCCCGCCAGCGCCTCGTCAACGGAATTGTCCACGACCTCGTAGACGAGGTGATGCAGGCCCATCTCGCCCGTCGAGCCAATGTACATGGCCGGGCGAAGCCGGACGGCTTCAAGACCCTCAAGGACCTTGATGTTCTCGCTTGTATAGCTGCCGTTATTGCCCTGGTCGGCGGGAAGTACAGTCTGATCCGGTGCTTGAGTCGCCATAGATGTCCAATCGCAGAAGTTGGGCCCAATGCCCTTGCAAGTGCAAGACCGAAGAGAGGTTGTCAGTCCTTACCAGAGGGGAGTAACCGATTGAAAGGCGAGGGCTTTGAGCAATTTTTCGCTACCTTGATTTTACCACGCTGGCGGGGGATTAAGGGGGTTGGTGGGAACAATTGGCGGGCAGCTTGAAGTGACTACTACATTCGGGTTAGGTGACGTCAGTAACCAACAGTCTGATTCCCTAGAAAGTAAAGATTTCACTAGACTTAGATTCGGATCAGGGGTAGCATCAAGGTGTTAGTTCGATGTGACTTTCGAGTCACGCAATTTTCAGATCAGAGGTTACGAACGATGAAACTCGCCGTCCGCATCTTTGCTTTTGCTGTTGTCGTTGCCGGTTTCGCTGCTGCTGCCACCACCAGTTCCAGCTCCCACGCAGTCGCCAGTCACCTTTCTGCCACCTCGTCGCTGCCTGTCCCGACTTGCAGCGTCTATTGCAGATAAGCAACACCTCGCGTAGCACGAAAGTGGTAAGACCCCAGCTTCATTTCATTTTGAAGCTCGGTCTCTTGCGCGCTATCCTGATTGGGCTCTCGGGAGGGCGCTGGGTTCTATGCCGTTGAACTTCGCTATGTCCGTCATGACTGCGGCCGAATTTCTTCTTTGGGCTGTAGCCGGCTTCACTTTCTGGAAGAAGGGCCTGCATCACCGCTTCCCCGCGATGAGCAAGTACCTGGCCCTCCGGCTCGGTTCGATGCCAATCCTGCTCGCAATTCTTTATGCCATGGCGCAATCATGGGCTCCCGGTCACATCTTCCGTCCGCTCTATTTCTACGGCTACTGGACCGTCTACGGCGCCAGCGCGGTGTGCCTCTTTTTTGTTTGCCTCGAAGTGTTCAGTGCAGTGCTGGCAACGCTCTCCGGACTCAAGATGCTGGGCACTGTTGCGTTTCGATGGGTGGCATTAGTTTCGCTCCTGGTAAGCTTCGGTAGCCTGTCATTGACGCAGGGACACGCCGGGGACCCGTTGATCTGCAGCGGCGCCATCGCCATGATGCGCGTTGTCGGGATCATGGGTCTCTGTCTCCTTGCGTTCCTCTGCCTCAGCATGAATGCCTTTCGCTCCTCGATGCGCGATTTGACGGTTGGGCTCAGCCTGGGATTGGGTCTGATGGCGGCAAATGATTTTGTGACGTCCAGCCTGATTTCCCACTTTGAGTCGCTCACCTCGCCGCTGCAGTTTGCCAACGAGGCCGTCATTCTTCTCTCGCTGGGCATCTGGATCGCCTACTTTGTCCGGCCGGAGCCGGTACGGATGCCGCTTGTGATGCCTGCCGATTCCACGGTGTACCGGTGGAATGAGATCGCCTCGGCATTGGGCCATGGAACGAAGGTTGCGGTCGCTCAACCATCGACAGGTTTCTTCCTGTCTGACGTCGAAAAAGTTGTCGACAAGGTCATCTCACGGAATTTACAGAGCAGCGAAACCAAGTCCTGAAGAAGCTGCGTGATTCTCGAATCGAAAGGCCGGACCTGCTCGGGTCCGGCCTTTTTCTTGTCGCCTTCGCTGACTGCCTTCAAAAGAAACATGGGCCGGAGCAATGCCCCGGCCCATGCCAATCGAAATCGATGGTTTACTCTGTTTGGATTATTCCGCCGCGACTGGTTCCACGGAGGCGAACCGCCCGCGGTTGCCGTGGTCGGTGAATTTCACGCGTCCAGTCACCTTGGCAAAGAGCGTGTCGTCGGAGCCGATGCCCACATTCGCGCCTGGTTTGATCCGCGTGCCACGCTGCCGCATGATGATCGAGCCCCCTGTGACGAGCTGGCCCGCAAAGGCCTTCACGCCCAGTCGCTGCGCATTGGAATCGCGTCCATTTGTTGAGCTTCCGCCACCCTTTTTATGTGCCATTGCCGAATCCCTCTCTCAGTGAATCTGCCGCGCCTACTTGGCTGCGGTATAGGTCTTGCCATCGGCCTCGATGGCCTTGATGCGGACCTCAGTAAAGTTCTGCCGGTGCCCCTGCAGCTTTTTGTACTGCTTCTTGCGCTTCAGGTGGAAGACCAGAATCTTGTCGCCACGGCCTTCGCCGAGCACCTCAGCCGTTACCTTGGCCTTGGCTGGCTTGGCGACTGAACCCTGCTCGCCGGAAACGGCCAGCACGTCGCTGAACTCCACGGTCTGATCCGTCGATGCGACACTTTCAATCTTCAGCACGTCGCCAGGGGCGACCCGATATTGTTTTCCACCGGTACGAATGACCGCGTACATACATCCTCCAGCGCAGCGCCGGCTCTGCCGATTGCGCTCGCAACAAATCAAAAAACCAGCTCGGGCGGATACTTCTGTGCCGCGGTACGCTCAAGCCTTCAGAATCTCTCGGCGAACGTCTGGCTCCACGGCAACAGGCAGGAATCGCCAAACTAGAGTAGTGTACCGGCTTTGGCCGCACAGGTCAATGGATCCCCCGGAAGGCCCACGGGTCAGCAGGCAATCTTTCACAGAAATGGGGGTCCCCCCTGTCACACTTCACAGCGGGCGACGGTATACACTTTCCAGTGATGGAAACGACAGGTTGCGGCACTGCGATTGTCACTCCGTTCCGGGCGGATGGCAGAGACTCAATCGACGAGAGCGCCTTGCGTGCGCTCGTCAACTGGCAAATCGATTCGGGCGTCGATTTTCTTGTGGCCTGCGGGTCCACAGGGGAAGCGGCGACTCTGGATGAGGAGGAGTGGCTCCATACCGTCCACATCATCGTGGATGCGGCGGCTGGGCGCGTTCCCATCTGGGCAGGCTGTACACACAACTGCACTCGGACCTTGTTGCGCCAGGCCCGGCTCCTGTCGCAGGTGCGCGGCATCAGCGCAATCCTCTCCGCAAATCCCTACTACAACAAGCCCACCCAGGAGGGGCAGTACCAGCACTTCCTCGCCCTTGCCCAGGCGGTTGATCCCGTGCCCGTGGTTCTGTACAACGTGCCGGGGCGCACCGCCGCTAACCTGGAACCGCAAACGGTTGTGCGCCTCGCTGAAGCCGCGCCGAATATTCAGGCCATCAAGGAAGCGAGCGGCAAGCTGACGCAGATTTCGGAACTTGTTCATTCCCTGCCCCGCGGCTTCAAGGTCTTCTCCGGAGACGACAATCTCGCCCTGGCGGCGATTGGCATCGGTGCACACGGACTGATTAGCGTGGCCTCGAACGAGGCTCCAGCTGAAGTGAGCCGCATGATTCGCGCCGCGCTGCACAATGACTGGCAGGCCGCCCGCGAGTTGGAGCGGCAATACGGCCGCTTGTTTGAAGCCAATTTTTGGGAATCGAATCCGGCGCCAGTGAAGACAATTCTCAGCCTGATGGGCCGAACCACGGATGTCGTCCGGCTTCCGCTCGTGCCGCCCACGGCAGCGACGCGCACTCGACTAGAGCGGCTCGCCGGTGAACTGGGCTTGCTGAAGCACGCGCCAATTCCTGAAGGCTATATCGGACTCTTCTAGAGGAACTCACAATGCAGAATGCGCGACCGCAGTCCAGGTGGCTCCTTGGCGCAGCTGCCACGCTCTACGTGGCGATGATGGGCGGACTGATGCAGCTTCATGCGCAGGCGCAACCGGGGAGCAATCCCGAACCGGATCGCGCCTCACTGCTCAAGATTCCTCCCGACATTGTGGGATTGAGGCAAGGGAAGTTCATCGAGCCCGACCCGATGGATTTTGCCAATCACAACGGGTTCACTTCTATCTTTGATGGAAAGACACTGCAGGGATGGGATGGCATGCCGGGCGTGTGGTCTGCCCAGGACGGCGCGATCGTTGGTGTATCGACGAAGGATCACAATGCCGGCAATACTTTCCTCGTCTATCACGGGGAGCAGGCGCACGACTTTGATCTGAAGCTCGAAATCAAGGTGGAGTGGGGCGGCGGCAGCGGGATTCAATACCGCAGCAGCACCGGCATCCCTCCCGGCCGCGTGGCCGGCAAAGGCGAGCCGCCGCTCGATCCGCGCTGGGTCATGATTGGACCGCAGGCCGACTTCTGGTATCCCGTCAGCCCACAGGCAAGAGAATATAGCGGCCAACTCTACTCGCAGAACACCGCGCGCGGCATCATTGTTTGGCGCGGCCAGGTGGTGCAGACGCTTCCTGGCAAGATTCCCCAACTGGTCGGCATCATCGGGGACCGCAACTCGCTTGGAGCGTATGTCAAAGATGGTGCGTGGAATCAATACACGATCATCGCGCGCGGCGGTGTCATCCTGCATATTCTGAATGGACAGTTGATGGCCGTGCTGATTGATGACGATCCGGCGTCTTCAAACAATGTGTCCGGCCTGATTGGTTTGCAGATCGAGGGCACGCCCTGCAAGGTCTCCTTCCGCAATCTCTGGTTGCGGAAGATCAACTGATCGCAGTCGATCATCCAATTTCTTCGGCTCGCAAAAAATTCCCATCCTCAGCGCAACTTTTGCGCAGGCCTGCGGGTTCATCGCTAGTAACGGCACCCGCTTTGTTCTACATCACCCCTTCTGTGCCGTGATGAAACCAAATGAGCGACGTTACCTTGGAGGCCTCTCGGGACGCGCATAAGGAGTTGTGTCTGAAATGAGACTGAGCGCGAACTACAAGATGACTCTTTCGTCCTTCGCCGTGATGACCGCGGGCATGCTGCTCGTCGCTGGCTGCAGCAGCGGTTCATCCTCAACTTCCACCACCGCGGCCAACACCCCCACGGGCCCGGCGTTTGTGATCGGCACGGATGCGCCGATGGCCGCGGTAACCTCTTTCGTGGCGCAGTTGCAGAGCGTTACCGCTACTGACGCAAACGGAAACAGCGTGTCTCTTGTCAGCGGCTCGCCGACCGTGGACTTTGCACGTTACAACGGGCTGCAGACGTTGCTTGATCTGAACAACGTTCCGGCAGGCACCTATACCAGCGTGCAAATCACACTGGGACCGACAGCGAAGATGAGCTATTTGAATATACCTGCAAGCGGCGCGCCGACAATTGCCACGCAGGATGCAACCCTCACCACGCAGAATGCGATGATCACGCTGACCAATCCTCTGGTGGTCTCCGCAAATGGCGCGCCTGTCGGACTTCGCGTTGACTTTCAACTCGGAAAGTCCATCCAGGTGGACTCTAACGGACAGATCACCGGGCAGGTGACGCCCACGT
Source organism: Acidobacteriota bacterium (assembly GCA_021779695.1). Next base: position 14,043 of record JAJYAE010000011.1, on the reverse strand, counting down.
TCAAGATTGACAGCGTCGGCGTTGGGGATGCGATGGCTTATGTGGATGAGTACACCGCCGGGGTACTCAGCGTGAACGCCAGCGGCCAGTCCTTTGTTGTGCAGGGACCGCACGGCTCTCAGCTTACGGTCAATGTAAACGGGCAGACAGAGTGGGATGGAGATGCAAGCCTGAGCAGCCTGACGACCAACTCTATCGTGCAGATCTCTGGCAAACTCGACAAGGTCACTGGCGCGCTGGACGCGGATGAAGTAGAAGTCCTGTCGCAGCAGGGCTTCTACGCCAGCGGTCAGGTGACGTACGTGGCGCCGGCCTCAGGCACCGCGTCCAGCTTTGACCTGTATGTGCGCAGTCTGCTCCCCAGCACGACAGGGCTTACGCCTGGTCAAATCGCAACCGTTAATCTCACCGGCAGTGAAAAGTACTCGGTCTACTGGATGCACGATGCACTGGCGCAATTCCTGTTCAATGCGGATGGATTGCTGCCTGGACAGGACGTTGCAGTAGGTGGACCGGCGACGGGAGCCTCCAATCCGCAGAGCGTCTCAGTGCATCGCGTGGTTCTGCGCAACTGGGGCTTCAATGGCACGGTTGTGGCAGGTAGCGAAGACACGAGCAACCGCACCTTCAAGTTGCAGGTGGATGGCTTTGCGGGCCTGCTCGTGCCGCAGACTGTCACGGTCTATGTGGGAAGTGATGCCGATTTTCGCGATGGATTCAACGGGATGAGCGACATCACGGACAACGCAAAGGTTCGTGTCGTGGGCGTTCTGCTGAAGGATCCTCTCAGCGGCAATACCGTACTTGTCGGCCACTACATCGATTCGGAAAATTGAGCGTCGCAACTGGCGATTTTCGCAAGCGCCGGGGCCGGAAAATTGGCCTCGGCGTTTTTTTCGGGCGATTGGATCCACCGGAACTGCACCGCACATCGCGTGCGCCTCAGGCTGTCTGATACTTCCTGCCAATGAGATTTGCCGCGATCATGCCCGACTGGTAGATCGTGGGCAAGCCGCTGCCCGGGTGCGTTCCGCCGCCGACCAGATAGCAGTTGTCCAGCTCTTCGAACTTGTTGTGTGGACGGAAATAGAGCATCTGCGTCATCGTATGCGCCAAGTTGAAGGTTGCCCCATGAAACACTCCCGACTGCTCCCAATCAGCGGGCGTGATGATTCGCTCGGCTTCGATGTAAGGTCGCAAATCGCCCATGGCCGTGCGCGCCGCAATCCGATCCAGCACCATTTCGCGGAAGCGCATCTTCTCGTTTGCCCAGTCGGTTCCGCTCATCGTGTTGGGCACCGGCACCAGGATATAGAGAGCCGATTTGCCAGCCGGCGCGATGCCAGGATCCGTGACGCTCGCGTTGCGAATGTAGAACGAGATGTCATCCGACAAATCCAGCGTCTCGAAGATATCTTTTGTGTTCTTGTGATAGTCGCGGGCAAAGACGATGCTGTGATGCGGCATCTCTGGAAAGCTCTTGTTGAGGCCGAGGTAGAGCATGAAGGTGGAACAGGAAAACTGCTTCTTCTCCAGCTTCGCGGGCGTGTACTTCCTCAGCACGCCTTCTGGAATCAACGTCCGCATCGCATGGGCGAAGTCGGCATTCAAAATGGTTTCGTCGGAGCGCACCGCGGATCCATCTTCCAGCACCACGCCCTGCACGCGGCGCTTCTCCACGAGAAGTTGCTTGACTGGAGTGCCGAGGTGAAGGACTGCTCCATTCTGCTCGGCCACCCGCGCCATGGCCTTTGAGATCTCCGACAGGCCGCCCTGCACGTGAAAGATGCCAAAGGCATGCTCCACGTAGGGAAGAATGACAAATAAACCAGGACATTCCCAAGGCGACATGCCAAGATACTTCGACTGAAATGTGAAGCAAAGACGCAGCTTCTCAGGCCCGAAGTAATGTCCGAGGTAGTCAAAGATGGTCCGGCCAAAAGGAATATGCGGAATGGCCTTGAGAAAGTCGAGCGTGAAGAACTGGCGGATGGTGGAGTAGTCCTTTTCCAGGCAACCGTAGATGTGCTTGAAGCGCTCCATCTCGCGCGCGAAAAAACGGTCGAGCCCCTTTTCTTCTCCTGGGAAGACGCGGGCAATCTGCTGCCGCATCCGCTCACGATCCTCGGTTACGTCCATGGAAAACTCCGGAAAGATTAACCGATACATGGGATCGAGGCGCTTGAATTGCAGCACGTCTTCACTCTGCACGCCCGCTTCTTCAAATGCCTTGTCAAGCACGAACTTCATCATCAGAAAGGTCGGGCCCACGTCAAAGCGGAAATCGCCCATGACAATCTCCGCATTGCGGCCGCCCACCACCGGGGCCTTTTCAAAGACCTCAACCTGGAACCCGCGCCGGGCCAGCACCATCGCGGCGGTCAGTCCGCCGGGGCCGGCTCCCACAATCACAATCTTCTTGCGTCCGTTTTGACTCTTCAAAGTCCCGCTTCGCTTTCTTGATTTCCTGTCGCCTGGGTGCGCGCACTCCACACGCGTGGAGCCAACGGCCCGCGGAAGCCGCAATCGTGCGTGGTGTGCCCCTTTTGTTTACGTCTTCGGTGGGTTGATCAGTCCGGCCTGATCACGCCCCAGGGCAGATCAGGGGAGCCAACTCCGCGTCAGTCCTGACACAGCTTCAGATCCTGAGTTCGAGTATTGGATGTTTGGGTCTTTGCCGCGAAGCGAGAGGTGTCTTGCGTATTCCAGCAATGCAAAAAAATTCAGCGCATTGTTTCTTGTTACGAAAAGAGCTTGGCTCTCTTATTCGGTTGAAACGGCTTGCGGTGTAGCCGCGCTCACTCGCCTGCGAGCGCGCTTTTCACCGCCTCGCTTACCAGCCTGCCCTCGGCGCGTAGCCCGTCAGCCTGCAATTGGGCCTGCACAGCCTTGATGATGAGCCCCATTTCCTTCGGCGTCGGCTTTTGGCCAGACGCTGCTGCGTGCTTCGCCACGGTATCGGCCACCAGCGTGCGCAGTCCTGCTTCATCGAGCGCCTTGGGAAGGAACTCTTCGATGACGGTGATCTCGGCCGCTTCCTTGGCCGCAAGCTCAGGCCGATTGCCCTTGGTGAACTGCTCAATCGAGTCGCGGCGCTGCTTGATCATTGTCGCCAGTGTCTGCTGTTCTTCGGCAGGCGTCAGCGGGCCGCGCTTCTCAATGGCCTTGTTCTTCAGTGCCGTCTTGATCAAGCGCAACGTGCCGGTGCGCTCGGCATCCCGGGCCTTCATCGCAGTCACAATCAACTGGTTAATCTGTGCTTCCAGTGCGCCGGCTTCGTTCATGGCAACCCTTCCTCACACGATTCTATCGGAACAAGGCATTCCCATCGAACTGCGGAATGAATGGTGGATGCAATGGCTGGAGGAAGGTTGTCTAGTCTTTGGCATGTTGGCTTTTACGCCGCACAACCGCTCATCTCACACTGTGATCAACGAGCAGAACTTTTTCTCGCAACCTGCATTGATAGGGACAGAGGTGCAAATCGATGAAGTTCCAAACCATCTCGCTGCTGATGCTCGGAGTTGGAATTCTCGGTGCGCCGGCGCTTATTGCGCAACAAGTTGGTCCTGGCATGCTCAATTACGTCGAGGGTTCCGCTTCGCTTGAAGGTCAGCCCCTCAACGGCAAGAGCGTGGGCACCGTTACGCTGAACCCCGGCGAGACCCTGACCACTCAAACGGGGAGAGTGGAAATTCTTCTCACTCCAGGCGTGTTCCTGCGGCTGGATCACAATAGCGCTGTCCGGATGATTTCTCCCAGCCTGACCGAAACCCAGATGGAATTGGTCCATGGAAGGGCCGGCGTGGAAGTGGATGAGATCAGCGATGAGAATGACCTGGAAATCATCGACGGCGGCGTCGTCACCCAACTCGTCAGGCCGGGTTTTTACGAGTTCGATGCCAATCAGCCAAGGGTTCTGGTGTTTGATGGCAAGGCGGCCGTGGAAGTGCGCGACGGCAAGTACAAGGTCGTGAAGGCGCACCACACATTGAACTTGGACCCCGCACCCGGTCAGCGCCCTCTGGCCAAAGAAAAGGCGGTCAACTTCAATCCCCGCGATGCGCAGGACAGCCTCTACCGGTGGAATAGTCTCCGCTCGCAGTATCTATCGCAGGACAACAATCAACTTGCCGGTAACTATGAGCCCTCGAGCGCGGACCCAGGCTGGTACTGGGATCCCTACGCGATGGATTACACCTTCATCGGTATGGACCCATTCTGGAGTCCCTTTGGCTGGGGCTTCTACCCCTTTGGATGGGGTGGCGGCTGGTGGGGCGGCGGATTCTACGGAGGAGGATATTACGGCGGGGGCTACTACGGCGGCAACGGCTACCATCGCTATGGCAACAACGTTGCCGGCATCGGCAACCGGCCCATCGGCGGGCCCATCCATGGGCACGGCTTCCGCAGCATGGGAGGGTTCCATAGCGGTGGTGGATTCCACAGTGGCGGCTTCAGCGGAGGTGGTTTCCACGGCGGTGGAGGCTTCGGCGGTGGTGGATTTGGAGGCGGCGGCGGCTTCCACGGTGGTGGCGGCGGCTTTGGTGGCGGTGGCCGTCGATAATCCACAGACAGGATGTGAACATACTGGCCGGGGAGAAATCCCCGGCCCATTCTATTTTCTGGCTGAGGATAATTAGCCTATATTATTCATATATAGACTTTTCCACCCATATTCCTGGCACATTTCAATGCACTGTGAGGCCTGGCGTGGAGCCGCTGCGCCGCGCGGAATAATCTCCCGCGCCATATTCACAAAAATCACAAAAGTGTGTATTCTGTGATTGTCTCAGCCGTAGAAGATTGATCATCTGGCCTGACACGAGGAGATATCCCATGATTCGCAAGACGCGCCTTTTTACGCCCGGACCGACCCCGCTGCTTCCGGCGGCCCAGTTTGCCATGGCTGCTGCCGACATGCACCACCGCACGCCTGAATTCCGTGCCCTGTATCAGAAGGTCCTGGCTCAGCTCAAGGTCTTCGTCGGCACCAAGAACGACGTGCTGCTTCTCTCCTCGTCCGGCACCGGCGCCATGGAGGCTGCGGTTTCGAATCTGACTTCGCCCGGCGACCGCGTTCTTGTGCTGACGGCCGGCAAATTTGGCGAGCGCTGGGTTGACCTGGCCAAGGCGTTTGGCTGCCAGGTGGACGTGCTGAAGGCGCCCTACGGTCAGACCTTCGACCTGGCCGAGGTCCGCAAGGCGCTCAAGCCTGAGCACCGCGCGCTTTTTGTGCAAGCTACGGAGACCTCGACCGCCGTGCGGCACGACGTAGAAGCTCTGGCGCGGCTTATCCAGGAAGCGAGCCCGGAGACGCTGCTGGTCGTCGATGGCATTACGGGACTCGGCACGACGCATTTCGATGTGGATGGCTGGGGCATCGATATCCTCATCGGCGGCTCGCAGAAGGCCGTCATGATTCCTCCCGGCCTCGCCTATCTGAGCGTGAGCGACAAGGCGTGGGCGGCGATGGAGAAGTCGAAGAATCCCCGCTACTACTTTGACCTGCGCAAGGAGCGCAAGAACGCCGTGAAGGGCGAGAGCGCCTACACGCCTGCGGTTGCGCTGATCGCCGGACTTGGCGCGGCGCTGGACTATATTGCCGGGCAGGCCGGCGGCGACCTGGAAAAGGGCCGCATTGCGCTGGTCAACAACGCTCAGGTGAACGCCGCCGCCACGCGCGCGGGGCTGATCGCACTGGGCTTTACGCTCTTTGCGCCCACGGCTCCGGCCGCAGCGGCCACTGCGGTTGCAGTGCCGGAGGGTATGGATTCGAGCGACGTGGTCAAGGCGCTGAAGACGCGCTTCGCCTCGGTGATTGCCAACGGCCAGGGTGAGATGAAGGGCAAGCTCTTTCGCGTTGCGCATCTCGGCTTCTTCGATTTCCTCGACACCATTGCGCTGCTCGGCGCCATGGAGCACATCGCGAAGGACACGCTCAAGCTGCCTGTGCAGTACGGCCAGGCTGTTGCCGCCGCGCAACAGGTCTACGCCGATGCGGTGAAGCAGCAGGGGTGAGCGAAAGGAAGCCATGCCGGAACTGACATTTGGAGAAAAGCTGATCATCGCCCGCAGGCAGCTTGATCTCTATCAATATCAAATGGCCGAGCGGCTGGGTGTGCATCCCAACTCGCTCACCAAGTACGAGCGCGGCGAAGGCAAGCCGCACGCCGCCGTGATGCGGATGTTCGACCTCCTCTGCGAGCAGGAGGGCATCCGCTTCGACGACTACAAATCCGCACAAGAGGGCAAGGGAGAAGCCATGAAGATCGTACTGGCAGAGAAGGTATCCCCGGCAACGCTGGCCGTGTTTGCGGCCGAGCCGGGATGGGAAGTTCTGACGCACGACAAGCTGCCCGATGGCCTGCCGGCTGCGCTGGCAGAAGCGGATGCGCTTGTCGTTCGCTCGGCTGTTCAGGTGGACGATGCACTGATGGAGCATGCGCCGAAGCTTCGCGTCATCGGCCGCGCCGGCGTGGGCGTGGACAACATTGACGCGGATGCCGCGACGCGCCGCGGCATCGTGGTGATGAACACACCGGGCGCCAACGCCATTGCCGTGGCGGAGCTGACTTTGTGTCTGATGATTGCGCTGGCCCGCAAGGTGCCAGCAGCCAACACGTCCATGCATGCCGGCAAATGGGAGAAGAAGTCGCTGCAAGGCAGCGAGCTGCGCGGAAAGACGCTCGGCATCCTTGGGCTGGGCCGCATCGGTCTTGAGGTTGCGAAGCGCGCCAAGGGTTTCGGCCTTGAGATTATCGGCAGCGATCCGTTTGTCTCTGCCGCAGTGGCGCGCGAGAACGGCATCAAGCTGGTCTCGCTCGAAGAGCTGATCGCCGGGTCGGATTATCTAACATTGCATGTGGGCCTCACGCCGCAGACCGCAGGCATCATCAACGCGAAGAACATTGCCGCGATGAAGAAGGGCGTGCGCATCATCAACTGCGCCCGCGGCGAACTAGTGGATGAAGCCGCGCTCGCTGCGGCTTTGAAGAGCGGCCATGTTGCAGGAGCCGCGCTCGACGTGCTGACGGAAGAGCCGCCGAAGAACTCACCATTCTTCGGGCTCGACAACGTGATTCTCACGCCGCATATCGCCGGTTCGACTGCAGAAGCGCAGGAGGCCGTCGGCGTGCAGATTGCCATGCAGGTGCGTGAGTACCTCAAGCTGGGCGTGGTGCAGAACGCGGTTAACCTGCCCTCGCTGAGCCACGAAGAGTACGTGAGCCTGGCTCCGTACATCGATCTGGCAGGCCGGCTTGGCTCGTTCCTCGCGCAGACCGGCAAGGGTGGCATCGAAGCCATTCACATCATTTACGGCGGCGCGCTTGCTGAGGCCAAAACAGACCTGGTGCGCAACGCTGCAATCGAAGGTCTGCTGCAGGGCCTGGAGAATGTGAACCGCATCAATGCTGCCGCTGTCGCGCAGGAGCGCGGAGTGCGCGTGCATGAGGAAAAGAAGGCGAGTCACCGCGGCGGCGCCGCGACGGTGCTGACCATCGAGTTGCACTCAGCTGCAGGCAAGAGCGAAGCCAGCGCCACAGTGATTCACGGCGAGCAGCCTCGCCTGCTGGAGTTCGACGGCATCGACATTGAGGCGCCGCTCGAAGGCAATCTCCTCGTCTGCCGCAACCTCGACGTCCCCGGCGTCATCGGCAAGATCGGCACGATCCTGGGCCAGCACAACGTCAACATCGCCAACTTCGCGCTGGGCCGCGAGCGCGCTGGAACCAAGCCGGTGAAGGCTCTCGCCGCGGTGCAGGTGGATGCGCCGGTATCGAAGGAAGTGCTTGAAGCGCTCGGAACGATCGAGGCGCTGATCGAGGCAAAGCTCGTGCAGCTGGCCTGATTCCATCTGGGCTCTGTTGCAGTTCAACGCGCGCTCTGGCTCTCTCAGCAGGGCGCGCGTTTTTGCGAGGTCTTTTATGGCTGGCCGTTCGCGCCGCTGGGCACGTGGCTGGTGATTCCTTTCAGCACAAACTCGCGAATCAGATTCGACGCCGCATCCGCGCCCGTTTCCGCGAGCCCATTGAGGAGCGTCAACGACAGCCCGCGATCCGAAGCCGGATAGTAAGCATTTGAGATCGCGCCAGCCGAAAAGTTGCCGAGCACGTTCGCATAGTTCGGAACCCAGCGGCCGCTATCACTGCGCGTCATCACCGCGGCAGACATCGCATAGAAGGCGCGCGACATGACACTCCCCTTGCCCTTGTAGAAATAGCGCGGATCCTCGTGGAACAGTGCGGGATACACGGCGCGGCTCAGCAGCGTGCCCGAAACGTGATTGGCAAAAGCCGCACCATAGCGCTTGCCATATCCTGCAAGCCCGGAACCATACGCAGGAAAGACATTCTGGTATTGCTCCGCTCCCGCAACGCCTGCCACGGCGACAAACGAGACCGGATCGAGAATGGACCGCAGACTCAGGACATACTTCTGCTTCGCCAGCATCGGCGGTGCGTTCCAGTCATACGAACTGTAGAAATTTGGAATAACGCCACCGATGCGCTGCTGCACAGCAATCCGCACCTGCTCCTGCGACAGAACTTCCGGATCGCCTATGACCGTCACGCTCGTAACACCGCCCGTGACCGCAAGCTTGATTGCAGGCACAATCAGGTTCTCGCCGCTCTTCAAGCCAATTTCGCCGGAAGTGTACGGATTCATATCCCGACCTGTCACACGCAGCCGATACACGCCCGCGGCCACATGCTCAAAAACAAACTGGCCATCGCTGCCCGACTGGACTGACTGCGGCGGCTCATTGCTCGTGCTCATCAGCTGCACGCGGGCGTCCTGAACTACGTCGCCATTCACGTCCAGCACCGTTCCGGACAGGATGCCCGTGCTGACCGCGCTCGGAGTTCTGTCTGAAGGCCCCGCACTGCTGCTCTCCGCCGCTAACGCGGCAACCTGCGCCCCAGTTGGAATTTCCTGGGCGCCTCCAGACAGAGCAGCCACACTGCATACCGTCCATGCAAAGAGAAACGCTGCCCTTCCGGCCCTGATCATTCGATACAACTGTCCGACCTCGCTGAACAAAAGGAAGAAACGCCTGAGTGCTAGACGCGCCGGTGGGCGCTTTGTCATGCTGAGCAACGCATGAATTCTCCGTCATCTCACCCGAATGCAAAGATGCACTCGCGATGAGCATGCCGTTTGATTTTGTGATAACAAAAGGGTTCCTTCCGCTCCGGCAATCTGGCCCGCGTTTGAATGAGCTCAAATCCAGTGTCTGTCGCCCTCAGCCAAAGATGCCTGGATGACCGAGCCATCCGCGCAGATAGGCAAGCTGGCCCAGGTGGTAGGTCTCATGCCATGCGAGCACACCGATGAACCCGCTCACTTTGCCGTCCTGGCTTGGTGGACCCGGAGGCGCAGGCGCAGCCAGAGTCTCTTCCGTCACATTTTCCAGCGTCTTCTCCAGCTCGGCAGATGCCTCGCGCCATGCGGCCAGCAATGCATCCGGCACCAGATATGCCGCCCCCGATTCAATCTTTGCGCTCCGAGCGTACACGTCGAGTCCAGGATGCTGCCACGTTGCGCCAAGCTGGCCCAGCATCGCTTTACGCGCCCAAAGCATATGGCCCACAATCCAAGCGATGTGGTTGGAGTGTTCTCCTGGCCGGCTGAGCCATTGCTCGGCCGGAATTCCGGCTACCGCTTTTTCCAGAAGTCCTGAATTTCTATGGAACTCGCCTGCTGACGTGGCAAGAATGGCAGGAACTGGCATGAGAACCTCCGTTGGGTCTGTGATGGTTCCTTCGGATGTTCGATGGATATCCTGCCGGGCTCACAACGGTCAAATGCGCCTTGCAGGCAAAAAATACGCCGGGGAACTTGCCCCGGCGTCGTGTGTCCGACAAGCTGCGCTTCGCTATGCGCGGCTCAGATATGCGCCTTCACTCGTATCGACGCGAATCTTCTCGCCCTCGTTGATGAAGGGTGGAACCTGCACAACCAGTCCGGTTTCCGTCTTCGCCGGCTTGGTGACGCTTGACGCTGTGGCCGACTTCAACCCCGGCTCGGTCTCGACGACGGTCAGTTCAACCGTGCCCGGCAATTCAATACCCACGGCCTGCCCGTCAAAGTAGCTCACCTTGATCTGCAGATTTGGTGTCAGATACTCCACCGCATCGCCCAGCGTCGTATGCTTCAGCACCGTCTGCTCGTAGTTCTCCGGGTTCATGAAGTAGTAATCGTCGCCGTCGTTGTAGAGGAACTCCATAGGCACTTCGTCTACCACCACGCGCTCAATCGCGTCGGCAGAGCGGAAGCGGTGCTCGAACATGGCGCCCGACTTGAGGTTGCGCAGCTTGGCCTGGATGAAGGCGCGCAGATTGCCGGGCGTGCGGTGCTCCACCTTGAAGACCAGGTGCAACTGGTCGTTGTGCTTGATGATCATGCCTGGACGCATTTGAGTGGCGGGAATCGCCATAACAGAAAAACTCCTTGCTCAGTTTTTGCGTGGAATACGCGAAAAGATTTGGCCTTAGCCCAACCTTCATTGTAGCGTAGGGGCGGGATGCTCCGCACCACGCGCGCACCATTGGCCGCCTTCCTTCTGCTTTGCCTGCTTGGGTCGCTCGGCCCCCTGCGTAGCGAACTCGCGCCCGCTGCAGCGCCCTCCGCTGTCCCTCTTTGGCTACTTTCATCCTGGCCTTATCTGCTGATCGCTACGCTTGCGTTTGCCTATACTGCACTTCGCCACCGGCCCTGGCTACCCGCGACGCTTCTCACATCCGCCGTCTTCGTTGGCCTCGGCCTCTTCGTTGTCCCCAACGTCGCGGTGCAGTTTGCCCGATCCTGGATTGACCCTTTCACAGAGGTCATCTTGCTGGCGCTCACTCCAGTCTTCACCGTCGTGCTGGAGCCCCACATCGCAGTCTCGTCCGCGCAGCCGCGCTACGCACTGCTTGCGGCTACCACAGCGGCTTCAGGCCTGCTTCTTGTCTTTCCATTCAGTCTGCCTCGCTCCGCTTCCGAGGCTGCAGGCTGGCTTCTTCTCCTGGTGGCTGCGGGCGTTGTTGCCGCTGCCTACTGCAGCGCCGTCCATCTCATTTCACAACGAGCGCGCCAATGGGGCACACCGCTGGCTGCGATTGCCTCTGCGGCATCCGCCCTGGCATTCCTTTTCATCAACTTCCTCTCGCGCACGTTCCACCTGCGATTTGCAACTCAGCAAACGAGCCTCATCGGGTCCACACTCATCGAGGCATCCAGCCTGCTGCTGTTTTTCTGGCTCCTGCCGCGATTAAGCGCCTTGCGCCTCACCACTCGCTTTGTGCTTTCGCCGCTTTTCAGCAGCCTGGTCTCACTCATCCTTCTGCGGCCCACTGTCACCGCGCGCGACGTCGCGGGTCTGTTGCTGGCCGCAGGCGGCAGCGCATGGTTACTTCTGGCTCCCGTTACAAAGTGCGATCCGCCGGCCTCACTGCTGGGCCTCGACAACAATTCTGTCCTCTAATCAATCGTTTCAGTTGTGACCCGTGATGCTCATCCTGTACCATGGCCCGCGGATTTGAAATCGCTCTTTTTCCGGAGTCCTGACCATGCGCCACACTCCTGTTTTCCGGCTTGTCACTGCCTTGCTCGCCGCCTTCACCGCTTCCGCCGTAGTCACAGCGCAGTCGCCCGTGCCGGCGTCGGCCCCGTACAAGGACGCCTCGCAACCAGTGGAGAAGCGCGTTGCCGACCTGGTGAGCCGTATGACGCTCGAAGAAAAGGCCACCATGCTATCCGGCTCCGGGTGGATGGAGTCAGCCGCCATCCCACGCCTTGGCATCCCTTCCATCAAAATGGCCGACGGGCCCATGGGCGTGCGCGCCTGGGGCGGGCCATCAGCGCAGACCAATACCGCAGGATATGCACAGAAAGTCGAATCCACCGCGTTCCCCTCCGGCATTGATATGGCCGCTACGTGGGACACGGATCTGGTCGAGCGCGAGGGGCACGCCATCGGCCAGGAAGTGAAAGCTCTCGGCCGCGACATGATTCTTGGACCGACCGTCAACATCAATCGCGTGCCGCTGTGGGGTCGTAACTTCGAAGCCTACGGCGAAGACCCTTATCTCTCTGGACAGCTTGCCGTGGCCTACGTCAAGGGCGTGCAGGCAGAGGGCGTCATTCCCTCGGTCAAGCACTTCGACGCCAACAACGAAGAGTTCGAGCGCCACCGCATCGACGCTCATGTGGACGAGCGCACTCTGCACGAAATCTATCTGCCCGCATTCAAGGCCGCTATCCAGAGGGGCGGCGCGTGGAACGTAATGTCGGCGTACAACAAGCTCAATGGCATCCACTGCGGTGAGAACACGGAACTGCTGACTGGCATCCTGCGCAACGAATTCGGCTTTAAGGGATTCGTGGTCTCCGACTGGGCCAGCACGTATTCCACCGCGCCTACCGTCAACGCGGGTATGAATCTCGAAATGCCGGGCGGCCCACAGATGGTCGCCATGACGAAGTCGGAGCGTTTCATCAAGGGCGGCAGCGGCGCCGGCTGGCTCGCCGCGGATAAGGTTCTCGCCGCCGTGAAAGCAGGTGAGATCTCAGAGGCCACGCTCGATAGAAATGTGAGTGACATCCTCCGCATTCTCTTCCTCAGTGGCCAGTTCGATCATCCGCACGCGGCGACAGGCATCGTTGACACGCCTGAACAGCGCGCAGTTGCCTTGCAGGGAGCCACTGAAGGCATCGTGCTCCTGAAGAATGCAGGCTCGCTGCTGCCCCTTGACACCACAAAGATTCACTCGATCGCTGTGATTGGACCGAACGCAGCCGTGGTGCGCGCAGGTGGCGGCAGCTCCATGGTGCGTCCCAAGTCCGTCATCGCGCCGCTGGAAGCCATCCGCGCCCGCGCCGGCAGCAGCGTTCAGGTCAGCTTTGAACTCGGCGTCGGCATGGAAGGCGAAGACCCCGCGCACGACACATCGGATGCGCGAGCGAAAGATCTTGCGCAGGCCGTCGACGCAGCCTCGCACGCCGACGTCGCCGTCGTTGTCGTCGGCCGCTACAACAAGCTGGAGTCAGAAGGACATGACGTCGCGACGATGGACTTGCCTGCCGGGCAGGATGACTTGATCCAGGCTGTCGAAAAGGCCAACCCGCACACGATCGTTGTGATGAACACAGGCGATCCCGTGACGATGACGAAGTGGATTGATTCGACGCCTGCGCTGCTCGATATGTGGTACGGCGGCGAGGAAGGCGGACATGCCCTGGCACGCGTGCTCTTCGGCGACGCCAATCCTTCCGGCAAGCTGCCCGTCACGCTGCCCAAGCGCTATGAGGACTCGCCCGCGGCGGCCAACTACCCCGGCAGCAATCTCGTAGTGAACTATGCCGAGGGCATCTACGTCGGCTATCGCTACTACGACACGAAGAAGGTCGAGCCACAGTTCCCCTTTGGCTATGGCCTCAGCTACACGACGTTTGCCTACAGCAATCTCAAGATCACTCCGGACAAAGTTACCGGCAATCAACCTGTGCTGGTTCGTTTCAATGTGCGCAATACCGGCAGCCGCGCCGGAGCAGAGGTGGCCGAACTCTACGTCCACGACGGCCATGCAAAAGTTGACCGCCCCGAGCACGAGCTGAAAGGCTTCACACGCGTCGACTTGAAGCCTGGCGAATCGAAGACAGTCCAACTGACGCTGGACCGCGCTGCGTTTTCTTACTGGAATCCCGCCACCAAAAACTGGCAGGCTGATGCAGGCACTTTTGACATTCAGATTGGCGCATCGTCGCGGGACATCCGCCTGCACGCGCCCTTGACACTCAACCATTGAGCAAGGCTTCGAGCCCTACTTCTGCGGTGTCTGGTAGGGCTCGACACTCAGCATCCTCGAAAGGATGCCGCGTTCTTCCGGGCTGAAGGCGCGCTGATACTGGCCTGATTCCAGTACCGTCGAGCGCTGGTCCGGAGGCACCGAACGCAGATTGCGGAAGGCGCTCCGCATCGCCGTTTGCCGATCGGCGGGCAATTGCGTCCATTGCCGTCCAGCCTCCTGCACCTGTGCGCGCTGCTGCGGTGTCAGC
>JAJYAE010000220.1:4333-7570 GCA_021779695.1 Acidobacteriota bacterium | reverse complement strand
CCCTTCGGCTACGGATTGAGCTACACCAAATTCGCCTATAGCGGCCTCACGCTGCCCACGGCCCCGATTCATGCGGGCGATGCGGCAACGGCAGAGGTGACGGTGACGAACACAGGCGATCGCGCCGGCGATGAAGTGGCGCAGCTCTACCTCAGCTTCCCCAGTGTTGCGGGCGCTCCGCTGCGCGCACTGCGGGCCTTCGAGCGCGTCCACCTGGATGCGGGCGCATCGAAGAAGGTGAGCTTCTACCTGAAGCCGCGCGATCTGAGCATGGTCACGGAGAAGGGCGATCCAGTCATTGCCGAGGGCCAATACACTGTGTCGGTGGGCGGCGGCCAGCCAAACACGGCCGCACCGGCGGTGAGCGGCACGTTCAGCGTGAGCGGAACGGTGACCTTGCCAGAGTAGGGACGTGCAGCAATACAGAGGCCTGCAGCGCATGCGCGTTGCAGGCCTTTTTGTCGCGCGACGCAAATGCATCCCCGGATGCGCTGCGGTCGATTACACTAGGTGAGTCGCCCTTCTCTTGCGCCGGGATGGCGGAACTGGCAGACGCAGCGGACTCAAAATCCGCCGACCCTTGCGGTCATGGGGGTTCGACCCCCCCTCCCGGCACCAAAGAATCAATAACTTACACGACACGCTTCATTCCCATCGCCAGCCGGGTGAGTGTGCCATCGCGTACGGGCGCAAGGTTCAAACATCACGACGCCGCCATTGGAGTGTCGTCCGCCATTGGCTGGAAAGAGCGAATCAATTCGAACGTTGCCGGTGAACCAGTCTGCGGGCCCTTTCGTCGATTCCTGTGAACCACTTCCCGTGATCTTCATTGCGTGTTCCTTTGCATGATGGATTTGGAAGGCTCCGATGAAGGCTATTTCAAGACTGCGTCACCGGTTCGTCATACGCTGCACTTCTGCCGGATATCGGTCACCAACGACGGGATATGCGGCCAGAATATCGTCAAGTTCGCGAACCTCCTCCGCCGTGAACCGCAGACTTGTCGCTCCGATATTTTCTTCGAGACGTTCCAGCTTTGTAGTGCCTGGGATGGGTACGATCCAAGGCTTCTGCGCCAGAACCCATGCAAGAGCGATCTGGGCGGCAGTCGCTTGCTTCTTCGCAGCGAAAGATTGGATTGCATCGACAAGAGCGCGGTTAGCCCTGCGTGCCTCAACACTAAAGCGGGGGAACGTTCCGCGATTGTCTTCCTTGTCGAACTGTGTCTGCTCGGTCACCGATCCAGCAAGGTATCCCTTGCCCAAGGGACTGAAAGAGACAAGGCCAATTCCAAGTTCCTCAAGCATCGGCAGAATCTCTTCTTCAGGCTGTCTCCACCACAACGAATATTCGCTTTGCAGCGCAGTGACCGGATGGACGGCGTGGGCGCGGCGAATCGTCTGCGCACCAGCTTCAGAAAGGCCGAAGTGCCTGACCTTGCCTTGCTTGATGAGATCCTTTACCGCACCTGCCACATCCTCGATCGGCACATCAGGGTCAACGCGATGCTGATACAGCAGGTCGATTGTCGCGACACGGAGCCGCTTCAGAGAGGCTTCCACTGTCTCCTTGATGGACTCCGGCCGGCTGTTCAAACCGGTTGGGTGCGGATTGGCCGAGGTTTCGAATTGAAATCCGAACTTCGTCGAGATCACGATCTGGTCCCGCACGGGAGCAAGCGCTTCCCCCACAAGCTCCTCATTCACAAACGGACCGTACACCTGCGCTGTGTCAAAGAGAGTGATTCCACGATCCACAGCACCTCGCAATACCGCGATCATCTCCTGCTTCGTTCCGGCCACAGGACCATGTCCGGCGCTCGCCCGCATGCAGCCCAGACCAATTGCCGAGACTTCAAGACCGCTCCGTCCTAGTTGGCGCTTTTCCATTACTTCTCCTTCTATGCGCTGAGTTAATGGGAGGTTCTGCGCTCGAAAACATCCTTCACGACCGGCAACGCTGAAAATGCGCAAGGCCAACCAGCGTAGAACGCAATATGCGTCAGCGTCTCCGCGGCCTGCGCCTGCGTCAGGCCGTTGTCCATTGCGCGATTCAGGTGAAACGATATCTGCGCTGTCTGTCCGTTGGCAATCAGCGCGCTCACAGTAACGAGGCTTCTGTCGCGGGGAGTAAGAGCCGGACGTAGCCACAGGTCTCGGAAGAGCAAATCGGTGGCGTTCTGAACCAGGCCTGGGGAGACGGCGCCAAAGTTGTTCCCGACCTGAGTTGCTCTCTGTTTCTCCACTTCCTCATTGAGAGGCAGCGGCGTGTCCTTGACAGGCGGAAGTTGATCCATGCCGACACCGCGCTGATGGAAGATGCCTTTCGCCACGGCGACTGCGGCCATCGCATTGCCCCAGCCCGCGTAGAAGGCAAGATGCGTGATGACCTCGGAGAGTTCTGCGGGCTTTACTCCATTGTCGAGCGCAAGTACGAAGTGGAAAGGCATCTCCACGGTCTGGATGCGCGCGATGATCGCCGCCACAGTGACAAGACTGCGATCACGGGGCGAAAGCTCCGGCCTCTTCCAGAGACCGCCGAGCAGAGACTCTTCGGTGTAATACTCCAGCGCCGGTGAAACCGAACGGAGATCAACATTGGTCAGTGACTCTGCCGCCGCGTTCGTCCTCTGCAAATCAGACATGGTTGTCTCCTCAGAGAAAGCGCGTCCGTTTCCCGACAATGAAGCTGTCAGGAATGCGGCGCTCGCTTTCATGAAATCCCGGCGTTCCATCGCTTTCGGCCTGGTTTACCGCATCACGTAGCCGCCATCGACCGAGATAGACTGGCCGGTGATGTAGCTTGCGAGATCGCTGCATAGGAACAAAACCACGTTCGCGATCTCTTCCGGGCGGCCTTCGCGCTGCATCGGCACAAAGGTCTCACGCATGATCCTCAGTGCCTCGCCCTGACCTTCGGCCTCCATCTTGTCGGCCATTGCAGTGCGGATGAGACCAGGGCAAACAGCGTTCACTCGGATGCCACGGGTCGCATATTCCAGGGCCGCGCTCTTGGTAAAACCGATCACACCGTGCTTCGCAGCGTGATATGTGCCGCGCTCATTGCCTCCAACCAGGCCGCCGAGAGAGGAACAGTTGACGATTGCGCCGTTGCCTTGCTCACGCATCACCTGCAACTCGAACTTCATCGAGCTCCACACGCCGCGCAGATTGACCGCCATTACGCGGTCGTAATCCTCGCGGGTCACATCGGCGGTCTCGGCCAGCTCGTTCTGAA
>JAJYAE010000220.1:0-4323 GCA_021779695.1 Acidobacteriota bacterium | reverse complement strand
AAGCGACAGCGAGCGTCTTGTGGCTCTTATCAGCGAGCCCCTCTGCTGCCGCTTGCACTTCGCTCTTGCTCCAATCGGCCAGCACGACCGCGGCGCCAGCCTCTGCGAATGCCCTCGCAGTCGCGAGCCCCAAACCCGATGCCGCACCCGTGACAAGAGCTACCTTGTTCTCAAACGAAATGACCATAATGCTCCATCTCCTGTCGCCATTTGTTTTCGAGGCGCCTACAAAGAGAATAGATGGGGATTTGATGATGAGAGTGCTTTTGTTTTGCATATGGTTATGAATAGAATTCATCAATGATGAGAAATGATCTTGCGGAGCTTTCTGCTTTCGTAACGGTGGCCCATGAGCGAAGCTTCACCCGTGCCGCCGCCCAGCTGGGTGTATCCCAGTCCGCTCTGAGTCACTCGATGCGGAGCCTCGAGAAAAGACTGGGCGTTCAACTGCTGGCTCGAACCACCCGAAGTGTGTCCGCTACTGCGGCAGGTACCGCTCTGCTGCAGGAACTCGCGCCAGCACTGGAGCGGATTGGAGCTGCTGTCGCGGAGACCGTGAAACATCGCGACCGTCCCGCAGGGCGAATCCGTCTCATCGTTCCGCGTACGGCCACCGAGATGGTGATACTTCCAAAACTCGCACAGTTCGCTCGCAAATATCCGGAGATTGTTCTGGATGTTACTTCCTCAAACGATCCTGTCGATCTGATCGTTGGTGAGTATGACGCAGGAATTCAGCTCGGCGAGTTCATTCAGAGAGACATGATCGCGATCCCCGTGACCAGAGAGATGCGCCTTGCCGTGGTGGGCTCTGCAGGATATTTCGAATCAAACCCGACTCCACGCCACCCACAGGACTTGAAAGACCACTCCTGCATCGGCTTTAAATTCAGCCATAGCCTTTACCGCTGGGAGTTTGAGAAGGGGCGCAGAAAGCTCACGGTGAGCCCGCAGGGGCCGGCTTCGTTCGATGATCCGGATTTGGTCATCCAGGCTGTGCTGGATGGCGTGGGGATCGGGACTACTATGGAAGCCTCGATTGAAGAGATGATCGCAAGGGGACGCCTGGTTCAGGTGCTCCGAGATTGGTGTCCATCGTTCCCCGGATATTTTCTCTATTATCCAAGCCGCCGGAATCAACCCGCTGCCCTGGCAGCTCTGATCGCTGCACTCCGCTTCTCCGGGTGAGTCCATCAGCATCGCGCAAGCCTGTCCATAGGCATCGGGAGAGGCGCTCTGTGAAGCAGCAGTCACGCACATGCGGCGGTCGGCTTCGTCGGGCGAGTTCGGCGTTCACTGCGAAACCGGTCAACACTTCCATTGCGCAGTGCAGTAGGGCCGTCTCGGAGACACTCATGGATCTCGCTCCACAATAGCCGGCATTTTCGCAGAGTCGCGCAAGCACGCATCGAACCAAATCCCCCTGACATGTCGGCTCTGCGCCAACTTGGCGGCATCGGAACGGACCGTCATCCGGCGGGACAGACCTCGCTTCCCGATGCCCCACTCCACAGAGTGGAGATACACTTCCACTTCAAGAGCGCATTGCCCTAGCAGGAGAGACTCCGATCCGGATGGGATAGGCGGCGCACCAGCCCCAAACTTCGTTCACCCTCAGAATTGACTTGACTACGCCGGTCGTGCGCCCATATAAATCCGACATATCACTTCGATTTCGATACTTTGTTACGAATTGGCAGTATGCCGCGAAAGAAAGAAAACAAACCGGCCCACACATATCATGCGCACCGCGAGCGGCAGCGCCGGCGCATCCTTCATGCCGCGTGGAAACTGTTCGATGAGTACGGCATCGATCGCACCACCACGGCCGAGATCACGTCGGCCAGCGGAGTTCAGCCTTCCACGATGTATCAGTACTTCGCCAACAAGGAAGACATCGTCTGGGCCATTCTGCGTGAGTTGATGCAAGAGGTAAGCGAACGCTCGAAGCAAAGGCTGGAGGGTGCTCCGAACGCCATGGCGCGGCTCACGGCGCTACTGGACTTTATGGCCGATGAGCTAGAGAACAATCCAGCGAAGGTGCGATTCATGGCGCAATTTGATGCCATCTATGCGCGCGACTGGCCGGCGAAGCGGCTCATTACCCTGGAATCCCAAATCAACCCCGAAGGATTCAGGGTGTTCACGGAATTGATCCGCGAAGGCATTGCCGACGGATCACTTCGTTCCGATCTCGATCCCGATCTCACCATGCACGCAGTCATGAACGCTGTGATCGGAGCGCAACGCCGGCTGGCGTCCCTTGGGGACAAAGTCGCATTGGAGTATGGAAAGCCGATTGGTCAATTATTCCGCGAAACGATCCGTGTGCTCCTGATGGGACTACGCGCCCCGGAGGCGTCAAAGATCCGGCGCTCACAAAAGCGGAAAACCGTCGATAGCCGCACTCGAAAGAGGTCTGCATGAAATTCCAATCTCGCATCCTGATTCTTTTTGCCACCATGCTCGCATGGCTAGTGCCCGTCTCCGCTCACAGTGCGACTTCGAGCACGCCAAGACAGGTAATCGCGGCTGATGCCGGCTGGAAATTCATTCTTGGCGATCCAAACGGAGCAGAGGCTCCTTCCTTTGCGGATGCTTCCTGGCGCACAGCCGATCTGCCGCATGACTGGAGCATCGAGAGCAAACCCGGCAAGGACAACCCGAGCGGTGCGGGTGGCGGCTATTTCCCCGGCGGGACCGGGTGGTATCGGAAGACATTCCACGCTCCTGCCAGCTGGAAGGGCAAGCGCGTGAGCATTGAATTTGACGGCGTTTACCGCGACGCCACGGTATATCTCAACGGTCAACGACTCGGAACTCATCCATACGGCTACACCTCGTTTGCCTTCGACCTGACATCGGATCTGCATTACTCGGGCGCAAACGTGCTGGCTGTGCGCGTGGACAATTCAGCCCAGCCCAATAGCCGCTGGTACAGTGGCTCCGGCATCTACAGGCATGTCCGCGTCGTGGTGACGGATCCCACGCACGTGGCGCACTGGGGGGTGTTTGTCAACACTCCGCAGGCGACTGCGGCTTCGGCAAAAGTCTCTGTTCGCACCCGGATCGCAGATGAGTCCACACGCGATGCCGTGGTAACAGTCGAGACAACGCTGATCGACAAGACAGGAAACAAGGCAGGCGGCGCGCTGTCCAGATTGAACATCGTGGCCGGGAAAGAAGACGAAGTCTCGCAGGAAATCGCGGTGGCAAATCCCGCGCTTTGGTCGCCGGAGTCGCCCGAGCTCTATCGTGCAGTCTCAACGATTCGTAAAGACGGCAAGGTCATCGACCAGGTCACTACACCGTTCGGAATTCGCACGCTTGCCTGGTCGGCAGAGAAGGGGTTGCTGCTCAACGGCCAACCCATTAAGCTGCACGGCGGCAGCGTTCATCACGACGACGGCCCGCTGGGCGCTGCGGCGTTTGATCGCGCGGAGGAACGCAGAGTCGAGCTTCTGAAGGCGGCGGGCATGAATGCAGTGCGGACGGTGCACAATCCGCCGTCGCCGGCATTTCTGGACGCCTGCGACCGGCTGGGTCTGCTGGTTCTCGACGAACCGTTCGACGTATGGGGAGCGCACAAGGTCAAGTACGATTACGCAAGCGATTTCAACTCATGGTGGAAGCAGGACATTTCCTCAATGGTGCTTCGGGACCGCAATCATCCGTCAATCGTGATCTGGGGTATTGGCAACGAAATACCTGAACTTGAAGTGGATCGAGGTGCTCCGCTGGCCCGGGAACTTGTGGACCAGATGCGCGCACTCGACAACACGCGCCCGCTCACGCTGGCATTTCCAGGCACAACGACCAAGCCAACAGCCGAGGCCGTGTTCTCACAACTCGACATCACCGGATACAACTACAACATTCTTCCCACTTATCAAAAGGACCATCAGCAGTTGCCCGCACGCATCATGCTCACCACCGAATCCTGGCCGGCGAAGGCGTTTCCGCTGTGGGAGGTCTCGCATGACAACCCCTATATCCTTGGCGACCTTACATGGACTGCGATGGACTACCTCGGCGAATCCGGAATCGGCGCATGGCAATATGGCACTCCGCAACAGGCAAAGATGGCGGAAGGGATGGCAGGGATGATGGCGGGGACGGCTATGGTGGACCAGATGTTCACGGGCATGGCTAACGGCACGGACGTGATGGCGGACATGGCGAAGAACACCTCGGACCCAAACGCCAAGGCAATGATGGAGCTCTTCTTTCACCCCTATCCATGGCACGCTGCCGCATGCGGCGATCTCGACTTAACTGGCTTTCGCAAGCCGCAGTCCTACTATCGCGACATCCTCTGGAATG
>JAJYAE010000010.1 GCA_021779695.1 Acidobacteriota bacterium | reverse complement strand
GGTTCGGTCAGTTCCGACGACTCCTGGTAAGACATGAGCATCTGCTCGCCACCTACCGCGCGTTCTTCTACCTCGCCTGCCTCTGGATCACGCTCAGGCGGTGTTTATGAAACAGCCTCTAGAGCTACAACAAATGCATTCCGATGGCGGAGCGATTGACATCCAGCCGGTGGTGAGTACGGCCAAAGTCCCGCGGATTGCCGCACTGGATTTCACAAAAGGCGCATTAGTCTTGTTTATGGTCCTTTACCATTGGATCAACTATTTCATAGGATCGGAATGGCCTTATTATCGTTACCTGCGGTTTTTGACTCCGTCGTTCATCTTTATCACCGGGTTCATGATCTCTAACGTGTATCTCTCAAAGTATGAGGTGACAGACCCTCGGCTCTTGAAGAGGCTGGTCGTCAGGGGCTTTAAACTGGTGATCATATTCACCGTTCTCAATTTGGCCCGGGACTGTGTACGCCCCTTGTTGTCCGGAGGTGACGTGGATTTCAGCACACTGCATCTCAAGAACATACAGGTCATATTCCTAACCGGGGATTTCACCAGCAAAATCGTAGCATTCTATATCTTAGTGCCCATTGCCTACTTGCTCGTTCTGTCCGGACTTCTAATGCTTCCCAGAAGGAAGTACAAATATACATTTCAAGCCTTCAGTGCATTCCTTTTTCTACTACTAGCGACCATAGACCTGAGCGGTAGAAAGAATCAAAACCTGGAGATCCTTGCGATCGGTATGCTCGGCATCCTAGTCGGCTTCAAGCGGATCGAAATTATCAATCGGGTGATCCGGCATCCATATCTGCTCGCGTTCGCTTATCTTCTCTATACAATCGCAATAACAATCTGGAATGTCCCCTATCCGTTTGAAATCGTGGGGACTTGCCTCACTGTGACGATCATCTACCTCGTCGGTACCATCGACTGGAGATTACGTACGATCCAGGGCAAGGTTATTCACCTCGGAAAGTATTCGTTATTTGGATATATCGCTCAGATTGCGATCTTGCAGATACTCGAGGCAGGCCTACGCCATGTCAGCCTCAATTATGCCACGTTGTTTATATCTCTGGTCGTCGCGGTCGGGCTTACAGTGATGAGCGTGGAGATGGTGGATCGCGCTCGGAAGGGCGCATCTTTAGTAGACGGGTTGTACAAAGTGTTGTTCAACTGACTGGGTTCAGACGTAAGGTCGCCGGTATTCGGCGGCAGCCTGCAGACTTGAAAGCCATCGAACAGGTGGAATCGAAAACAGGTCCTCGAAGGAGCATCGGATGAGCGGGCTGATTCCAATCCTCGTCTGTTCAATCGGAGTCGCGGTACTCTTTTACCTCAACCGGGATAAGTCTGTTCGGAACTCCAAAGCGCTTTGGCTGCCCGTTGTTTGGATTGGGATTGCTGGTTCCAGAAGTGTTTCTGCGTGGTTTGGATTGGGTTCTCCGTCTGGACTTCAAGGGACTCTTGAGGGAAGCCCTGTAGACGCCGCTGTATTTGCAGTGCTCATGCTCATCGGCGCCGCTGTCCTTCTTGGCCGCCCAAGGAAGACAGCTGGTTATCTTCCTCTGATAGTTCCAATCATCATTTACTCGGCCTATTGCCTCATCAGTGTAAGCTGGGCACCCTATCCTTTGCCTGCTTTCAAGCGCTGGACAAAGGATGTAGGAGACTTGGTGGTGGCTCTCATCGTCGTGACGGACCCTAACCCTTCGATCGCAGTCCGGAGACTTTTCTCAAGACTAGGCTTTATCCTGCTCCCATTCTCCATCGTATTGATTCGTTACTCGACGATGGGGCGCGCATGGGATGCGGATGGAAATCTGTCAATCGTCGGGGTCACAGATAACAAGAATTCGCTCGGCCTTTTATGCTTCGTGCTCACAGTCGGAGCATTTTGGAATCTCCGATGGCTTTTCGTGAAGAGCGGCGAACCCAATCGGACCAGGAAGATGGTGGCACAGGGCATAGTACTCGCGTGCGGGATTTACCTCTTAGATTTGGCCCGCTCTTCTACCTCCAGCGCATGTTCTATCCTCGGGTGCGGACTTATCCTCGCGACCCATCTACGTGCGATGAAAGAGCGAGCTTCCAGAGTGCACGTGCTTTGTCTGGCTATGGTTCTTGTGGGCGGTGGAGCTTTGGCTTTCGGCGGTATGGGCGATGTTGCCGGCGCTTTGGGCAGGGATGCAAGTCTTTCTGGACGAACGTTTATGTGGAGCGCGATGCTCGGCGCTGTGTCGAATCCGATGATTGGTGTTGGATTCGATAGTTTCTGGACCAGCCCCAATGCGGAGATTTTTCACAAGTCGCTGAACCTCTTGCACTGGTACCACCCGGAGGAAATCAATGAAGCGCACAATGGTTACCTGGAGGTCTTTCTCGATCTCGGTTGGATCGGTGTCTGTTTGATTGCCCTTATTTTAATGACCGGCTATTTACGCGCATGCGCGTCGTTGCGAAGTAACCGCGAGTTCGCGAGCCTGATGCTTGCGTTTATCATCAGCGGGGCAGTCTACAGCATCACGGAAGCAGGGTTTAGGACGCTGAATCCAATGTGGATTTTCACGCTGCTTGCCATAATCGGCGCGAGTGGAATTAGGACCGGCTTATTCGCAGATGGAGCGAGAATTGGCTCAACTGGCAGGCGCAAAATCGTGTCTGCTAACAGCCCGTGGTGTAAGTGGAGTCCATCTTGAGAAAGTCGGGTTTTCTGTACGGACTAAACGAAGGAAGCAGCTAAGAAGCAGATGTTGCGTCCCGGCGTTCTCCGGCATACTCTCACATTGAAAATGGAAGGGTTTCCCTGATGCACAAACTCAAGAGCCACGTACAGGACGCACTTAGGAGTGCAGGCATTTATCAGCGACTGAAGGCCTCTCCGATTTATGGTCTTTACTGGGGCATTGCGGATCGCTCGATCCTTGAGCGCACTAACGGGGAAAAGCGCTTCTACCGGAACCTCCTGGGCAGATTGCATCGAGATTATCTGATCTTCGATGTAGGCGCAAACCAAGGGACGAAGGCGGAGATCTTTTTAAGGCTTGGAGCTCACGTAATTGCGGTCGACCCGGACCCCACAAATCAGGAAATCCTAAAAGAGAAATTCTTAAAGTACAGGTTGTTCCCCAAGAGGGTTACCGTTGTTGAGAAGGCGCTGAGTGACGCGGAAGCGCGCAAGACTATGTGGGTCGATGAACCAGGGTCGACTATGAACACCCTTTCGGACAAATGGGCCGATGCATTACGGCACGATGATGCTCGATTTGGGAATCATCTGGAATTCGCTCACGAAGTTTCGGTCGAAACAACTACACTCGATAGATTGATAGACCTGTATGGCACCCCGTATTTCATCAAGATTGATGTAGAAGGTCACGAAGTCAATGTGTTGCGCGGCTTGCACAGCGTAGTCCCCTTCATTTCATTCGAGGTGAATCTTCCGGAGTTTGCCGCAGAAGGACTTGAGTGTATTGATATTCTGGAGGCGTTAGCTGGGCACGGGAGATTCAATTATGCAACGGGAGTCTACGAGCAAGGCTTTGCACTGAACCATTGGACTGAAGCGGCCGAGTTCGCCGCGATTTTGGGCGCCTGCACGGAAAAGAGCATAGAAGTATTTTGGAAAGCGCCTACAGTGGGTTGAGCGCCTGCTCGCTCATCCATGATCGGGATTGCAGATGGTTGCCTGCTGATATCTTCGTTCCATATCACTGCTGTCTTGGACAAGAGTGAAGGTTAACCCCAAACGATATGATCCCATTTGACGCAAAGGGCGCCTTCCACCCTAGATCTGACGGTCATCAATTGCGCCGTCTCGCTGTTCGCGGTGCTGCAGTGACAGTCTCCGCTGCGGGGCTGGCGCTGATGGCTCAGGTGATCAGCACGGCTATCCTGGCGCGTCTGATGGCACCTGCCTTCGTAAAACGTAAATTCTTTGATGCTGCAGGCCTGAGAACAGCCGTTAAGAGGAACAATGCATGAGTAAGTTGCGTATTTTAGTGTTGGGTCCGGAATGTGATCCGGAGGGGGTCAGTATTTCCTTTGTCACCTTCTGTCACGCTGCAGCGCTCGCAAAACTGCATGAAGTTACTCTGGTCGCCAAGTCATACCGCGAAGATGTTCTGCGGCGATCAAAAGCGCCTTTCCGCGCTATAGAAGTTGTACACACGCCATTGCTCGACCGCATTTTTGACTGGAGTTTTCGTAGGATATTTGAATCCAAGTTTGAAAGTCAAGCGCTGACCGCCTTCAGATATCCGTTTTCTATTGCGTTTGAGTGGTTCGCATGGCGACAGTTGCGGCACCGCATTATTTCCCGCGAGTTCGACGTGGTTCTCCGACTCGTGCCGTTGACGGCGGTACTGCCGAGCCCTTTCGCTTTCTTCTTGCGGAAGGGCCCGATTCCCTTCGTGATCGGGCCAATCAATGGGGGACTCCCTTTTGTCGACGGCTTCGCTCAAGCAAAGAAACAGAAGGAATGGGTCTCCAACCTACGAGGTCTGTACAGATTTATGCCCTTTGCTCGCTCTACATACCGCCACGCAGCAGCGATCATAGCGGCCTCATCGCAAACGTATGCTGAGTTTGTAGGGTATCAGGAGAAGTTGTTCTTTGTCCCCGAGAACGGTATTGCCAGCTCTTTATGCTTCGATGATGAGCGAAGTCCAAAGACCAGAGAGAAGCTTGAGTTGATTTTCGTTGGAGGGCTGATTCCTTGCAAGGCATGTGATCTGGCACTGCGTGCCGCTACTCGTCTGTTGAAGAGCAAACTAGCCCATTTCAGCATACTCGGCGATGGCCCAGAACGGAAGCACCTTGAGGGCTTGGTCCTCTCTCTGGGTATTCAGAAAGACGTTTCTTTCTACGGTTGGGTCAGTCATGCGGAGGTGCTCAGTCGATTGCGGTCGGCAGATGTGATGGTCTTCCCATCCGTTCGCGATTTCGGTGCCGGCGTGGTATACGAAGCTCTGGCGACTGGTGCTGTGCCGGTGGTTGCAGATTTCGGAGGTCCGGGAGATATCGTTCATTCAAGTGTGGGATATAAGGTGCCACTTGCGAATGAGACGGATTTCCTTGCGCAGCTGGAGAGGATCCTGATGGAGTTGGCCCAGAATCGGGACCGCCTCGAGCAGTTGCGGCGACAGGGGATGGCTTATGCGCGTGACCACTTGACATGGGATGCGAAGGCAAAGCGGACAACTCAGGTTCTTGATTGGGTCGTGCAGCAAGGGCCGAAACCCGATCTTCCGTCGCCAAAGATGCTGCACGTCGAATGCGTGATCTGATCCAGGGAATATGAGTGCCGATGAAGCGCACAGTATTCTTCACCCGTTGAGGAACTCATCTGAGTGCAAACAACGCACGACCCTAGCAGATTCGAGGGTTAACCCCAAACGATATGATCCCATTTGACGCCAGTGGTGCCTTCCACCCTAGATCTGAAGGTCATCTATTGCGACGCCTCGCTGTTCGCGGTGCTGCAGTGACAGTCTCCGCTGCGGGGCTGGCGCTGATGGCTCAGGTGATCAGCACGGTTATCCTGGCGCGTCTGATGGCACCTGCCGACTTCGGCGTGGTCGCGATGGTCACGACCTTCAGCCTCCTCCTGGTCAGTCTCGGGATTAACGGCTTTACGGAGGCCATCATCCAGTTCGAAGGAGTGGACCGTTACACGGCCAGCAATTTGTTCTGGCTCAACTTGAGCGTGGGACTGGTATTGGCAATCGGATTCGCTGCGACTGGGCCGCTTTTAGCGCGTTTCTTTCGAGATGATTTAGTGGCGAATGCCGCAATCGGCTTGTCGGCCGGGATTGCAATTTCGGCCGCCTCGGTTATCCACTTAGCTCTTCTAAAGCGCGGGATGCGCTTCGCAGCTACTTCGTCGAATGACGTTGTGGGACGTGTGGTAAATACAATTGCTTCGATCTTGCTCGCCTTGCGAGGCTGGGGATACTGGGCGCTCATCGCAGGAATTCTTGCGCAACAACTTAGCGTGACGATCGGGGCCTGGTGGCTTTGCCGATGGGTCCCGAGTTTGCCGCGCCGAACGGGCAAAACAGCGGCGATGGTCTGGTTCGCGGCGAGAGTCTATGGTCAGTTTACCGTCCGCTATTCCACACAGAACATCGACAACCTGCTGGTTGGCTGGCGATTTCATGTGGGAGCCCTTGGATTCTACAAAAAGGCATATGACTTGTTTGCGCTGGCCGCAAGCCAGATCACAGCTCCTCTGAGCGGCGTTGCGCTGGCTGCGTTGAGCCGGCTGAATCAGGACGGTGTCCGCTTTCGGCGGTATCTCGCAAGTTCGCTAGGAATAATCGCGTTCGGTGGCATGGCAATGAGCGCCGTTCTGACCTTGACGGGTAAAGACGTTGTGAGATTGGTACTGGGAACAAAATGGTCGGAAGCCGGCAGAATCTTTGAGCTATTTGGTCCGGGAATCGGCGTCATGCTGATCTATAACACCGTTGGTTGGGTACATCTTTCAATCGGAAAGCCGGGACGCTGGCTTCGCTGGTGTCTTGTGGAGCTAGCGATAACCGTCTCTCTGTTTCTGACTGCGCTGCCGTGGGGGCCTGCGGGAGTGGCTGCGGCCTGGAGCATGTCCTACTGGATCTTACTCATTCCAGGGTTCTGGTATGCAGGGCGACCCATCGGGTTTGGTGTGTCGCATTTGATAGATGCTGTCTGGAGGTATGCTGCCGCCGCACTGGTGGCGGGCTTAGCAACGGCTGCGATCATCCGAAGTACATCACTGTGGCACACTGCTTCAGGCAATAGCGCCGCACTCGGGGCAATCGCCATCATCTCTATCTTGTTTTTCACGCTCTATTTGGGAACGGTGATCCTCTTTCATTGGGGTTTAGAGCCGCTGCGCCAGCTTGCCAGCCTTGTGCGCGAGTTGGCCCCGCCGCGCAAGACTCCGGAACCGGTCGCCGAGGCGGTGGGAGGCTACAAATGAGCTGTCCCGAAAATAACACTCGTAAAGAGCTAGGAGCCCGTCTGAGTAACGGATTCAACAAGCGATGACCAGCGTCGTCGGCGTACCGTCGCAGGATTGTTGGGACGTGAGGCTGAAGATCTCGGGTGATGTGGTCTTGGATCAGGTTGCGTGGCTGCGTTGTCCTTCAGGCGGCATGGCCCACAAGGCGCCGTTCAGCCTGTACAGGCGCGGTAGAGCTTCAGAACATTGTGCGTGGCGCAGACCAATGCCCATTCAGCGCGGACCTTCTCGACGCCTCGTAGCAGGAACTGCCGGAACCCGCGCCCTTGTTTGATGTGCCCGAACACCGGTTCCACGATCGTCTTGCGCGTGGCGTAAATGGCGCGTCCGGCTTCTGTTCTCAGTTTCCGTTGCATTCGCTCCACCGCGGTTGCCGATTTCGGAACCGGTCCCCGCGGAGCCGGAGGCGCTGACTGATTGTGCTTCTGCTTGCCGGTTGCAACATATAGATCGATGCTGATGGATGCTTCACGCAGATTTTGCTCCGAGCAGTAGCTGTCGGCCAGCACCTCGCGCGCTTTCTGCCCCGACTGCCTCTTGACGGCATCGATCATCGGCAGTAACTGGTTCTTGTCGTTGGCTTCCTGTGTCAGCGCCTGAGCCACGATCAGCCCCAGCGCCGGTTCGACTGCGATCTGCGCGTTGAAGGCCTGTACGAACCCATCCGGCCCCTTCATGATCCGCGACTCAGGATCGGTGAAGTTATGCTGCGCGTCGGCCTTCGGCTTGCCCTCGCGACCATTGCCCGATGCGCGCCCCGACCCCGAGGGCTTGTCCTTATCATCGTTCTTCTTGCGCGCTTCGTCCTCGGCGCGGGCGCGCTGCTCAAGTTCCTGCCTGGCCGCAGCGATGCGCTTCAGCCGCTCTTCGCGCCGTGCCAACTCCGCCGGTAAGTCTTCGGCGCGTCCAGCGCGACCGTAGCGACGATCCTCTTCCTTGTCGGCCTGCTCGGCTTCGGCCAGCAGTCTCCGGGCCTCTTCTTTCAGGCGCTTCTCTTCTTCCCGCATGCGCCGGTAACTCATCGCCTTGTGCTTGCTGGCGTTGGCTTTTACTTTGCTGCAGTCGACGGCGACCCGCCCTAACCGCATCGCGCCCAGCTTCAACGCAAGGCGCAGCACCTGTTCGAACAAGCCTTCCAGCACCTTCAGGTGAATACGCCGGAACTCAGCGATGGTGCGAAAATCCGGTTCGTTGCCGGCTGCAAGCACCCGGAACCCGATGTCTTCGATCAACCGCTTCTCCAGCCGCCGCGATGAGAACACGCCCACGCAGTAGCCGTAGATCAGCACCTTGGTCATCATGCGCGATGGTACGGTGGGTAGCCCCGCTCCTCGCGCTCGTAGTAGCTTTCAATCGCGCTCAGGTCCAACTGGTCGATCAAATCGCTGACGAAGTACGCCAAGTGATCCTCAGGAAGCCACTCCGGCAGGCTGGGCGGCAATAGAAAATCCTGCTCGGGAAAGTACGGCCGGTAGCTCTTCGCCATACTTCCAGACTCGCAGCTTTCATGCCCTGCAGCAATCCTGTTCTGAGGAAAACCCACTCTTGTCCAAAACAGCATTTGTGCGAATTGAGCGGTTGATTTCACTGGACATAGGTATCCTCTCCCAGAGAGAGATGGGGATTCCTCGATAACTCGCACTGGAGGGGAACGGCACGATCCGCATGTCCTGCGGCTGCGGCCAGAAAGTCCAGATACTTCGTGAGACGCTGCTGTCGGGCACTTGAGACTCTGCTGGTTGCGCTCATGATCACAACCTACAGCCATCCTGCCCCGCCAGCACAACTATCATCCTTGGAGGGAATCACCTTTATAACACAGTAGTACTAGTAGCTTGTCGAATGGCGTGGCTGGAGAGAAAAGGCTCGCACGCCCCAAAGGGATGAGGGTCGTGCAGGCTTCGTCAATTCACAGTCGCGACGAGTCCGCTAGGGCTTTCGGGCGGCGGTCCGCTGGTCCCGCTTGCCCCTCCATAACACGCACTCGCATTAAAACTGAGCGCGCTTCCCGATCCGTTCGGTGGACCGCCCATTGTGTTCAGGTAGCAATCCATCGCAGGAATCGAGACGGCATGAGAGGCCCATCCAGCGGTTAGCGTGCCGCCTGTGCATTGACTTGCAGAGGTCGCCTGCCATCCGGCATAAGTTCCCCCACTGCATAGGCCAACGTTGCCTGTCGTTACATCGGGTCCAATGGGGGGCCACGGTTTGCTCGAAGGCCACCACGAAGGGGCGGTACTGTAAACGAAAGACGCAGGAAGCGTATGCGCCAAAGTGGAGAAATAGGACGAAGTGAAATTCGCATTGACATAGGTGTTGGCAGCGGGCGATGCCTCGGTCGAGTTCCACTGCGGTGCCCCATTCACCACATCGTAGTTACCCCAGCGCATCAGTGTTGAAACAGTCAATGGATCGCAAAGGGTACTCTGTGGTGGGCTGAGAGCACACACACCCCCCGTTCCACCTGAGCCTAAATCATAAATGCTGTTGTAAATTAACGTGGGATTCACGTACGTTGTTGTGGACGACGCATATCCTTGGTAGTTCGTATGGATACTAGGCGTTCCCATAACATTGCCAATGAAGTTCCAGTCGCGTACGAGCGCGGCAAGAGTGACTGGGGTACTTGCGTTGGGCATTCCGACTTCGTAGCCAGAATATAGATTGCGGAAGTTGGTCGATTGCGTTCCAGGCCCCGCGCCATTGTCCGCATCAATCCGGTAGGCATCGTTCCCTTCAAAGAGATTAAGATTGTTTCCAGTAGAGTGAGAGCCGTTGATCTCCCATGTCCAAGTGCCATTCGAGAAAATGTTGTCTACGCTGAAGTTGTAGTCCACTACACTTCCTGATGTGGAGTACGCGAAAAGAGATGTCGTTGTTGGCTGCTGCATGATGTTGTTTTCTATCAGGATAGCGGAAGAGAGATCGCTTTCAATGTTGTAGCTGGTCTGCGCATGGGACTGAGCACCGTAAAAATAGCTGTCTCTCGCCACACTGTTGGCCGTCTGGTAGAAGAGCACGCAGCTTCGAGCGCAATTGTAAAATGTTACTCCTTTTGCCCACGAGTGATATGCGGAGAAAAGAGTCAGACCGCTTGCCCCGGTCATCGCAGAAGAATCCAACATGAGATTTTCAAGCCCGTCGTTTTGGATGAATCCGGGCCACCATGCCCCGGGCGACTGCCCGGAGCGGATATTGGTAAAATAGACACCGGGCGAGATGGTGACTGTATAGGAACCACCGCCAAGAGAAGTTACCCCGGTGATATAGGTAACTTGCAGTTCAGAATGAGCCACTCCACCAATCACTCGTCCTGCCGAGTTGTACACTCCTTCGATGCCACAGTTCGACGTAGAACCATCACACATATACACGCCGCCAGTATCACTCGTGTCGTTGGCCTGATCGAGAATGATAGTTTGGTTGAGCGGTGGAGTTCCGCCACAACTTGAAAGTGTGA
Organism: Acidobacteriota bacterium; assembly: GCA_021779695.1. Next base: position 20,965 of record JAJYAE010000010.1, on the reverse strand, counting down.
TGGTTGTTGTTCCCTGTGCGTATCCAGCAGTCCAAGCGCATTGATTCGACCCTGACGGGGGCTGAACGTTTGAGGCGCCCCCGTAAGTCCAATTAGACGCCCGGATGCAGACCGGACTGCCCTCACCTGCACAACCGCTGGGAGCGGCTGCTGTGGCAATAAGGTCAGTCTGGTTTGCGCCCGCGCCCCGAAGCACTTCAAATCCCTGCGTGCCGAAGTCGATACCGGCCACGTAATAGGTTCCTGCTGGAAGGTTGACCACATTATGCGTGGCGTCGCAGGAGGCTAGAGCCGCATCGATAGCCTTAGTGTTGGCAGCGGCATTCGCAGATCCAGCCAGCAGGGAGGGCTGCGTGACGCAAGGAACAGTGTAGTTCGGTATGGAGAAGCCCACACCCGACCAGTCAATCGCACGCGAATTGTCAAGAAACGTAGACCAATTCTGTGCATGTGCGCTAAGGCAGAAGAAAGCCAATAAAAAGACAGTTCGCTGTATCATTAGTTGGATTCTCCTATGATCGCGTCCAGAGTCGCACGACGGTGAGAGCACTTGCCGTCACATGCTTCAGAAATAACGTCATTTTCTCTTGACAATCAGGTTATCGAAATTGGACGGTTCATGCACCCCCCAAGTAACCAACTGGAGGTACTAAAGTGCCGAGATGGGGAACTAATTCAAATTCGGCACGTTGCATCTTAACGCAAACACAACTCTAGGGGTATTGTGGCTCTCAATCATGATTGACAAACTTGAACTCCTGCCACGATAGTAGTATACGCCATGCCGAAAATGAGAGTTCGTCTGAGACGGCTCTCTGGTTTTGCTGGTCGTCGGGTCGAATCTGGGGACGCGCGTTAAGACAAAAATGAACGGTCGGAACTAGCTGCGGGTTCGCGCTGAGAAATTGCTGATGAATCTGAAACTGAAAGCCAAAAACGTTTACAGAATGCTGGTACAAAAATACGGGTCCGTGCGAGCGAAACGGCGTCTATGGAACGACGAATTCGCTGCCGGCAAATGGAACTGCCTGGATACGTCGGGGGATGAAAGCATTCGCTCCTACGTCGAGATGTATGCCAATCAAGGTGCGATTCTTGACTTGGGCAGGCCACAGGGACAACAGGGATCGAATTGAACCCAGCTTCTTACTGTTTCTTACGGGTGTTGATATCTCAGACGTAGCAATAGATAAGGCGATGGCAAGAGCACGCGAAGCGGGTGTCGCAGATCGCAGAGAATATCGCTTGTCCGATATTCTGACTTATGTGCCGGAACGCCAATACAACGTCATTCTTTTCGGAGACTCGATTTACTACATGCCTTTCGGGCGAATTGCCTCGACGTTATCGCGATACGGGACGCATCTGAGCGCCGAAAGCGTTTTTGTGGTTCGGTTATTTGATGTGAGCGGCAAGCGCCGACAGATTGTCGATATTATTGAAAGCCACTTCTTTGTCGTGGAAAAACACGAGAACAAGCACACCCATGTTTGCAAGATCGTATTTCGGCCGGATGCGGGCGCGGGCAGCCTCACTCATCCACACGATTAAACTCGGGGATACTCCGCTGCTACCTGCATAGTATTTGTTTAGCGCGAACGGGGCGAATCGAGGTTGAGGGCATGTGGCTGCGGCGAGCAGAGCAGTCTGATGAACAGCGGCACAACGGGACAAAGCTGTTGGTGGCAGGTTTGGAGAACACTGAGCAGAACGCGTTGTGCGCGCGCTCCAGCCGGGCTGCGGTTGGCACCCCACACCTTGCGGGTGACCACCATGGGGCGAATCGCCTGTTCTGCGCACCAATTGGTGGCTTCCAAACCAGGACAGTGCAGTGACCTGCCCCCGGAAAACTCAGCCATTCAAAACTGTGGCCTGCCCGGTAATTTGTACCAGGGAGATTTGTTAGTGTAGCGCAGCGGGAGAGGTAGATATCTGCCCGTCGCAGTATTAGGCGGTGTGGGAAAGTGGGAAGCGTTTTTTGCTTTCCACTTTTCCATGCTGCTGGGAAGCTTCGGCCTGCCATGCTGATGGCGCTGGCGGTCTGTAGCCCAGCGAAGAGTGTGGCCGCTCGGTGTTGAAGTAGACACGCCAGCGTTCGGCCAGCACCCGCACTTCCTTCAGTGAATAGAAAATTTCTCCGTTCAGGAATTCGTCGCGCATTTTGGAGTTGAAGCTTTCGCAATAGCCGTTCTCCCAAGGAGAACCGGGTTCGATGTACAGGGTCTTGGCTCCAGTTTGTGCCAGCCACTTGCGCAGTTCCTTGGCAACGAACTCGGGGCCGTAGCACCACGGGTTGCTGAGCAATGTCGATCGACCGAAGCAGATGAGAAAGGACCAGCTGTGAGAGTTAGCATTTTCGGATTGGGCTATGTGGGAACAGTGTCGGCAGGGTGTATAGCCGCTGAAGGACACGAAGTGATCGGTGTGGACCCGATAGCGACGAAGGTGGATTTAATCAGCAAGGGGAAGTCCCCGATCATTGAGAGAGACATCGGAGAGATAGTTGCCGCCGAAGTGAACCGAGGTGGATTGCGCGCGACCCATAACGTTGCGGAGGCAATCGAAATGACCGACCTGTCGTTCGTGTGCGTAGGCACGCCAAGTCAGTCGAATGGCAATCTCGATTTGCGCTACATTCGTCGAGTCTGTGAGCAGATAGGGGAAGCGCTGAAGAGGAAGTCTTCGCGCCACACAGTCGTGATCCGTAGCACGATACTTCCGAGCACAATGCGACAAATTATCATTCCGATCTTAGAAGAACTATCCGGTAAGAAGGCGGGTACCGATTTCGGAGTTAGCAATAATCCAGAATTTTTGAGAGAGGGATCGGCAGTGGCAGACTTCCGCATGCCGCCCAAGACAGTCATCGGCGAATTCGACGAGGCAAGTGGGGAATTGCTTATAGATCTCTATAGGAAGATCGACGCGCCGTTGATCAGAACAGATCTCGAGACTGCAGAAATGATCAAGTATGTCGATAACAGTTGGCATGCTTTGAAAATTGGGTTTGCCAATGAAATTGGAAATCTCTGCAAGTCATTGGGCATCGATTCGCACGCGGTGATGAAAATATTCTGCCAGGACCGCAAGCTTAATATTTCATCGACTTATTTGACGCCGGGCTTCGCGTTCGGCGGATCGTGCCTGCCTAAGGATCTGCGGGCCCTATCCTATCAGTCCAAGATGCGCGATCTGGAACTGCCGATTCTCACCTCGATCCTGCCAAGCAATGAGATGCAAATCAACCGCGGCCTGCAGTTGATTATGGATGGTGGGCACATGCGCGTAGGTGTGCTGGGATTTAGTTTCAAGGCAGAGACCGACGATTTGCGCGAGAGTCCTGTGATTGAAGTAATAGAGCGTTTGATCGGGAAAGGATACGATTTGCGCATCTACGACAAGAATGTAACTCTAGCCAGCCTAGTTGGGGCGAACCGAGACTTCATCCTCAATCACATACCACATATTTCCAAGCTTATGGTAGCTGACATAGCGGCCGTCCTGAAGCATGCTCAGACCGTCGTGATTGGGAACAACGATCCAGAATTCAAACACGTTCCGGCCCAACTCCGTGCAGAACAACGATTAGTTGACTTCGTAAGAGTCATGGAAGGGCGGAGCATAAATGGCAAGTACGAAGGCATCTCCTGGTGACTGCGTAACTCGCGTGGCAAAATGGAAAGGACCAAATGGGTGGTACTATGGAAGCTGCTGGCAATTTGATCGGAACAGTGAAAGCTAACGATACTGAAGAGTCAGAAATTACTAATTCGATCCTGCGGCTCTCTTGCTGGCTGGAGGAGGCCGAATACCGTGGCTATGATACCTTTGACGGCCTGAGCGCTCGCTTTGTGCGCCGTTTCACCTTTGAGAAGAAGTTCTTGCGTCAGGTCCTCCAGCAGGCAGTACGGCGGTTTCCGGTAAATGTGCGTCCTATCCTTGGGATTCCACGGGCCCATTCCAGCAAGGGCATGGGCTTTTTGGCTCGAGGCTTCATTCGACTTCACCAAGCTACGGGCGAAGAGGAATGGGCGGACAAAGCACGCTTCGCTCTGGGATGGCTAATGGAAAATCAATCGCCAGGCTACACCGGCGCGTGCTGGGGGAATCACTTTGATTATCAGTCACGCAACGCATATTTCCCCAAAGGGCTTCCCACAGTAGTTTGGACATCCCTAATTGGCCATGCATTCTTGGACGCTTTCGAGCATTTTATCGAAGCTTCATATCTTCAGGTAGCTGTTAGTGCATGTGAACATATTCTTTATGATCTTCAGACCTACCCAGACGGTGAGGGCGTTTGTATTAGCTATGTGCCGGGCCTTGCTGGCAATGTCCATAATGCCAATACGCTTGGAGCTAGTCTACTTGCACGGGTATACTCATATACAAACAATCACCGCTACCTTGCTTTGGCGCAGAAAGCGATGCAGTATACGGCGCAATATCAAAGGCCGAATAATTCCTGGTACTACGGTGAAAAGGAGAATCTGCACTGGGTGGACAATTTTCATACGGGGTATGTCCTTGACAGTTTCAAGTACTATGTCGAGAGCACCGGCGATCATCGCTTTGATGAAACGATGAATGGTGGATATGAATACTGGAAGAGAACGTTCTTTCTTAAAAATGGGACCCCACGATACTACGACAAAAAGACCCTTCCGCTCGATATTCAATGCTCGTCTCAGGCCATCGACACCTTGTTGTTTTTTTCGAATCTAGATCCTGAAGCCTTACCGCTGGCAATTAAGGTAGCGCTCTGGACGATCGATAACATGCAAGACAGCACTGGTTACTTTTACTATCGACGGTATTCAAGCTGGCTTGTCAATAGGACCCCTACACTCCATTGGGGACAGGCGACTATGCTTTGCGCGCTAGGTGGTCTCTGCAGGGAACTCCGCAAAGATACGAGGCACGCTTGAAGAGGAAAATTCTAATCATTGTTGAGAATGCGCCGGTACCCTTCGATCCGAGAGTATGGAAGGAGGCTCTCGCCCTGCGAAGTGCGGGTTATGATGTTACTGTGTTATGCCCCAAAGGCTGCGGGTATGAGCAGGGTTATGAATTCAAAGAGGGCATTTATATTTATCGGCACCCAATACCTCAGGAAGGCGATAGCCTCCTTGGCTACCTTTGGGAATACGGCTGCGCCCTGTTCTGGGAGTTTCTATACGCATGGCGAATCTACATCCGCGGGAGATTTCAAGTAATTCAGGGCTGTAATCCACCAGACAATGTTTTCCTGGTTGCTTTGCCATTCAAGCTGTTTGGTGTGAAATATATCTTCGACCACCATGATGTAAACCCTGAATTGTACCTCGCTAAATATGAGAGGAAAGACCTCTTCTATAAGGTACAAGTCTGGTTGGAGAAGCTTACCTTTAAAGCGAGCGATGTGGTCATGTCGACAAATCAAAGTTATAAAGAGATCGCTGTTACTCGCGGAGGGCGAGCGCCGGAAGATGTGTTTGTTGTTCGGAATGGCCCTGATCTTGCAACCTTTAAGCCGGTTCCACCATGTCCTGCCTTGAAGCATGGGAAGCGCTACTTGGTCGGATATGTAGGCGTAATGAGTATTCAAGAAGGATTAGATATCTTGTTGAATGTAGTCGAGTACATTAAGAATTTAGGTCGTAGAGATGTTCACTTTACCTGTGTTGGCGGAGGGCCGGCGCTTGCAGGACTGAGGATCATGGCCAAGGAAAAAGGTATAGAGGACATGGTCAACTTTACTGGTAGGGTTCCGGATGATGAGCTAATCGCGGTTCTATCCACAGCGGATGTTTGCGTAAATCCGGATAAGCCATGCGATATGAATGATATGTCGACCATGATCAAAATCATGGAATACATGGCGTTAGCCAAGCCAATCGTTCAATTTGATCTCAAGGAGGGCAGAATTAGCGCCGAGGATGCTTCCCTATACAGCGATAATGATCATCCAGTACCGAGCTTTGCAGAGAACATACTCTGGTTGCTTGACCACCCTGAGGAGAGGCAGAAAAGAGGCGAGTTCGGACGCAGAAGGGTCGAGACAGAACTTTCATGGCAGTATTCTGTATCTCATCTCCTCGATGCATACGAAAGAGCCTTCAGCAAAATGCGCAGCAGAGGCTTAGTTAGGGTCCAAGGTACGGCTGTGAAACAGGTGCAGGGAACGGCGATAGTCTCGATTGCTGAAACACGAGGGACCAACCAGGCTGTTGAGGCCGGCCCGCTCCGGACAGCACAAGAGGCCGATCACGGCCAGAATCATTCAGATGATGGTATGAAATCTTTTTGAGGTCTGGCGCAGAGCGAGCACCGCATTGAACCAAGCGATATCCAGAGGGACAGAATATCGATACAAGCATAACAGCCGCAGCGTGGATCCATTCAACCGCCTCAATCGTAAGTACCCAGCTTGACGCCGAACCTATTTATGAAACACGCTCTAAGGAGAGTGCGTGAAATGACAACTATGATGCAGAGTGTCCCCACTGGTGCCATTGGTTCTGCGGTTGCGACGATCCAGGAAAAGATCAACGGCATGATTGACGATTTGATCGAATCGCTTCCCCCGGTCGAGACACTGACCGCTGAGGAGCAGCGCCGCATGATTGCGAGATACTCAGCTGTCCTCGAGGGCAACTTTATCTACTGGATGACTGCGACACTGCTTGCGGTGAAGTCCGAGGCAGCCAAGCCCATCCTGATCGATAACCTGATGGAAGAGGTGCGTGATGCGCACCCCCACATGCTGCGTCGCTTCTTTATTGCCGCTCAATCCTTCCCCACTCCGGAGGACTCGCTGGCAGTCCATGAAGACCTGACGAAGATGCGACTGTTCCTTGGACGCCTCTCGGCCGTGCAGTCGTTGGCGGCCATGGCATTCTTTGAGGGCTTTATCCAGCGCTTCATGGGCTATCTGGCAAGTCTGGCAGCCGCGCAGGGTTCTACGGAGATGGAGTACACCGATGTGCATGGAGTTTGCGATATTGCGCACACGGCCGGTCTCTTCCAGGCGCTGGGCGAAGAGATGAGCCTGAGCCCGCTACCGGCGGGGCAGGACGTCTTCGAGGGGGTCTATCTCTTGCGCAATTTGATGGATCGCGTCGTGTTCAATCGCGAGGTCCAGCGAGCCGCGTAGCAGGAGAGGGATGGAGCGGGATTCCTTCCGGCTCGATGTCTTTTGGCATGCGCTTGTCCAGCAAGTGCTCTGGACAGCAGAGTCTGCCGAAGATGCTAACCCTGTACGCAGCGCGAGGCGCGGAAAAAGGTCGATCGTAATGGATATTCGTTCTGAAGTACTTGCTCAGTTTACCGAGGTTGCTCGCGAAAACGACAAGCAGTTGGCGCCGCTTGACGACAACGCGGTTCTCTTAGATTCGGGGCTTGACTCGCTTTGCTTTGCAATTGTGGTTGTTCGGCTGGAAGCGAAGTTTGGTGTTGATCCATTCAGCGCTTCGGCCGATGGCAGTTTCCCCGTCACGTTTGGCGAATTTGTGCGATTTTACGAACATGCCCACCAGTGAAGTCGAGTCGTTGCGCGACGCGTTGCTCGCGGGCCTGCAGTCTTCGAGTCCCATGCTCCGCAGTGCGTCTTCTGAAGTGCCCATGGCGGACCTGGCCAAACGGTCTATCCTTCATGGGCAGGCAGACGTACTGGCGGGCCGCAGTGTGCTCGTATTGACGCGGGAGCAACTGGAGGCAGTCTGGGTCCTCACGGAGTTGGATGGCCTTGCGCGGCGCGTGGTTCTCTTTCCTGGCGGCTTCAGCCTGGAGCATATCGGGCACATCATTCGCGGCGCATCGGTGGACGCGATTGTGACGGACTACTGCAACTTTGGCGCACAGTTTCCGCACGTCCGATACTTCATGCCGGCCACGCACGAAGAGATTCCCCAAGAGTACGATCGTTCCAAGAAGGTCGAGTCGGAATGGGTCCTGCTCACTTCAGGGACATCTGGGCCGCCGAAGCTGGTGGCCCACACGCTCACTAGCCTGGCCGGGCACCTCTTGTGTGCTCAGGCTGCTCCCGACTCTCGGATCTGGAGCACCTTCTATGACATTCGACGCTACGGCGGACTGCAGATTCTGCTGCGCGCCATGTTGACCGGCACGTCGATGGTGCTCTCCGGCACCGAGGAATCGACCAGCGATTTTCTCGTCCGCGCCGGGCGCTCGGGCGTTACGCATATCTCAGGAACGCCCTCTCACTGGCGATCTGCCATGATGAGCCCTATGGCAGGCGAGCTAAAGCCGCACTACGTGCGGCTTTCCGGGGAAATCGCCGACCAGGTGATTCTCGATCAGCTGCATGCTGCTTATCCGGATGCGGCCTTGGTGCATGCATTCGCCTCGACGGAGGCCGGGCTGGCTTTCGAAGTCAAGGATGGGCAGGCGGGCTTCCCGGTCAGCGCGTTGGATGCGACGCCGGATGTTGCCATGAAGATTGAAGAGGGAACGCTGCGGATCCAATCGCCCAGAGCGGCGCTGCGCTATCTGGGCGAAGGCGCTCCGGCATTAAGAGACGCGGATGGCTTCGTCAATACGGGCGACCGGGTTGAGCCGCGGAGCGGGCGCCTCTACTTTGCCGGGCGCAGCGACGGACAGATTAATGTAGGCGGGCAGAAGGTCTATCCAGAAGAAGTCGAGGCGGTCCTGAATCAGCATCCGTCTGTACAAATCTCTCTCGTCCGTCGCAAGGCCAGCTCACTGACGGGCGCAATCGTCATTGCCGACGTGGTGCTGAAGCCATCGAGCGCGGCACTGCCAAGCGGGACGCAGGATCTTAAGAATCAGATTCTGCGGCACTGCCGGGAATCGCTATCGCCGTACAAGGTGCCCGCGGCAATTAATTTTGTCCCCGCACTCGACGTCTCAGGCACCGGAAAGCTGCAACGTGCCAGCGCGTAACGTCATCGTCACCGGTGGAAGCCGCGGGCTCGGCCTGGGCATTGTGCGGAAGCTTCTGGAGAGCGGCTTCTGCGTAATTGCCGTGGCGCGCAGCAGAACTGATGCGTTGCGCGAGCTTGAAGAAACCGCGCGGTCCGGCGGACAGCCGGCGTTACGCTTTGTCGCCTGCGATCTGGCCGAGTTACAGCAAATCCCCGCTTTGGTGAAGCGCATTCGCGATGACGCCGGCCCGATCTTCGGACTCGTCAACAACGCGGGCATCAGCGCGGAAGGTGTGCTGGGCATGATGCCGGATGCGGACATCGAGCGCATGGTGCGGGTGAATACGCTGTCTCCTATCCTGGTGACCAAACACGTTGTCCGTTCCATGATGGCTGGGGGCGGAGGCAGCATCGTGCATATTGCGTCCATTGTGGCATCGACGGGATTCAGCGGTCTTGCTGCGTATTCGGCTACGAAGGCTTCGCTCGTCGGCTTCACACGCTCACTGGCCCGCGAGGTGGGCCGCCTTGGGATTCGCGTCAACGCAGTGGCGCCAGGTTTTATTGCCACGGACATGACCCAAAGTATGACGGAAGAGGCACGCAAGAGCATTGAACGCCGGTCGGCGCTCAAGCGCATGGCTGAAGCAGAAGACATCGCAAACGGCGTTGAGTTCTTGCTCAGTGATCGATCCAGGAACATCACCGGAACCATCCTGACCATTGACGCAGGAGGCACGGCTTAATGTCTGTTCTGACCGTTGCACCCGGCGAGCGCTCGGTTTCCCGAGTCTGGATGAAGGCGATCGAGAAGACTGCGCCTATTGCGAAGAATTCCGCGCGCCTGCTGATGCACCTGGTGGAGGAGCAGGCAGCGCTGCGCGGAACGCAGGCCGCGATTTGTTCTGACGCCCAGTTCTACACCTATGAGCAACTTGTCGGGCGAATGCATCAATACGCCCACTGGGCCAAATTGCAGGGGATTCGCAAGGGCGATGTCGTGGGGCTGCTCGCGCCCAACTCTCCTGAGTATTTCGCATTCTGGGCAGGCGTCTCCAGTCAGGGCGCAATTGTTGCGCTCTTGAACCCGCAGTTGCAAGGTGAATCGCTGCGGCATTGCATTCAGGCAGCAAAGCCGAAACTGATTGTGGCACAGCACGCGCTGGGAAACGCAGCCCGCACCGCGCTCGCTGGAGATGCGCAAGCGCCTGAGGTTGTTTCCTTGGATGGCGCGCAGCAGGGCATCCGGTCGGTCGCAACCGAGATCGCAAGCTGCAGCAGCGCGTCCTTGGCCGCGCAGCCCGATTGGCCTGTGACGATTGCGGACTGCGCGCTCTACATTTACACCTCCGGCACCACGGGATTGCCCAAGGCAGCGCGCATCACGCATGCGCGCATTCTGCAATGGGCGCACTGGTTTGCAGGCATGATGGAGGTCACTTCCCAGGACCGCATGTACAGCTGCCTTCCCATGTATCACAGCATCGGTGGGGTGCTGGTCCCTGGAGCGATGCTGGCGGGCGGTGGAAGCCTCTTCGTGCGCGAGAAGTTCTCAACGAGCCAGTTCTGGGACGATGTTGTCCGGTGGGATTGCACGATCCTCCAATACATCGGTGAGTTCTGCCGTTATCTGCTGCAAGCTCCAGAGCGGAAGACGCCACGTCGGCATCGAATCCGGTTGGCCTGCGGCAATGGCTTATCAGCTTCGGTCTGGACCGCTTTTCAGGAGCGCTTCGTGATTCCGCAAATTCTGGAGTTTTACGCAGCGACGGAAGGCAACGTCTCGCTCTTTAACGTGGAAGGCAGACCCGGATCGATCGGGCGCGTTCCACCCTATCTGGCGCACCGCTTTTCTCCGGAACTTGTCCGCATTGACCCAGAAACGCAACAGCCGGTTCGAGACGCGTCTGGCCTGTGCGTCCGATGTGCGACCGGTGAAGCCGGAGAGGCGATCGGCAAGATGCAGGAAGAGGCTTCTGCCATCGGCAATCGTTTTGATGGCTACACAGACCCCGCAGCGACGCAGAAGAAGATCCTGCGCGACGTGTTCGCGCAGGGCGACCGCTGGGTGCGAACCGGCGACCTGATGCGGAAGGACGACCTCGGCTTCTACTACTTTGTCGACCGTCTCGGTGATACGTTTCGCTGGAAAGGCGAGAATGTTGCCGCCTCGGAAGTGGAAGCGGCGCTTGCGAGTCTGCCGGGTGTCTTGCACGCAAACGTCTATGGCGTGAAGGTCCCTGGATGTGAAGGTCAGGCAGGGATGGCAGCGCTCGTCATTGAAGAAGGAACGCAGCTCGAAGATCTGCGCGCTGAGCTGCAACAGCGTCTTCCGCGTTACGCCTGCCCCATCTTCTTCAGGGTCGTACCGGCAATGGACCTGACTGGTACGTTCAAATACTCGAAGGCTGCATGGCGCAAGCAGGGCATCGATCCGAGCCTTTTCACGGACACCGTCCTTTTCGATCACCCAGAGAGAGAGACGTTGGTTCCGCTGGATCAGGACCTTTATGGTCAGATTCAGCGGGGTGAAATCCGGCTATAGTGATAGGCTGTCGCTTCAAAGCCAACGAGAATCCAGAGATTCGATTTGATTCATCCATCTCAAACAGAGCCGGAAAATTTCGCGGATATCCAACCGGCGAGAACCTCCATGCTGACTGATGCAATAGAAGGTGCTTTCGCTCAAGTGGAAGAAGGCATCCGCAGCGGGCCTGTCTATCCTCAAGTCTCGCCAGAGCAGATCCGGCAGCATCTTCACGCCCGGTACTCCTTTGCACGAGCCGGGTCGCTTGAAGAGATCACCTCGGACGTGGAAGACATGCTCCGCCGGTGGCAGGTGCAGGTCACACATCCACGCTACTTCGGCCTTTTCAATCCCAGCGTGACCGTAGCTTCCGTCGTTGCGGACACGCTGGTCGCACTCTACAATCCGCAACTCGCCTCCTGGCGCACTTCGCCTGAAGCCAACGAAATCGAGCGGTACACACTGGACTGGATTGCAGGCAAATTTGGTCTGCCAGTGAACACCTTTGCCAATTTCACCACAGGCGGTGCAGAGGCAAACCTCACAGCGGTGCTGGTTGCGCTCACCCATGCCTTTCCCCAATATGGCGAGCGCGGCCTGCGCTGTCTGGACTGCCAACCAGTCCTGTACCTCAGCGAGGAGGCGCATCATTCCTTTACAAAGATCGCCCACATGACGGGGTTGGGCAGGCAGGCGCTCCGCACTGTGCCCGCGGACAACGCTCTGAGGATGGACATCGCAGCTCTTCAGCGTCAGGTCGAGGAAGATCGCAAGGCCGGCTTGCAGCCGTTCATGGTGGTGGGAACTTGCGGCACAACGGCAGCCGGAGTGATCGATCCGCTTGCCGCTTTGCACGCGTACTGCAAATCGGAAGGACTTTGGTTCCACGTGGACGCCGCCTGGGGTGGCGCCGCGGCCATCTCTCCAGCGCTGAGGCCGCATCTGGCTGGCATTGAGCTGGCCGATTCCATCACGTGTGATGCCCACAAATGGCTCTCGGTCCCGATGGCTTGCGGCATGTTCTTCTGCCGTCATCGCTCCACGGTGGTAAGTACCTTCCACGTGCAAACCTCCTACATGCCTCACAAGCACAGCGAGGAGGTACTCGATCCCTACACGAGCACCGTTCAATGGTCCCGGCGCTTCATTGGACTCAAGCTCTTCATGTCCCTGGCGCACAACGGCGAATCGGGTTATGCCGCCATGATCGAGCATCAGACGCGTATGGGCGATCTCCTGCGCGCGCGCCTTGCGCAGTCCGGCTGGCAGATCGCCAATCGTACTCCGCTGCCGGTCGTCTGCTTCACCCGGCCAGGGCTCGACATTCCGGCCTTGCTCGCGCGGCTCAAGGACGAGCAGATTGCATGGATGTCGGAGACACGGTGCGCCGGGCAGCCTGTTTTGCGCGCCTGTGTCACCAGCTTTAAGACAAGTGAAGCGGACGTCCTGTCCGTAGTAGACGAACTCAATCGCATCGCAGCGCGCTGAGTTGTTCGAGGCCGAAGATATCGTTTTGACTGCGAGAAAATGGTTCCATGAAGCTTGAGACGCTTGCAATTCATGCCGGCTATGATGTGGAGCCAACGACGAAGGCTGTCGCCGTCCCCATCTATCAGACCGCATCGTATGCCTTCGACAGTGCCGAGCACGGTGCGGCCCTGTTCAACCTCGAGGTGGAAGGTTACCGTTACACGCGAATCTCCAATCCAACCACACGCGTGCTGGAGCTGCGGGTCGCCGCGCTGGAGGGCGGCGAGGATGCAATGTGCGTTGCGACGGGACAGAGCGCGGTCTATTACGCCGCCGCGAATGTTGCGGGGATGGGCGACAATATTGTCTCCGTTCCCCAGCTGTACGGCACCACGCATACGGTCTTTGCTTATACGCTTCCCGGGCAGGGTGTCGCGGTGTGCTTCGCAAAGTCCGATGCGCCGGACGCCATGGAGGCATGTATCGATGACAAGACCCGCGCCATCTTCTGCGAAAGCGTTGGCAATCCCGCCGGCAACATCTGCGACATTGAGGGCCTCGCTGCGGTAGCTCACAGGCACGGCATTCCTCTGATCGTCGACAATACTGTAGCCTCGCCCGTTCTGCTGCGCCCCATCGAATATGGCGCGGACATCGTCGTTCACTCCCTCACGAAGTTTCTGGGCGGCCACGGAACCACGCTTGGCGGCGCCATTGTGGACAGCGGCAACTTCCCATGGAAGGAACATGCCGCGCGCTTCCCCGCATTTAACACGCCCGATCCGTCCTACCACGGCCTCATTTACACAGAACACTATGGCCGTTCGGCCTACCTCGGTCGTTGCCGCAGCGTCTACCTGCGCACAACCGGATCTGCGCTTGCGCCTTTCAGCGCGTTTCTCCTGTTGCAGGGTGTCGAGACCGTGGCGTTGCGCGTCGAGCGCCATGTGCAGAATGGCAGGCGCGTCGCCGAGTTTCTTCGCAACCATCCTAGCGTGGAGTGGGTCAACTACGCAGGCTTTCCCGAGAGTCCGTACTACGCATTGGCTCAAAAATACTTGAAAGGCCAGGCCTGCTCGCTCATCGCGTTCGGCGTTCGCGGCGGCTACCCCGCAGCCGTCCGGTTCTATGACGCGCTTAAGCTCGTCAAGCGTCTCGTCAATTTAGGCGATGCGAAATCGCTGGCCTGCCACCCCGCTTCGACAACGCACCGGCAGATGTCGGCCGAGGAGCAGAAACGCGCCGGCGTCACACCTTCCATGATCCGGCTGAGCGTCGGCATCGAACATGCCGACGATATCCTCGAAGATCTGGATCAGGCAATGCGCGCTGCCGCAGACACTGCGTGAGCGCGCAGATGCCTTCTTTGCTTTGATTGCGAGTTATTGGTTGCCTATGCCACTCTGTCTGATTTCCAAACAATCGCGTTGTCACGGCCGACCCTGTACCTTCCTGAGCGAGCACGCGCAGGAGACACGAGAGGGTATCTCCGGACGGCCCAAAGTTGCCATTGGACTGGTCAACAATATGCCCGATGGTGCGCTGGAGCAAACCGAGCGCCAGTTTGTCACTCTGCTCACGGCCGCTGTCCAGGAGATCGACGTCTGCCTCGGGTTGTATGCCATGCCCGATGTGCCTCGCAGCGAAGCAGGCGTCAGCATCGTGGATGAAAAATATCTCAGCGTCGATCAACTCTGGGATATGCGCCTCGACGCGCTAATCGTCACCGGCCGCGAGCCCCTCTCACCCACGCTGCAGGAAGAGCCCTACTGGCCTGTCTTCACGCGGCTCTTCGACTGGGCGCAGGAGCGCACTTACTCCACAGTCTGGTCTTGCCTGGCTGCCCACGCAGCCGTCCTCTATCGCGATGGAATCGGCAGAGTCCGAAGGGGCGCCAAGGCTTCGGGCATCTTTGAATGCACGCAGGATTCCCGGCACCGTCTGCTGGACGGGGTTCCACCCAGATTTCACCTGCCCCACTCACGCTGGAACACGCTGAGCCAGGATTCCCTGCGCGCCAGCGGCTATACCATCTTGAGCCACACCAGCGCGGGGGATGTGGACATCTTTGTCCGGCAGGACAAGAGCCTGTTTCTTTACTTTCAGGGGCATCCGGAGTATGAAGCCAATACACTCCTGCTCGAATACCGCCGCGACATCGGGCGCTATGGCAGAGGCGAGTCGGCGGTATACCCGTGCATCCCGGAAAACTACTTTGATCCAGATCTCACCGCCCGGCTGAGTGCACTCCAGCCTGTCGCCAATGGCCACAGGCGCAGCGACCATCTGGCACAAGCTAACGCATTGCTTGAATCGGCAACCGCGCAGAATCTCTGGTTCTCAACGGCCGTGCAGGTCTACAAGAATTGGTTACAATCCGTCCTGACACTGAAAGCGCAGGAGACGGCGCCACCAATCCAGCCGCTCCATTCCATCGCGATGCACGTCTAACGTGGCGGCGGCGCTCGGTATGCTGCCCTTCCCGCATGCGAGTTTCTGCACCGGGCGTTAGGAGCCCAGCACTGCCCGCACAGCCTGCCGGAGCGACTCGACGATTCGTTGTACCTCAGACTCTGCAATGACGAGCGGCGGCGCGAACAGGATCTGATCGCCGGCAGCCGGGTGCGAACCGTCCGTTCCACGAGTCCGGGTCAGGATTCCAAGCCTCTTCAATTCCGCCTTGATGCGCGGTCCTACCTTGTCGGCGGCGGCGAAGTTCTCCTTGGTGGCCTTGTCCTGGACAAATTCCACTGCTGCAAGCAAGCCCTTGCCTCCACGAATATCGCCTACATGCGGATGCTCGGCAAGCGTCTCCTTCAGACCGTCCCGCAGCGCATGCCCCATCCGGGTAGAGTTCTCCAGCAGGCCCTCGCTCTCGAGGATGCGAATGTTTTCAAGCGCGACCGCGCAGCAGGTCGGCTGGCCTGAATTGGTATAGCCGTGCATCCAGCGATCCGCGGGCGCAACAGACTCGATGGCATCGCGCACCTTTTGCGTGATGAGCATCCCACCCAGCGGCAGATACCCCGACGTGACCCCTTTTGCAAACGTGCAAATGTCCGGCGTAACGCCCCAGTGCTCCATCCCAAACCATCGGCCGGTGCGGCCAAATCCCGTCACAATCTCATCGGCAATCAGCAGCACATCGTATTTGTCACACACTGCGCGGACCAGGGGCCAGTAGTCCTCGGTTGGATAAATTACCCCGCCTGCGCCATGAATCGGCTCGCCAATGAAGGCGGCAATCGTTTCCGGACCTTCACGGAGAATCGCTTCTTCCAGTTCCCGCGCCGCGGCTTGGCCGATGGTTTCGCCGGGCCTCGCTCCCTGAAAGCGGTAGGGATAGCAGGTCTGGATGTGGACAAAGCCGGGGATCCGCGGCTCGAACATCTTCCAGTACGCCGGAATGCCCGTAGCGCTCATCGTTTGCAGTGTTGCGCCGTGATAGGCGTACTGGCGCGCGATCACCTTCAGCTTGCCGGTTTTGCCGAGCGCCTTCCAGTAGAAGCGTGCGGTCTTCAGGGCAGCCTCGTTCGCTTCTGCGCCGCCCGAGGCGAAGAATACCGCCGCCATGCCAGGCGCAAGCTGCATAAGCCGTTCCGCCAGTCGAATCGATGGCGTCGTGGTCGTCCCGGCATAGCCGGAATAGTAGGCAAGGCTGCGCATTTGGGCCGCAGCGGCATCGGCCAGTTCTGTCCGGCCATAGCCAATATTTACGTTCCACAGGCTGGAAAGGCCATCGATATAGCGATGCCCCTCCGCATCCTCCACCTCCACGCCCTTTCCGCCCGTAATCACAATCTGCTCTGCAACGTCCGAAGGGTGATGGAGAGAATGGATTTGGTGTTTCTTGTCTGCCTCGGTCCAGTTTGCGGTCAAGGTGCTCGCCTCCGTCATCGGGAACTTACGGACAGCTTAATCTACAGAGCGGTAAGGGTGTCTCGGCAGTAGTTGAAAGTTGAGCGGCGGCTTAACCCGGCTCTGTTGGCAGATCAAATCACGGCAGGTCAAGATTTCCGAAAGTCTTCGTGCTTACTTTTCGGCGCGAGAATATCCGCACGTCTCTTTGGGGAAAGCAGTGATCACAAGGACTCTATCTCCCAGTGTAGTTGATTTTCGGGGCGAATTCGACATGCTTGCGAGTATGATGCAAGAGTCGTGGGCAGAAAACCCAAATCCGCCACTGCGTTATACTCAGTGCTTTCTCCGCTCCATTTTCGAATATCCGGGAAGCACATTTGCTCTTGCACCCACCGTATACAAGATGGATCAGAAAGGCATTCTCGGATTTGTTGCAGGATTTCCTCGCTTTGCTGTTTGGGAGGGTAAGCCTACTAAGCTGGTGTTAATCAGTTTTCTTACGGCGGCAAAATCCGTGAAGGGATCTGGTCTTGGTCTCCTCCTCCTCGTTGACTTGGTAAATCGCGCTAGGGAAGAGGGATTTGATGGCGTGATTAATTTCTGCGTGGAGGGAGACGGCATGGACAAGTGCATGCCCTACTTTTCGCGAGCTATGTGCCTGAATACGGAGCGAATCTTTACGGTCAATTACCTCGTTCGCCTATTGCATTCGAAAGGCCCTCTTCGGGATGAAAGAATCGATGATTCTGACATTGACCTTTTCCTTGAGCTGAGTGCGAACATCAACGCCGATGTAAAGCTTTCCCGCGTTTGGTCGCGTGCGGAGGCGGATTGGCAATGTCGTGAACGCGCGGGTTCAATCACTATCAGTCTACGCAACGGGCAGCATGCAGGAATGATTACCGGCTACATAATGGAGGATGGGTCAAACGCCCAGGTAAGAGTAGCAATTCTCGACGACATACTATGGGGAGATCTTTCGGAAGCTGAGCGTGAGCAGCTACTGGATCGCTTTCTCCGGGTTGCCGCCTTTCGCGGAGCCCGAATCGCAACATGCCCAGTCTTAGGGTGTGCTTCCCTAACGCCCCTCGAAAGCCTGAGATTTAGAAGATCAGGGAGAGTACTTCATACCTACCTTACCCTCTGGAATGGCATGCAACCCTCCTTGGTGGAAAAGCTATATCTTGACATTCTTTGACCGGACCTTCAATGGATCTCAGCACACTAGACCCTTAGGGACAGTAAGTTCTGGTGCAGGTTTGTGAAGCCTCAGGAAAGCCTCCACAGATAGCAACTCAGATATTCAGGGCCACGCATCCGATCTTGAGTCCTTTTTAAGCAACGAAAATACAGTTAGACCATCTGCTTGATTGAGAGATCGTGAAGGGAGGCACTGATAGATTGGCATCGCTACGCGAGAGAATTGGTCTTTGGCAGGGCTTTGTGTCCTCGGCGGCCCGGTTTCCGAAAAGGCCCGCGATCATGGTTGAAGGGAAGGAGCTCTCGTACGAGCAACTATTCGAGATTGCACGTCGGATTGCTGTAACACTCCAAGAGTACCCCGAGTTTTGCACCCCAGCTCTGACCGCTGTTTTCGCCTATCGTTCGACGACCGCATTCGCTGGAGTCTTAGGAGCATTGCTGGCAGGTAATGGATATGTCCCGCTAAATCGAACTTTCCCCGTTGGCCGGACGCAGATAATGTTTGCACGCTCCGAGAGCCGCTCCGTCATCGTAGACTCGCAGTCAATTCCCCAACTCGATGCACTGTTAGAGTGCGCAACCCGGCCAGTCTTGGTGATTTTGCCGGACGTATCCAATGTGAGCACTCTGCGTTCTAAATGGCCTTCTCATCATTTTGTTGGCGATCTTGACTTGAAGCGGGCGTCGATGTGGCGGGAACCCGCTCAGAACCTCGATGCTATTGCTTACCTGCTGTTTACATCTGGGAGCACGGGGGTTCCCAAGGGCGTCATGGTTGCGGTCCGTAATGTGCTTGCTTTCCTTGAATATATGGTGGCCCGCTATCAGATTACCGAGGAAGACCGCTTTTCTCAAATGTTCGACATGACGTTCGATCTGTCAGCTTTCGACATGTTTGTCTGCTGGGAGCGCGGTGCATGTCTTTGCTGCGCCCCCCAAAAGGCGCTGGTGAGTCCGGGCGGATTCATTCGGGAACATGCACTCACGGTCTGGTTCTCAGTTCCGTCAACTGCTGCCTTCATGAAGAAGCTAGGGCTCTTGAAGCCAGGACGCTATCCCTCGCTCCGTCTGAGCTTATTTTGCGGAGAACCTCTTCCCGTTTCTTCGGTCGCTGCATGGTCAGAAGCAGCGCCTAACTCTCTGATCGAAAACCTCTATGGTCCCACTGAGCTTACTATTGCCTGTGCGCTCTACAGGTGGGACCAGACGCAATCGTGCGGAGAATCCGAATCGGGCATCGTACCCATCGGGTACCCTTTTCCAGACATGAAAGTGCTGATCGTCAACGAGGGTTTGATGGAGGTCGCTCCAGGTGAGGATGGCGAATTATTGATGAACGGACCTCAGATGTCACTCGGCTACTGGAAGGACCCGGACAAAACTGCTGTCTCCTTTCTTACACCACCCGGTCAGAGCGACGTTTTTTACCGGACCGGCGATCGTGTTCGCCGACCTGCGGGCAACAGACCGATGACTCACTTGGGGAGGATCGATTTTCAGGTCAAGGTGTTCGGGCACCGGGTCGAACTTGGAGAAGTTGAGGCAAAGGTTCGCGACTTGTGCGGTTTGGACGGAGTGGTAGCAGTGGGGTGGCCTGTAACGGAAAGTGGTTGCGAAGGTATCGAAGTGTTCGTCGAGGGAGAGCAGGTGGAGATTGCAAAGCTTCGGAGCCAAATTGCAGCATCGGTTCCGGGGTACATGGCTCCAAGAAGGTTTCATTTTTATAATCGGCTGCCCCGTACCGCAAATGGAAAGTTCGATAGGACAGAAATGCTAAGAATGCTGAAAGAGAGTAAGAGTCCCAATGACCCAGAATGAAGTCCAAACCTTCATTGTTCGGTATCTTAACTCCCGCTCGGATTCGGGTGGCCGCGAGCAATGTTCTGAATTGCCAGAGGACTGTGATTTGTTGCTCTCCGGAATTGTTGATTCGCTTGGACTGCTGCAAATCTTAAATGCTCTGCAGGAGGCCATTGGTAAGGAGATCGATTTTGATGCACTCAGTTCCGAAGATCTCACAATTGTCGGCCCGCTCTCCAAGTTTGTCGCAGATAAATCGAAGGAATGAATCAGAGACATGCAATGAGTGAAAGTGAAACTGAAAAATCATTTCGCGGCTCTATCAATAGGCTCTTGCAGCTGATCGCCAGGTTCGGGCCGGGTGCGCGAACTGTGCGAGTTGCGCTCCATAGGGCGCGAGGCGTGCATATCGGACACGATGTTTGGATTGGGTATGACGCTATCCTGGAAACCTCACAACCTGAGCTTGTGTCAATTGAAGATGGCGTCGCAATTGGTATGCGTGCGATGCTAATTGCACATTTTCGTGAAACAAAAGGCATAAGAATTGAGAGGAATGCTTTTGTTGGTCCGGGTGCCATCATCATGCCGAACGTGATCATTGGCGAGGGCGCAGTAGTGACCGCCGGGAGTGTGGTGTCGCGGTCAGTTCCTCCGATGACCCTTGTTCAGGGGAACCCGGCGAGGCCGGTTGCCCGCTGCGGTGTCGCTTTAACCCGTGATGTGACTGTAAAGGAGTTCCTGAGAGGGCTCAGCGGTATAGCACATGACAAGAGTGACTCATGATGAAGCGCAGGCGTGGTGCCGGCCAGACAGCGTGGTCACAGCCTCTGTTCCTCCGGCAACGATGGTTCGCGGCAACCCCGCTGCGCCGATCGCCAAATGTGGCGTCCCTCTGCGCGATGAGATCTCCTATCTTCAATTTGCGGGCAGCTTGAAGCCCATTTCGCCAAGAGACGAAGGCAGATCCTGACCCAATCAACCGGCGAGTTCCGTCTACTTCGAATAGTCCGGCATCTGACCGCGTGCTTCTCTTTCACAGCAGTTTTCCATCACAGGTCATGATTGCGCTGACAGAGCGAGTAGAATCAGCTGACCTGCCCCCGGAAAACTCAGCCATTCAAAACTGGAGTTCTCTCGTAATGTGAAGGAGAGGACTGGGGATGAAGAAGAGCCGGTTTACGGAAGAGCAGATCATCGGGATAGTGAAGCAGCACGA
>JAJYAE010000219.1 GCA_021779695.1 Acidobacteriota bacterium | reverse complement strand
TCTGACAGGCTGTGTTCTTGACTAGGAGATAGGAGAAACACCGTTTCCCAGTCTTGAACGAACCCTTGATTCTGCAGGGTGACCAGAACTCGATCCAGTGCTCCATTACGAGTCGTTGGCTCCTGAAGGTCCCGACGACTTAGCGTGACGAGTGTCCAAATGCCGTTTAGTGACACCGAATCGGGACCGAAAACAGCACTGCCATCGGAAGAAGGCCGCAAAGCACACTCCTGCTCAGCCGAGAGGATCGCATGAACGATATCAAGAGATAGAACGACCACAGCCAAGAGATCAGAAGTGGCACTGCCCTGCACCCCTATTTGTTCGAAATGCAGAAGATTTTTCACGTTTCTGAGAGCACGATCCACGTGCTGTTCTTCATGAACAAAGAGAAGTTTACGCATAGCTTTCCTCCGAGATTCTTTCTGCTGAGTGGCCTGGAGTTAAATTGTCGCCGTCCACCGGCATCCACCGACCCTTCCTATACCTTGAGATCGCCCCTGATCCCGGCCTGATTTGCAGCAGGTGAATCCAGGCGTTATCAACCAGGTTTCTAACAACCTCATGTTTGGTCAGGATCGTATCGATTACGCCCTCCTCAGCTTCGATGAAGACGTTCAGACGCAATGGCGTGTGACGCAGTGTTTGCCCGTCGTGCAGCGATTGGAGCGGCAGCCCAATGCGGAGGTCGCCGCCATTGCCTTCGAAGATGCCCAGTCGCCCCCCAACTACATTGTGAAGCACCTTATTGCCGCTGCCGTAGAGGCGATTGTCGACGGTGGAGGCGTAGTACTGCATGTTGATCCAGTTGGTCACCAGCAGGGGAGCGGTCATGATGGCTTCCAGCACGGCTCCTGCTGGATCGGAGGCGCTCTGGTACTCGTGGAGGAATACGCGGCTCCGTAGATCGAGTGCGCGGCTACGTGATCGTGGGGCTATCAGGAATGCAGCGTTGTTCGCTAGGCCCCACTCCGGTCGAACCTGCGACCAATCGTGGCTACGACGCTGGAACAGTCTTAGGAGCTCGTCGCTGGATGTACTGTCGTTCTCACGGATGCCGACGGATGCAGCTCGTTCGCGACGTGCGCGATGGCCTGCCTGCCTGAACCACTGCTGCAATTGCGCCAGGTCGGCGGCGTGAGTCTGCGGTGCCGTCTCTGCATCGAAGATCGTCACCTCATCCGTTGTTGTATTGTGTAGCGCACCCAGAGCATGGGTTGTCGAAGGAATCGTGATGCCGCGTTGAAAAAGTCCGGCGCGAATAGCTGGGTCGTTGAGAAGACTGGCTAGAACTCGCGCATTGACTTCGCCGCTATGCCCACCACAGGCTCCGCAATCAAGGCCGGCAGCATGGGGATTATTCTCCGTCTCGCTGCCATGACCCACTAGGACAAGTAACCTTGCAAAGCGCTGTGTCAGGCTCATGTTGGTGAGGATTCCGGCAACAAGGTCGCACAGGTCGTCAGGCGTTGACGAGGCGTCCGTAGACGCCGTTACGATGCATGGCCGCAGGGACGACGGATTGCCACCAGGGTTGCGCTTTTGCGTGAGGAATCGATTTAGCCGAGGCAGCGTGTTCTTGATCAGCGAGCCGCCAAAGAACAAGCCGCACGACTCCACGAACGTGAACGTAGAGGTGGCGGCTGAGCGAAAGTCCTTCCACGTTGATTTGAGATAGAGGCTCCGTCGCTTTTGAGTGTTGAGCTGCTGGTCTAACTGCGAAGACCCGGTGCTGTCGGTGACGCACAACTTTGGTGCTAACAGGCCCGGCAACTGTGGTCGCGCAGTCTGCCTGCCGAGCGCCGTGTAGGATATCGGCAAGCCAAAGAATCCTGCAAAGCCAAGCGTATCAATGGTAGGTGAACAAGCCTCAAACGCGCGACGAAATACCTCCGAACGAACGTCGATGCAGAAGACCGCTTGAGCGGCTGCGATGCCTGTCGAGTCAGGAGGCGAGGCTTGCAAACCAGCGCTCAGCGAACGACAAAGGCGTTGCTGGTACGCCATCTCCAACGCCTCCTGAAAGATCCAATCGGCGGAGTGTGGGTGGTTTGCTGTGGCCTTCCATGCGGAGATTGCGTTCCATGCATCTTTCCATCCAACCAGTCCTTGGGCATCGAGCAGGTGAAGATAGGCAAAGTGTTCCCAGGCTAGACGGATAGCCAGCAGTTGCACGATGTGATCATCCTCATTCTGCGAAAGCTGTGCCTGCCAGCGCTCGTAGGCGCACCACGATGCCCAGCCATTCATGCTCATCAAGAGTGCTGCAAGGTAGCTCTCCAATTCGGCCTGGGGTACAGGTAACGTCTGCAGCGCTTGCACGATCATGTCGAAAGGCGCACTGGGCAGCGAGCGTGCGTAAGGACGCACACCGGGGATACCCATAAGGAGGCGCGGGCTCCGGTCCGTCATGGCATGGTGCAGCCAGCTATGGTAGAGGTCCGTCTTATGCTGCGTCTCCCACGAGGATTGGCAATGGTCAAAGTAAGAGGCGCAGTGCTGGCTCATGTTGTGCGTCACGAAATCAGTGATAGACATGCCGTGGAGAAGGTCGCGTCTGGAATCTGCGACACGGGTAGCGAGAGGTATGCGCGGAATAGCCTTGGGCTCTCCGTTGAGTTCGGAGAGCAGTTCCGAGATGGTGAGGTTTACGCCAGAGTGATCGAGTGCGTGGTGGAGATCTTCCGCACAGAACGAGCCCGCTTTCCATTGGTCGCGATAGTAGCTGCGCGGCATCAGCATTCGGGAGCCGGAGTTGCTTTCGAGCTGGCGGGCAGCCGTCCGAATATCATCGCCCACGAAGCCCCAGTATGGGTTTACAGCGATGAATTCATCGAGTGGCCACGTAGGTGCTATGCGCTTGCAGGCGGACTCCATCGCTTCACGTATAGCCGTCGCATCGATTGCTGTGTTGCGGGTCTCTACGAACGAATTCATTTGCTTACTCCTGTCTTGCTGAAGGGCTGTAGCACATCGCGCCGTTGCATCAGCTGTGCGGCGGTGCTGGTTGGCCAGATGCGAAACGTGCCGCGTGTAAATAGCTCGTCCAGGTATAGCCCTGCATAGAACCACGGATAGAGTGCTGTGGCGAGACGTCCTGATGGGTCTCTACGGACAATTCCTTGGGTGAGATAAAGCAGCGCGAAACTGATAAGGACGAAGGTAACAATCCCGAGCGGTTGGCCTATGGGTCTCTCGGCTGCGCTGATAACCTTCTCGAAAGCGGCCTCATATCCGAAGTAGAGCGCGCTGACTCCTACTGCGCATAGAAAGAGGACGAGTGATGCGGCGGCATCTCGCGCTCTAAAGGCCGCTGCGAGCACTCTCGCAATCGCAAGGCCGACAATGGTGATGCCAAATAGCGATGTTGCTTCCC
This sequence comes from Acidobacteriota bacterium, assembly GCA_021779695.1. The sequence continues at coordinate 4,274 of JAJYAE010000219.1, read as the reverse complement.
TGGCATGGTGAGGCGCCCAAAAGATGGATGCGATGGCGGCAATGAGGACCCCTGCCAAGGCACTTGGCGCCAGCGCGCCACCACGGCCTGATGAATCTCTGTGTGTTAGGCAACCTGCACCTGCCTGCTTGACGACTCCTCCCGAACCGAGGAAGGCGTGGGCTTTGTAAAGGGAGTGAGCCAGCAGATGTAGCAAAGCGAGGCCGTAAAGTCCCAGGCCACATTCCATCAGCATGAATCCCATCTGAGCGCAGGTCGACCATGCCAGATGAACCTTGATGCTGATGCGCGTGGTCATAACCATAGAGCTGATGATGGCTGTGATGCAGCCGCCGACGACCAGCAATTCTCGTGCAGCAGGCGTCGTATTGATTACCGAAGCGACCCGGACCAGCATGAAACCGCCGAGATTCACCACCCCTGCATGCAGTAGCGCAGAGACCGGAGTGGGAGCTTCCATAACTTGAATGAGCCAGCCGTGCAGCGGAAGCTGAGCGCACTGAATCATGGCGCTCACAGCCAAGAGAATTGCCGCGATGTGGATTGAAGCAGGTACGACGCCGATGGCCCCGATATGACGAGCGATTTCGTTCAGCTCGAAGCTTCTGGTCTGTGTCCAAAGTATGACCACAGCACCAAGAAGGGCCAGGTCGCCTAGCCGGCTGGCTAGAAGTTTTTTGTGGGCGGCAATCACAGCCGCCTGTCGATAGGGGTAGAGCGCGAGGAGACCGTGGAGTGTGAGGCTTGTAAGTATCCACGCTGCCAGGAAGACCAGGAGATTGTTGGTCACGACAAGCAGGCTGACCGCGCTGAGGGTCCACATGAGGTTGCCAATATATCGGCCCTCTTCCGCATCTCCACACATATAGGCCCGCGAGTAGCTAGCAATGATCCAGCCAAGAAAGGATACAAGCAGAAGCATCAGGACTGAGACCAGATCGAAGCGAAAGCTGAAGGCTAAGCTACCAACTCGAAACAGCGAATCAATTCGCGGTTTATGGGTCATTGCTCTTGCATGGACGAAAGCGTCCCCACAGAAAAACAGGGCAAAAATCAGAGCAGTGGTGCTTGCGAAGAGAGTCGCGCTCCAAGCCTTTTGAATTTGAAGCCTGCCTAATGAAGCTAACTTGCCCGCAATGCCGCCCAGAAAGAAGATGACCACTGGAATGCAGAGTAAATTGGCGTTCTGGAAACCCCAGAAGGTGTAAGACACAGACATTTGATACCGACCTTTCGCTACAACAACTTTCAGGCATACGGAAAAATCTGTAAAATGCATATATCAGAAGAAAACGTTCATTTAAAACGATGGATACGAGATGAGACTGAATTATCACCATCTGCACTATTTCTGGGCCGTGGCGAAGGACGGCAACCTGACGCGGACTGCGGCGCATCTTCATGTCTCGCAATCGGCGCTCTCTGCGCAGATCAAGTCTCTCGAAGATGATCTCGGACATCGTTTATTTGATCGTCTGGGGAGGAGCCTCCAACTTACAGAGGCGGGGCGACTCGCTTTGAGCTATGCCGAGACCATCTTCGCCACGGGCAATGAACTCTCCGCATTGCTGAAGGACGGTGAGTTCCGCAAGCGACAAACCGTGCGAATCGGCGCTGTGGCCACACTCTCCCGCAACTTCCAGGAGAACTTTGTGCGACCGTTGCTACGCTTGGATGACATAGAGATGGTCCTGCAATCAGGAACACTAACGGATCTTCTTGCACGGTTGAGCGTACACAGCATCGACCTGGTTTTATCGAATCGTCGAGTGCATCGTGACGCTGTGAACCCATGGCAATCACACCGGATCGCAAGGCAACAAGTGAGCCTTGTAGGAAAACCGAGACGAAGCAAACGACCGTTTGTGTTTCCTCAGGATCTCGGTAACTATCCCATTCTGGTACCCGGCATGGAGAGCGACATTCGAGCCGGATTCGACATGCTGTGCGACCAGCACAGGGTAACCTACCGGATTCTGGCTGAAGTAGACGACATGGCCATGCTGAGACTGCTGGCGCGCGACAGCGATGCAATTGCCCTCGTGCCGACAGTCGTCGTCCAGGACGAGCTAAAAATGGGAGTCCTCGTAGAGTATTGCGTCGTGCCTCAGCTATTTGAGGATTTCTACGCCATCACCGTCAAGCGACATTTCCAGTCCCCCATTCTGCGCTCGTTGCTGCAGCGGAGAGATGACGCCGTACTCGGTGGTACTTCCGTGCCAATGTAAACCATGCGGAATACTCAAGAAGCGTTCATCTTGACATAAGTCAGTTCTCGCGACGGCTATTCGACTGTGCTGAGAGTGATTTGTCTCATCGGTAGACCCGGTTTCGAGTGGTCGCGGAACCGGAACTCCCATACTAATCGGACCAGTTTTCTGCATGAATGGTGAGCAATAAGAAGCAAGCTCCCATCAGTAGAAAAGTCGCCCTTTGCATTTTCATTGAATCTCCTCCATCTGCATTTACGTCCACATTTGGTTTTCAGTCGCCTTCAAGTCGACAATTCAAGGATCCACAGGCTTATAGCCGGTGGAGTATTCAGTTGATGGGCGGATTGAAAGTGATCGTAGGTCTCTCGCAGGTGCGATACCAGGGCGAGGCGAAGTGATAGATCTTCACGCCGCCGAACCCGGTTCTAACTTTCAGGATGAATTTGACGTAATACGTATTGCTTCCGTATGGAAATATGTAATACGGATCCGCTTTAAACGATTCGTGGTAATTCGGTTCTATGGACGTGAAGGTACCAAAACCATTTTGCCCGGGCAATATGAGAAGGTTAGTGTCGCAATCGTCTTTGTCGCAAATGAAAATGCCTCCGTGTTCTCCCGGAAATGATTCTCCGACCCAAAGCGAGTACCTGCTTTCGTTCGAGACGGTAAACTTGATCTCGCACTCACCGGCGTTTTTCTTGAGCATCTCGGCACTCTTTGCTTCTTCTTGTGCATCGAGCTGCTTTTGCTGCTGCCGGTTGTAGTAGACGTCGATGTTCTGCTGGGCAGTTTGCGCCAGGGCACCGCCCTGCGCCACAACTTTTGTCCACCAGATGACGGCTGTGGCTTCATCCTGGGTTACGCCCTTTCCTGTAGCGTATGAGTTGGCGAGGCTATCCTGCGCTGGCGCGTATCCCTGCAGGGCCGCCTTCCGCCACCACTCAACTGCAAGAGCAAGATTCTGCGGTTCGCCCTGGCCGTTCCAGTACGCATTGCCCAGATTGAACTGAGCGAGCGCGTAGCCCTGATCCGCTGCCTTTTGATACCAATAGACGGATGTCGCTAAATTATTCGGCACGCCTTGACCGTAAAAATATTGAGACCCAAAAGCGCATTCCGCTTCTGCGTTTCCCTGGTCGGCTGCCTTCTGGAACCAGTAGGCGGATTTAACGAAATCCCGCATGACTCCCTGACCAAAGTAGTAGGCAATGCCCAGGTGAGTTTCAGCATCGGCATCACCGTGCTTGGCCAGCCTTTTCCATTGCCTCAAATTGCCAGCGTACGAACAGCCCACTCCCATCGCCAGCAGAATCAAGGCTGCTGCGATTTGGCGAATTGCGATGAATCGGCGCTTTGGCTCTCTCGAAACTTGATTGCGCATCGTTGAACCTCACTACGGCTTGTCGTGTGCGACAGCCTTAAATCGCATGTATAAATTTCGGAGCTCGAACCATGTACCCATCGGGCATCCGTACAACAGCGGGGGATTGACCGGAGCGGCGGCTCCCACCAACTCTGTCACACTGCCCGGGGCGCCTTGCGACACGACGGCAGCCCCATTCAGTGCCGCATCTGAATTGGTGATCCATATATTTCCTGATATGTAGTGGCGATTTCAACAAAAACATCACAAAAACGTTGTGGATATTTACAAGAGATGGCCCTTTAGAAGCATCCAGCCGGGAAGGTAATTCGATCCCCTCCCCGGCTGAATCGTGCGCGAAAGTACCGTAACAGCTTATTGGACCGTCAACGTCACGGTAGCGGTCTGCGTGAGCGCACTAGCCCCCGAACCAGACAATGCGGTTACCGTCACCGTGCTGTTTCCGGCGGGAGTTCCGCCATTTTTCGGCGACGCGCTTCCGCCGCCGCAACCAACCACCATGCCTCCCACGCCCAGCAGCAATGCAAGGCAAAGGAACAGCGGCAACCGCTTCTTCCTGCGGATGAAGAATAGGCTCAGCGCCAGCGTGATGCCGCTGCCGGCAAAGGGCCACGGCATGGAGTTTCTGCTAGTGGCCGCCGTGGTGGCGATGGTCATCGTGGTGGTGCTGGCTG